>JBDGPI010000137.1:0-9562 GCA_042219765.1 Salsurabacterium abyssinicum (SeqCode)
GTGAGATATACGAGGTGGCTCGAAAAGCGCGGGAGCATTTGATGAGTGAGGCAGAGGAGTTAAATGCGAAATTGAACTTGTTCCTTGCATTACGCCTTTTTCGGTAAGGTTACGACTCCCGCAGTTCGGCGTCGAAGTTCTCGTTGAGGGTTTCGAATAGGTTCTCCTGGATGTCGTTGATTTCATTCCGGTCCAGGGTTCTCTCCGGATGGCGAAACTTCATGGTAAAGCTGATGCTTTTCTTATCCTCGGGCAGGGGATCCCCGCTGTAGACGTCAAATACGAGCACGTCCTCGAGCCAGTCGGCCTGTTCAAACATGCAGTCCTTGAGCGGTTGCATGTACTGGTCGCGATCGACCACCAGATCGAAGTCACGGTTGACCACGGGCTGGGTCGAGTAGGGTTCGTATTCGGGCGTTTCGGCTTCCGGACAGTCCGTCAGCGAACACTCGAAGGCCCAGACCGACTGAACAAGATAAGAATTTTCTTTTGAGACGTTTTCATTGTGGAGTACATTTTAGGGGGGGTTCGACGTCACAACAACGCTTTCTTACTTCCAATACGCCATACTTTTGCTCTACTCTCTCGTTTTCTTCCTTACCGACCATCGTTTGTCCTTTTCTACATCGTAACGAAGTTCTTTGAACCGCAACAATCCCGAATGGTGTGGGAGAGTGAAAACTTATTCAGCTCTGATCAATCTCTTCCCATGGCAAATCATCTTGGAAGGGTTCATACTTGGACGATGAGTCCTCCGGTGGACCTCGTGGTGGATCGGTTCCCGATGAATAACCATCCAGGTCCTGAAGGATTCGTTGGATATCCGACTGCTTTTCGGCCACCTCGACGATGATCATCTCGGCTCCGCAGTCCGGACATACTAACGGATCGACGTTGACAATTTGTAACAAGAACCCTTTCCTCCGATAAATCGCGGTTCAGGTTCCGGCCCGGCCTGATAATTAAACCAACCCAATCAACCGAACGGCTTTCTATTGATCGAAACCGGAGCTGTCACGACGTTCTTTGTTACGGGAGGATCGTTCCCCGGGATGTTCATTCTTAGTTTGCCCTACCTCTCGTTCCCGATCCTCCCTTGAAGAACTGCCTTCAATCCTCCGATCCAGATATGACTTCAGACGATCCCAATTCAAATGATTCTCCTCTTTAAGCGAGGGATAAGAAGCTCTCATTTGACCTGGTTAATAATAAAGCAATTTTTATCCCCCCCCTAGTGGACATTACGACGCCGGTTTCCACATATTCACTCAATCCAATGGCTACTGGAGAGAATTCTCTTCTCATAACAGTTACGAGACGTTTCGAAATGAGAACAAGAATTCCTTTTCGAACCGTAGGCAGCCTAATTCCGGCGTCCCAATCTAACCCGGATGATTCACAACGGTGTTTTGAATGTGAATCATCCGGGCTAAGAAAACGACCACTCGATTAAAGGAGAAAGACGCCCCGTCATATCGAACTCCACATCAAGTGCCCACAGAAACAGCGTCAGCGTAATCGTCCACCACAAAATAAAAAATGAGCCCGAGGTTAAGCCAATCCCGATCAGGAATTCAAACAGAAAACTCAGGGACGTTCGGAAATGATCTTCGTAAAATTGCGAGAAGTGCCGTCGTATGGGATCAATCAGAAACCCGGCGGCCACGGTTACCACGATTACACCCCATAACTGGAGAAACACTGGTAGAGAGTTGTTGAGAGGATGTAACCAGAGAAGCAGGCTGATCAACACGAAAAGGAATCCACAAATCCCCGTGATAATCAGCCCTCGGCGATTGCCAGTTCCCTCACGTGTGGCGTTCCGACAGAGTATCCACAGGACATAGAGGGACAAAAGAGTCATCCGGGAGGAAATATCCATATAGAGAAATGGATTTGCCAGGTAGAAAAAATCCCATAACAACCCGATCAAGAACAGATGACACAGAGTTCGCTTAAATTCATTATTTAGGAAGTAATCCTCCCAGGTAAATTCCTCCTCATGGCCCTGTGTGGGGGCCGGTGTTAACCGGATCCACCAGCGGGGAACCTTTTGCTTCATTGTTTCGTATGCTTCTTCAAATTCCTCAGTAAGAAACTTTTCCTCGTTGTAGACCCAAATCGCGTAAACGGTGAATATAAACGGAACGTAGAACGGATACAGGTGAGGAAAGCCCGCGGCGGTAAAAAAACCGAGGTCCATAATCAGGTGACTCACGTAGTAGGGATTACGGTTATGACGGTAGGGACCCCGGACCGTTAATACCGTTTCCCGACTGCCGTAACCGGCCCGGGCCAGGTATCCGGCCGCCCAGCCATGAATCAGAACCGCAACGAGAACCAGGCCGGTACCAATCACAAGCATGGACCATTGCGGTTCAGCAAACAAAAACAGCAGCAGGTAGCCCACCCGGCGGACATTGGTTTTTTTCTTCCGAAGGTGTAATTTGGGCAACCCGCAATCACTCATTATTGACGTCCTCCGGATCGTGGTTCGAGAGACTTCCCCGATCTTCCCGGTCCGCCTTCAAGTCACTGGATCGATCACAATCGGTGCTTCGATTTTTCACTGCGATAAAACCCGTCCAGTTGTACCACTGAAAAAAGGTCGTAACGCGTTCAAACCCGGCCTGGCGAAGTAAATTGAGGTTCTCCTGGTTTGACAGTGGCTTCAGCACACCCCGGATGCTACACGCTTTTTGTAAAATTTCATCCGGTGATAATCCCTGGCGCCGTTTAAAATCCCAGAATAATTCCAACCACATGTCCTCAAACTGAGCGTCATTCGAGTGCACTTTCTCCGTGAAAACGAGCGCGGCCCCCTCATTGAGGGCTTCGTAAAGTTGTTCGAGAAGCTCCCGCCGCTCCGACAGCGTCAAAAACTGGAGGGTGTATAGGGCGGTCACAAAATCAGGTGATGGAGAAAAAGACGTGTCCAGGACATTCTGGTTCAGAACACGAACTCGATCCGAACCAACGTTGGACCGTGCCTGTCCGGCCATGGACTCGCTCAGTTCCACGCCAATAAACCGGGTTTGCTTGTTCGCGTGCAAGTCCAGCAACCGGGCCAGGGTTTCGCCGGTGGAACAGCCAAGGTCGTACACTGTACTGTCCTCACGCACAAAATATTCACTTAATTCCACTACCATCCGTTGGACCTCGTCGTAGAACGGAACGCTTTTGCGAACGTGGCTATCAAAGGAATCGGCCACGTCCTCGTCAAACTCCCATTCACCGGAAACGGCCGTGAGCGTGTCATCCACGCCGGACTTGTTTTCAGCCATTATTCCGCCTCCTCTTCATGATAGTCGTGTCCATCCGATTCCGGTTCCCCCTCGGCGTGTTCCGATCCGGGCAAGCCGTTTGTTTTTGTTGGGCGGATCTCGGAATGACGTATCTGTCCGCCGAGATAAGCGGTGTACCCGAGGTATCCCGTGCCCAGTAATGATATCGCCAGGGTGATGCCATACACCCAGGACGGGTCGTTCCCCTTTATCAGCCAGCTCAAAGCACCGAGGGAAACCAGCCCAAGCACAATCAAAATAAGACGGGTCCATTCGGCGAGCTCCTCGTGTTGTTCCAACAACGGCTCACTCACCGCCGGACGATCTTCCACGATTCCCTCGGCCTCGTGACCGGTGTAATAAACGGGCACAACCACGGCTCCCGCGAGAACAAACATCACCAGCGACGTGACGGTTAATTCATCCGAATTGCGCCAGAGCCCGACAACCAGTAAGACAATGCCAAACAATGTCAAAAACATGGGAACATGATTCAGAACAAGGTGCCAGTGAGCCATATTCATTGGAACAGCCTCCCAAATGCAATCAATGATTTATTCGACGATTTCAATGGTCTTTTCACATCGATCACACATTTCAAGTGAACGGTTTAGTCGCGATTAATATCCCCCTTCCGTCAGACCCGATTGGATTTAGCCGATTTTCTTAAGGGAATCTTCGAGCAGTGACGTTATAACCCCACTGGCAACCACACCGCCGTCCCACAAATCACGCCACCGTGGAAACCAGCGCCCCTGACTCAGTTCAATCAGGCCGGAAAACAGCGAGGGGCGGGATGAAAGCCCCCGGATAATTCGACGACGTAATTTTGGTCGCCGTTGAATTGCCAGCACAAATTCCGTCATGAGAAACGGCCAGCGGGCAATTCGCCGCCATTGTGTTTGATATTTTCCCAGCTCACGTTGTTCGAGGGCTTCGACCAATTGTCGGCCCTGCTGAAACGCGAGACTCAGCCCTTCTCCAGTGATCGAATCACGGTAACCGGCGGCGTCTCCGACCAGGGCCACGTGGTCACGAACCACGCCGGTCGTCCGCTGACACATGGGACCACTTCCCCGGGGGCGAGTCCCATGATCCGTGTCGGGTAGCCGTTTGGACAGTTTGGGGAACACTTTGAGTAACTCGTTAAACGAACTGCGTTGATTGGACGTGGTGATCACGACGCAAACGGTTTTCGGCCCAACCGGAGTGACATACGCTTCCGCGCCGTCGTTCCAGTACACTTCCACGAACCGGGACCAGGGCGTGACCTCAAACCGCCGGCAAAATCCAAATCGCTTGCGGCCCGACGGGGTCGATTGTTCCAGTTCCACCCAGTTTCGAACGCGGGAGTGGAGACCGTCGGCCCCAACGATCCACCGGGCCCGTACGGAACCGGAGGACGTCTCTATTTGGTGAGCGTCCAACCCGGTGACCGTCGTATCCCACTCACAGTGAACGCCGTTGGATTCGGCTCGCTCGACCATGTTAGAATGAAGGATGGTCCGGCGGTATCCAAGTCCGTGTCCCCGCTGAAATTTCCCCTCGACTGTGTGGTCACCGTCAATGTAGCGAACCCCTTGAAACGTGGATGTTCCGGGGCCACTCACAGGAATACCCAACCGCTCAAGCTCATCCACGCCAATGGGCATCAGTCCCTCACCACAGGCCTTGTCGATGGGGGGCGTTCGACGATCGAAGAGCTTTACCGAAAATCCCTTTTCGGCGGCGTGGATCGCCGTCGCGAGACCCGCCGGTCCTCCACCGACGATACCAAGATCCACGGTTTTCACGATGTGCCTGCCCTCCAGAACGAACCGATTCCGTCAGATCGGGCTGGTCCTTTAAAATCTCATCACGTGATTGTTCGTTGACGGTCACAGCGTTCTCCGACCACTGATGGCAATACCCGCAATCGTCACACGTTCGGTCGCGGCATCCACCCATTTCAATAATTCCACTGAGAAATTCACCCAGTTCTTTGTTATCCACGTGGACGGGAGAGGGAAGCTCGGGGACTCGTGTGAATCCCTGTTTCTTATTGAGTCGGAACAATCGCAATAATTCAGTCAGATTCAGAGGAGCCGCCTTCCAGAGCCACTTTATCCATCCCCACCAGCCCGTCGCCGACGATTCGACCTGCTTGTTATCCCCGTCGATTTCACCGAAATCCTGTGTTAGATCGAGTAAATTTCCGTCGTAACGACGGTTGCTGTAAGCCTTCACCCGTTTTTTCAATAAATGAGTCGCGATGTTCCGCCCCGCCAGCTTGAACCGCCGGTATCCAATATCCTCGTATCGATCGAGGTCCTCCGGACGTATCCAATCGGCCGCAAGATATTTCCAGGGAGAATCAATCTTCTTCGCCGTGCAGTGCAAGTAACAATAATCCGGTAGGAATCCCCCCGTGGGACTTTCTCGACGCGAACCGGCGGCAATGACGTTCATGTGATAGGGCGACAGGGCGCATCCGTACAGGCAATTGTTGTTGGCGAGCAACGTAAGGGGGATGGAGACCCCGTCCCGGATGTCCTCAAGTTGGTCAAATTCCCGGTTAACCAGCATGGAATCGAGAACAATTTCGTCGGCGCCCAGGTTCTCCCAGTGCCGGGCTTTTCGAACGTCACCAACCTGGGCAAACACACTCACTTTTACGTAAAACTCCGGGTTGAACTCTTTGAGAACGTTCAGAAAGTAGGGAGAGGCAACGGTAAAAGCCTCCACCCCCATCCCTTCCAGACGACGGAGGAGCTTCTCCAGCTGGCGCTGGCCACGGCGGGTAAACTCCTTGTTGTTGGTACTGGCGGCATTGAGCAAATAATTGAACCATATCCCCTGTTCGTGACACTGCTTTACGTGGGATCGAAGATCATCCCAGGAAACATTTGGAAGGGAGGATTTTACTCGACCGCCGCCAAACGGGTCATCGGGTAATTTCCCGTAGACTTCCTCCACGGGATAATCATCCAGGAACCGTAGATAATCGCCGTCAAAATTGGTTGCGACCGTGAGTTTCATAACGTTAGCTTCCCCATTTCAGCAGACCGATATCGGCCGAAAAACCCGGACCAAAGGCCATCAACAATCCATGGGAGCCGGGACCGGGCTCTGACGCCATGACTTTACGGAGTACATAAAGGACCGTGGCCGAGGACAGGTTGCCGACATTTCGGAGGATCTGCTTGCTCGGATCCAGTTCGCCATTCAGTGAGAATTTATCCTCAAAGGCATCGAGGATGGCACGTCCGCCGGGATGCAGGACCCACTTATCAATATCACCTCGACCGAGCCCGTGTCGGTCAAGGAAATCCCCCACGAGGCCCCGGACGTGTTTTTTAACGTGCGCGGGGATCCGCGGGGAGAGCATAATGTGCATGCCATGCTCGCTGTTCTGATACCCCATGAAGTCGAGTGTGTCCTCGAAAAACGTCGTGTCGTAATCGACCAGTGCCGGACGATCGGGATTGTCGGATGAGACGTCCGAGCCGCCCACGACGACGGCCGCGGCCCCGTCCCCAAACAGGGCGGCGGAGACAATCTGAGCGCCGGACCGGTCGGTCGGTTGGAAGGTTAAGGAACACATCTCAACCGACAGAATCAGCACACGCTGATCGGGATACGCCTTCAGATAATCCCGGGCACGACAGAGGGCCGACGCCCCCGCCGCGCAACCAAGTTCCGCAATGGGGAGCCGGCGGACGTCCGGCCGAAAATCAAGCTCATTGATGATCAACGCATCCAGTGGGGGGATCGTAAACCCGGTACAGGACACCGTGATGATGAGATCGATGTCACCGGGTTCCAGCCCGGTCCGCTCCAGCGCGTCGTCAATCGCCTTAATTCCCAGTTGTTTCCCTTCAACCTGATAGCGGTCGGACCGACGGCCAAAATCCTGTCGATCCAGTAATTCCTCCTTCGTGCTGACGGTCCGCCGTGACGTTACACCGGCACGATCGAACACGTCCTCGGCCCGGCCCGGGGACAGGTCAGCCTCCTCGTTTTCCAGCCACTCGTGCATGACCTCAAAAGCGTCCTGCTGTGACAGTTGATGTTCCGGAAGAGCGGTTCCCACGCCCTCGATGACTGAGTGATTGGATTCCATTTAAAATTCCTCCCTAATAAAAAGTTGATGAACAACGGGTAGCACAAAAAAGTCACCGATTAAGGCAAAACCAATTCCACAGGTCGTAAACAGGCCAAACTGTTTCACGGGTTGAAAGTCGGCCGTCACAAACACCGAAAGACCGCCCGCAAGTATCAAACTGGTAAACAACACGGGCCGGATATTAGCCCGAATCCCACCGGGAATATCCGGGACTTGTTCCTGAACATGACCGGTTATATGGATGGTGTCGTTCACGGCCAGCCCGAGAATCATCGAGAACACCACAATGGTCCCCGCACTCAGTGAGTAACCCGTGGCGTACATCAGCGTTAAAACGGCAGCAATCGGAAACAGGTTGGCCACGACCACGGATAAAAACACGGGGAGATCACCGAAAAAGAGAAATATCAGTCCAAAAATGACAAGCCCCGACAGACCCAGACTTTGATAAAGTGTATTTTTCAGTGCGGATTGAGCCCGATAAATTCGATCCAGAACGCCCATAAATTGCAACTTCCTCAGTCCCGAAAAATATTGTTTTGACTGTTCCCGAAGCTTCGAACGGATGGAGCCGAGGTGGGCCAAACCATCGAAGGTTACGAAAAACACGGATTCAAGTTGCCCCTTGCCCGCTGAGTTGTCTTCGGGGGGAATTAGCACACGGTCAATCCCCTTGATCTGCGTGACGTTTCGCCTCCACCGGCGTCGGGATTTCACCGTCGGTCCCGATTCGTTCGTCTTAAAATTTAGTTTCATTTGGCCACCGCGGGGAGACACGAATACCCGGGAAATTCCGGAGAACTGGCGGCGAACGGGATGCTGATCAGGGAAATACGTCAGGGCCCGAGTTTCGTAGTCTACATTTAGAAATGACCAGCCGCCCGCCAGAAACAATCCCATCACGCCGATCAGTACAACGGCTCTCAATAGATCCCGGTTGTAAAACGACCGGAGGTTGGGAACTCGATTCATCGTCCACTGCCGATTCGGTGGTGAGAGCCATTTCATAAATGGGGGGATGCCGGCAAAATAAAAAATGCTCATTAAACCGAGCCCGAAAAACGTCGTAATTCCGAGGGCCCGAACGGCCGGAATTGTACTGATCGCCAGCGATCCAAATCCCACCGCCGTCGTAATATGACAAAGCAATACCGGTTTCCATTTTCGGGCAAGAGCTGATTTGACCCGTGTTTCCGACGCCGCTTCGGATTGGTAATAGGCGGACAAAAAATGAACACCGCTGGCCAGCGTAATGATCAAAACGAGCAAAGGAGCCAAAATAGACAGAAGATCGTGCGGATATCCAAACAGGATCATGATAAAAAACGGAAAACCCACGGAAACAAATACAGCCCCACAAAAAACCACCAGAACCCGGAAGGAGCGGTACAGCAGGGCCACCAGAACAACTCCGGCCCCGACGAGCAGAGGAAACAGAATTTGTTGTGTCCGCACGGAGGCCCGTGTTAACCAGCCGTTAATAACAGGTTCACCCCCGGCACGAAAATCCCAATCGTCCGGAAGTGTCTGATTTTGAATGGTCTCAATGTCTTCAAGAATATCCGTGGATTTCAGTCCCTCCGTGGATAGGTGGTACAATCCGTTGAGATTGATACCACCCGTGTCCACGAATGGAATGGTCCGGAGGAACGGTATCTGTCGTTTCAGGATCGAGTAATTATTTACGAATTCCGGCAGAGTCATATGGAATCGCTCTGCGATTTTAAGCGGATCCTGTGCCGAGGTCACGTAGGGCAATGATTGGATGCGGTCAAACAATGGTTGAACCGATTCGACAGAGGCCCCATCCCGATCCGGACTAACATTCACAACAACAAACGAATTCGAGGCATCGGCTCCCCCCGGAAGATAACGCTTCAGTGAACTGCTAAAAGGAATGGTAGGAAACCAAACCCACCCAATAATACTTACAACCATCAGCAATCCGGCCAGCAGTCCGCGAAGAAATTTCATTTGTAATTGCCGTTCTCACTCGTTTCCCGGCCAAGCGTGACCAGGTGAACCTTGAGATCCACACGATCCCTGGTTTCGACCATCCACATGAAGGACGGTGGAGTAATTCCAAAATCCGACATCTTCAGTGGAAACGAAGCGTCGAAAGTCACGGAATCCCCATGTCGACGACCTCGGACCCGTGTCCGGAGAGAATGGG
>JBDGPI010000137.1:9572-12803 GCA_042219765.1 Salsurabacterium abyssinicum (SeqCode)
CCGACCTCGGGGCCGTCCACGACCGCCTCGGGACGCCCGCCACGGCCATCACGCCGCGAGCATCTACTACAAACGACGTATCCCCGTGCTCAACGACCTGAGCCCGGTTTAGCCGGTATTCAATCCGGGGAAAACGGTTCGTCCGCAGACGGTCGTACATTTCCTCGTCCCTGGATTCGTTGTGGGTCGTGATCGAACGAACACCTACGTAAAAATACGCCCGGGGCCGTTCCTCAAGCTGTCGGAAATCCAGGTTATCCAGACCCCGGACGCGACCGGATACTCGATCGGTCTCTCCGGTGAAATTATGTAAGGTGGAGTACCCTTTGAACGTTACTCGGCTTCGATTGGGAATAACCTCCAGGGTCACTGCGGACACCGAAACTGGAATCATGGAGACAAGCACGATTAAAATCAGAGGGGAACAAATCCGTCTGCTGGCTTTCGCGTACATGAATGGTCACCTCAACTTTTCGAGAGGGGTATTTTATATATGCAAGGTGTGTTCCAGGATGAGAGATCGGAACGAAGAAAATCGAAAAGCAAGTGAAGGATTGTTAAAAAGTCCCAAATACATGGGACATATTGGACATAGACAATTCAAAAAATTATTTTACTAACGCTGCACTTATGGAGAACCGGAAGGAAAACAGGAAAATATTGTAATTTTTACAATCGGTTTATTGTAACTCTTACAAATTCAGTCCACTCCGATCTCGTATTCCCCGATCTTGTTGTAGAGTGTTTTTAAGGATATTCCGAGGGCCTCTGACGCCGCCGGTTTATCGTCCTGGTAATAATTCAGGGCCCGTTCAATCTGGCGGGCTTCCATTTCCGAGAGCGGTAAGATCCCGTCGGAATCGGTGGGTCGATTCACATCCAGAAAGCGATTCACGTCGGTCGCCTCCACGGTTTGGTCGGCGGTAATCAACAGCCGATCGATGACATTCTTTAGTTCCCGGACATTCCCCGGCCAATCGTAATCCTTCAGTGCCCGCATGGCCCCCTGAGTCACGTCGATCGGTTCCGCCCGGCGGACCTCCGACTGTTCCATCAAATAGGGGACGAGCTCGTCGAGGTCCTCCCGGCGTTCACGGAGAGGTGGAATGTTTACCGGGAACACGTTCAAACGAAAATAAAGCTCCTCCCGGAACGAGCCCTCTTCAACCATGGTCTCAAGCGACCGATTCGTCGCCGAGATCACTCGAACGTCCGCTTCGCGAAGCCGGGTATCCCCAACCCGCCGGTACTCCCGGGTTTCCAGGAACCGTAATAGTTTGGATTGAAGGTCCATGGGAACTTCCCCGATTTCGTCAAAAAACAGGGTTCCCCCGTCCGCCGAGGCGACCAGTCCTTCGGTGTCTTGTTCGGCACCGGTAAACGCCCCCTCCTGATACCCGAATAACTCGGCTTCGAACAGATCCCATGGAATGGTGCCGGCATCCACCGGTACAAAGGGTTGATCGGCGCAATCGCTGGTCTCGTGAATCAGTCGGGACACGACTTCCTTTCCCGTTCCACTCTCACCGGTAACCAGGACGGGGACGGACTCATTGGCAACCTCCTTCACCTGCGTTCGAATCCGTTCCATCGCCTCGGAACTTCCCACAAGACGGGGGGTATCACCGGCGTGGGCCAGCGCTTTACGGAGGGCTTCATTGTCCCGTCGGAGGTGGACCCGTTCGTAGGCATTACGGATGGCCGCTTCCAATTCATCCAGGGGACAGGGCTTTGTCTTGTAATCGTAAATTCCCGATTTCAATAGTTCCACCGCCGACTCGACGGTCGCGTTCCCCGTCAACACAATGATTTCCGTTCCAGGCGACATATCCTGGATAACGCGGACAAATTCTCCCCCGTGTTCATCCTCCAGCATCAAATCCAGAAGCACCACCGGATAGAAGGTATCCTCAAGGTATTTTTTGGCACGATCGGTGGTCCGCGCCGTCTTCACCTCAAAGCCCTGGTCGGACAATTCCGTCCGGGTTACCTCCCGAAAATTCTCGTCATCGTCCACCAGCAGTACCCGTGGATCACGGTCCATCAGGATTCAACCTCCTTTAACGGCAACTCAAAATACGCCCGACAACCCTCGCCGGGCCCGTCACTTTCCAGGTCGAGGTCACCCTCGTGTTCGTCAATAATCTGTCGGGAAATAGACAAACCCAAACCCACCCCTTCGTCCCCGGCATACGACGTCACAAATGGTTCGAAGAACTCCTCTTTGTCCGACGGGTCAAATCCTTTTCCATTGTCCTCCACCACGAATCGAACGATGTCATCATCAGTGATTAATTCAATATCCAGACGGGGTTGATCATTTCGGGCCTCCTCGGAGAGCACCGACTTCATTCCGTTTTTTAGTAGGTTAAAGATCACCTGACGGAGCAAACTAACACTTCCTTCAACCACGGCCGGTTCCAGGTCGACGGCGACCTCGATATTAGCTTCCTCGAATTCAGGCAGAAACTTCAACATTGAGAGCGTGTCCCGGCAAAGTTCATCGAGTCGAACCGAACGTCTCTCCTCGGAGGGGGACCGGGCCATTTCGAGGAACCGGTCCAGAATTTCCTTGCAGTGGATGCTTTCCGTTTTCATAATCTGGGCGTATTCGTGGACCTGCTCATCTTCCTCGTCCACACGCTTTTCGATCCCTTCGGCGGCCGTGCCAATGGTGGCGAGGGGGGTGTTCAACTCATGGGCCATCCGGCTGGCCATCTCTCCGACGGTGGATAATTTTTCACGCAACAGCAGTTGTTGAGTTTTCTCGTCCACCTTCTCCTCCATGGTATCCCATGCCTCGTTTAACTTCTCCACCATAATATTGAAATCCCGTGCGATCTCCCCGAGTTCATCGTCACGATCGTATTCAACGGGCTGATCGAAATCCTCGTTGGCCACGGACCGAATTGACGACCGAATGGATTTAACCGGGCCAATAATCGAACGGTACACGAACCAGCTATACAACGAGAGCGATATAAGCATACTTATTCCGATAATAAGCATTCGACGGGTAGCCCGGGAACGGAACTGATGAAGTTTTTCCAGAGCACTGCGGACTTCCTGCCGATCCTCTTCGATATACTGGTTAATCGTCTGTTTTAAGCTCGTGAACCCGGCAATGGCAATACCCGTGTTCCAACTGGTAATTGATTTGTTTCGACTCAACGGCTTCACGAGGTCAATGATTTTCTTCGTGGTTTGTACGATGTCCTCTTCGAGTCGACG
>JBDGPI010000137.1:12865-13128 GCA_042219765.1 Salsurabacterium abyssinicum (SeqCode)
TCGGAAGACACTTGAACCGATTGCGGGTTCTCGGTGTTTTCGAACCGGTTTAACGCCTGAATGATCCCCGAGAGGGAATTTTGAAGCTCCTGAAGTTCCTCCAGTTCCTGCCACTCCTCCGTGAACTGTTCTCCGGCCTGGTTAATCCTCCCGATTTCATACCAAAAGTACGAAAAGGTCCCGAGGAGAAACAGAAAGACTATCAACAGATACATAAAAATCTTATGGGAGAGTTTCATATGACCAGCCATTCCTAAGTACTG
>JBDGPI010000137.1:13138-13932 GCA_042219765.1 Salsurabacterium abyssinicum (SeqCode)
CATGAGTATGCAGTTTAGCTTGAGCGACGAAATTATTCAGAAGTTGATTGCGGATGACGACGAGACTAAGTAGGAATTTGCATTTTCCGCGACTTTCAACTGATCCCATTTTAAGCAGAATTTGAGCCGTTAACAACCTTTCTTACTTCCAATACGCCATAAAATGCCCGCTGCTTTCTGGTTCACTTCTCTTTCCTGCATCACATCCCCTTATCTTTATCTGATTTGAGTTATTTGAACCGCAATATTCCCGGAAACGGGTTGGAGTGTGAAAAATCAAGTTAGCCCTCGTCGATCTCGCCCCAGGGCAAATCATCGTGGAAGGATTCATAGGTGTAGGACGAATCCTCCGGTGGGCCGCGTGGAGGGTCGTTGCCTGATGAATAACCGTCCATGTCAAATTTCGCATGGCGCATGGGGCTTGGAGCATGGCGTTAACAGCAAAAAGCAAAAACATCAAACCCACACATCTCGGCTCCGCATACCGGGCACTTCAAGGAATCCACTTCGTATACATTTTTGATCAAGGTCGCCCAGCGGATCTGTTTCGTGTTGGGTTCGGGCAGGAGGTGCTCGGGCACGTCCTCGTCTGTGCGGGTCTGTTTGGCGCGCATGCCTCTACTCTTGTTGGAGTACCAGCCGTAGTATCGAATCATGTGTATAGCGCTTGGCGCATGGGGCATGGAGCATGGCGCAAAAACAAAAACTGAAAAACGAACTCGCAAGTCCAGCGGGTCAAAGACTTCAAAGTTTCGTTCGGTTGTGTCCGAATCCGGTAAGGCCCGCCACTGCTG
>JBDGPI010000138.1:0-4960 GCA_042219765.1 Salsurabacterium abyssinicum (SeqCode)
TGGACGGACTGGTATCGTAAAAGCGTTCGTGAATGGACCCAATCAGGTCGGTCCAGTGTTCTCGCTGGGACAATTCGAGGCTGAGCTGTTTTTCCGACAATTCGTCCAAAAGTTCACTGTTGAGGCTCATCATGTCGAACAGACCGGGATTGCGTCCCTGTTTGAGCATCAGAACCGATTGAAAATTTTCGAATTGCCGGCGTCCCTCGAGCTGAAAGTACTCCGAGAGAAGCTGTTTCTCGTCCGGGCTCAAGGGTTGCTCCTGAAGTCCGTCACGATCCAGGTCTAGGTCCGAATCCATAGGAATCACCACCTGAAAGTCTGGAGCTTTACTACTTTTAAAGAGATAGGAGGGAACTTTATTTCAGGGAAAGCCTGTAGCCGCCAGGACTACTGATTGAGCAGTTCAGGAACCTCCGAGGGATAATTGGCGACGGGAACTCCTACGGCTTCAAAAGCCTTGATCTTAGCTTCGGTCGTTCCGGCTTCATCACTGATAATCGCACCAGCATGGCCCATCCGTTTTCCTTCGGGAGCGGATTTACCGGCTATGAAGGAGACTACAGGGGTATCCATCTCACGTTCGTAGTACTCTGCGGCCTGCTGTTCGGCGTCACCACCAATTTCACCGATAACGACAATCCCTTCCGTTTCGGGATCGTCCTCGTACAGAGGAAGTAAATCCGGGAAGGGGGAACCTATCAGGGCATCGCCCCCGACACCAACACAGGTCGATTGACCAAGACCGGATTCGGTGAGCTCATTCACAATCTCGTAAGTCAGAGTACCACTGCGGGACATTACGCCGATTTTACCTTCACGGTGTATTTTTGCCGGCATGATTCCCAGTTTGGCTTTCCCGGGACTTATCACACCGGGGCAGTTCGGTCCGACGAGATGGACGTCAGGAGCATCGTTTAGAATTCCTTTGATCGTAATCATATCTTTGAAGGGGATACCCTCAGTAATGCACGCAATCAAGCCAATACCTGCATCCACCGCTTCCTCAATCGCGTCGGCGGCAAATGGTGGGGGCACGTAAATTATACTGGTGTCGGCTCCTGTTTCATCGACCGCTCCCTGGACGGAATTAAAAACAGGCTTGCCGTTGACCGTCTCGCCGCCTTTTCCCGGCGTGACTCCACCAACAATGTTTGTACCGTAGTCAAGCATTCGTTCGCTGTGAAAGACCCCTTCTCTACCGGTTATTCCTTGAACAATGACTTTTGATTCCTCGTCAAGTAAAACTGACATCGATATCTCCCCTGATAAATTTCTTGTCGGTTTCGATTGTAAAGTTTCCAGCGAATGAAACGCCGGTTAATTTCAACTCAACGTAAAAGAGTGGTTTCTAAGTCAAGTCAAAACGTTTCCAACAATCGCCAATTCGCTTCATAACGAAAGGGATGTTTGCAAAGATAACTCAGTCGGATCGACTCCAACGGCTTCGTGAAGGCCTTCACGCATCCGGACCCGAGTCACTGTGAACGTGCCAAAGTGTAACGATCAAGAGCCCATCGGCAAACCTTCTCCGTACTCAGGAACGTCTGCTAGCGGGGCACACTGAAGAGACTTCTCTCGGAGTCGTAACCATCCCGTTTTAAATCGCATTGGTCACAGCGGCCCGGGACACAGCCATGCTTGTAAAATTGGACGGCCCCTTGCTGTTGAGCAGCACTCCGATAGACCGTTGCCTCCGGATCAAACCCCCACTGTTTCTTGATGCGCCGCGTTCGCCGATTCCCCAGTGTTGGGGGATAGCTCATGAATTGATCAACCACCGTTTGCCGACCACGACTATCTCCACGGGTAAATGATTCATAGTAAAGGTGAGGTAACATGACGTTAACGATATACTGATCAAACCAGTTACTTCCAAGGGACGATGGGACGGAACCTCGGTGGGGATCCGATAGGGAGTAGTGATAATTCCAGTAAGTGCCGGAGGGATATCCCAGGATCTCCTCAAGCTCCTCATGAACACGAGAGCGAAAGTTTGACCCGTTCAGGTGAGTACGGGGGGCCTTCTGTACCCAGTCATTCAGAGCATCCCCCTTCCGATATAGCCGGTGCAGTCCCCAGCAAAAATCGACCCACCGCCGTATCGGCCTGGCGTGGGGCCGGACTCCCGCCCGGTTCCACCGAGTGTCACTTATTAGTGAATTGTCCGATTTCCATTCATTCCTCCAGTGGCACCTCCGGTTGTAAATAGCACTATTGAAGGAACCAGTCCGCTGAAACCAACCCCCCAACCCGATCAGGTACCCCTCCAGTTCACCGACAGGTTGACCCTTCGAAAGGATCGTTGTAAACCTATCGAGATCCAGCCGCTGAACTAGACACCGAAAAACGTCGTGATTCCGGCTGTAACCAAGTGCCTGTACGGAGGCCTGAAGCAGACTGAAATTTCCAAGTTTTCTGATTTCGGCGGCCCGCTTATCAAGCCAGACCCTCCCCGCTCTATCGAGTTTCTTTCGCACATCGACACCACTGGGATTTTCACGATAGCAGGGCCTTTTAACCGCTTTGCGCCTGGTTTCAACCAGTTCATCGTCCAGTGTGGCCAAAAGGGATTCTATTTCGGATAGGTGATCACCGAGGACAACGGTACTGGACCAGTTGTCGTCCTCACGACGGACCTTCGTTCGCTCACCCGTTAAAACCACATGCAGGATCACTTTGTTAAAGGCCCTATCACGATGGTGCTCGTGGTGGTACCAATCGGCCGTCTGACGGTGAATTTCGACCGAACCCGTCCTGGTTATTCCCCCGAGTTCTATGGTGACGTCATTTACGTCGGGACCCTCGGAGGGTTTGATTCGTCCGGGATCAGTTACGGTAACCGATTGGTCCGTAACGGTGCTAAGAGTATTCAGACGGGGACAAATATACTTCCAGAGTAGTAGAAGCTCGTCCTCACTGAGGTTAGTCGTTGACTGATTAAGCAGCGGTAGGAATAAATCACGCGAAGGCTCCATGTTTTGCCCTCCCGGGCCAGAACACGTGCCTCCGCCAACCTGAATTGTTCACGTTATCGTTAATTTCATCCTAAGCAGTTTTGAACCGATTTGCAAGCTTCTACTGATTTTTGAACGGGCTATATCACTATGCTGAAACGGTGGACGGAACAGATGCGTCACGTCCCCTGAATCCACTCTTATTCTGAATTTACGAAACCCGGTAGCTTACGCAAAGAATAGTGTGGGATACAATAAATCGAAGTACATTCCATTGTTGCGTTGTTTCCCCTAATCCTTCAGGAAGGGACGACAATCACCGAAATGACCGATTTACCACCAGAACTGACCGGAAACGAGTTAACCTACGTCTGTGTTGATTTGACTCAGGCGGCCAAAAGCCGTGCCGATTTCGAAACGCTAATCAAAGAGTGTTCCGAACTGTCCGTCGATGCAGTGAATGTTCCCCTCTATAGGACGGATCACCTTATATCACTTGTTCACCGCTCCGACGAAGCCGATCGATACCGTGAATTTGAACTGTCTCGGGAACAGTTCCAGGCACTTGAAAACACCGCTCACGATGAGGGTCTGACCCTCACGGCGACCGTCTACGACCCGGAACTCCTGAAGTGGTACGAAACGTCTCTCAAAGCCGGTTTCTGTTTTTTTCACGGTGGTGACATAACCTACCGCCGATTGCTGGAAACTGCCTCTGACACGTCCCTGACCCCCGTTCTTTCAACGGCCGCTTCAACACCGGACGAAATCAACCGTGGCCTGGAATGGCTTGGGGAGGATGTCCTGCTTCTTCATGAACGACTTGGCCCTGAATTTGGTTCCGAAACCGCCCATCCGGATCGTTTGGAATGGCTCAGGGAGGAATTTGGCAAGCCGGTCGGTCTTCGGGACTGCGGTCCCGGAAGTAAAAGTCCTCAAGCGATCAATGAGGCAACCCTATGGGTTCCACAGTTAAACACTGAAACCTCGGAGACCGGGTATTCCTTCACCGAATTGGAATCCATGCTCGGTCAGCTCCAGGATGGATCTCTTGAAAGTTCGGGCGAAACGGATCGTTCACCTGAACGTAACGGGGCTGAACCGGAGGGTGACGTTGAGGCCTACAAAAAGAACTACCGACGGAGCCTCATGGCCGGGCAATCAATTTCGGCGGGGGCAACACTCAAGGAGGAAATGATCCGGGAACTCAGGCCGGCGGGGGGGTTACCCGCCGACAAAATTCGGGAGTGCATCGGAATTCTTGTTCAACGTCCGACTGATCCTCAGGAAATGATTGCCTACTGAAACCGGTATCATTAAATCTAACGAATTGACGTGATATTCTACATGGATGTATGATTAGGGGTTTCCGGCTATATTTACGAAGGAGTGATTTCAGTTGGCAGTTGAACCAAAAGATAGTCCCAAAAAGGATCAACAAACATTCGAACCCATCGAAGAACCAATGCGTGGAAGTGAAATTGTCGGTGAGGCCATAAAACGCCAGGGGGTAGAGTATATTTTTGGTTACCCCGGTGGAGCCAGTATGGAAATACACCAGGCACTCTCCGACGAAAATGACGTGGACGTTATTCTCACCCGACACGAACAGGGGGCGGTTTTCGCCGCTCAGGGTTACGCCCGAACCACCGGCGAAGCCGGCGTCTGCCTTGCCACGTCCGGCCCGGGTGCCACGAACCTGCTGACTGGAATTCAGGATGCAAAAATGGACTCGATTCCCCTGGTCGCCATTACCGGACAGGTTCCCAGGGATATGATCGGCGACGACGCATTCCAGGAAACTGACATCATCGGTGCCACCATGCAGATGACGAAACACAATTACCTCGTTCAGGATATTGACGACATTGCGTCGACCTTCAGCGAGGCCTTCTACCTGGCCGAATCCGGCCGACCGGGTCCGGTTCTAATTGATATTCCCAAGGACGTTCAGCAGGAATACACCGTGCCGGACTTCTCGGACTCCCCGGAACGTCCCGGGT
>JBDGPI010000139.1:0-3854 GCA_042219765.1 Salsurabacterium abyssinicum (SeqCode)
GGCAACTGTGGGAACGCGTGGCCGGCTACGTGTCAAAAGCCGAGCGCCGATTTGAGGGCCGGGACGTTGATTCCGTTCGTGAATCCTTCCTGGGAATGCTGTCCCGGCGTGAATTTCTTCCCAACTCCCCCACTCTGATGAACGCGGGGACCTCGATCGATCAACTCGCGGCCTGTTTCGTGCTTCCCGTGCACGATTCCATTGAATCCATCTTCGAAACCATCAAAAACACCGCCCTGATCCACCAGAGCGGTGGAGGAACGGGGTTTTCCTTCTCCGAGTTGCGACCCGCCGGGGACCCGGTCAAGGATACCGGGGGCGTGGCCAGCGGGCCCGTCAGTTTCATGAAAATATTTGACGCCGCCACCGAACAGATTAAGCAGGGCGGTCGTCGACGGGGCGCCAACATGGGAGTACTCCGCGTGGATCACCCGGATATCGAAACATTCATCGATTGCAAGCGTGAGGAGGGAACGTTGCGCAACTTCAATCTCTCCGTGGGAATGACGGAAACGTTCTGGAATTGTTACGAAAACGGTGAGCCGTTTCCACTCGTGAATCCACGCACGGGAGAATCGGTGCGTACGGTACAGCCGGCTGATCTGCTGGAACGAATTGTGAACGGTGCCTGGGAAACCGGTGATCCCGGCTTGTTGTTTTTCGATATTATAAATGAAGACAATCCCACGCCCCGCATTGGGGCCATTCAGGCGACCAATCCCTGCGGGGAGGTCCCCCTGCTTCCCTACGAGGCCTGTGTGCTGGGTTCCATCAACCTTTCAAAAATGACGTCCTCCGGGGGGCTCAACCGGGAAAAGCTGTCCGAAACCGTTCGACTGGCCGTGCGTTTCCTGGACGACGTCATTGAGATGTCGTCCTTTCCGGTGGAGGAGATCGGTGAAGTCATGGAGGCCAACCGTAAGATCGGACTCGGGGTGATGGGGTTTCACGATATGCTGATCGACCTGGAGATTCCCTATGACTCCGACCGGGCCGTGGAGTGTGCCGGGAACACCATGGAACTTATCAATGAAACCGCCCGGGAGGCATCCAAACAGCTTGCCAGTGAACGCGGACCGTTCCCCAACTGGGAGGATTCCGTGTACGATCACCCCTTGCGTAACGCCACCCGTACTACGATTGCTCCCACCGGAACCATCTCCATGATCGCCGGGTGTTCGGCCGGTATTGAACCGATCTATAACGTGGCCTACACCAAGCGCGTGCTGGGAGGACTGGAGATGATTAGTGATCGGTTTGTCAATAAAGCGAAACAAGCCGGGATTTATTCGGAGGAACTGATGGACCGGGTTCGAGGCCGGACCGGTATCCAGGACCTAAACGTGGTGCCGGACGATTTAAAGGAACTGTTCCAGACGGCCCACGACGTACCCGGGCTCCGTCACCTTCAGATTCAGCACGCTTTTCAGGAACACACCGACAACGCCGTTAGCAAAACGGTGAATTTACCCAAAAATGCCACCCGGGAGGATATTGAGGAAATCTTTCTTCGGGCCCGGGAGATGAACCTGAAGGGAATTACCGTGTTTCGTAGCCAGTCCAAGCGTGAACAGGTACTCGGAGACGATCCCCTTAAGGAAGAATGTATAAGCGAGTGTGAATTCTCCTACACCGGCTCCTGATCACATCGTTTCGTTTGGGCTGGTTTTCTCGGTTGTTTGAATCCCGGGTGAATCCGATGTCGTTCCATTCTGGTGTGTAAAAGTTACGGAGCCGTTGAAAAATTCGCCAGCATAAATTTGTTAGCCAGTTTTTCGTAACTCTCCCGCCAAATAAATTTTTTCCAACGGATTGTTTTTGACCGTTGGAACCCTATCTACCGGCCATTGTGAAGATTTTCACAACGCCATAGGTACGGTTTGTGCACATTTAATGTAATGACGGGTCAGGCAAACAAACCGTATTCATTGGATAGTGGTCGTGCCGGATTTTTATAGCTATTCGTAGATAGATACGTCGGGAGTCATATATATGGGAAGTAAAGACGTGTATATCGTGGAAGACCAGGGAATTATCGCCCGTGAACTTCAGGAGAACATTGCAACGCTGGGTTACGATGTTCCATTTAAGACGTCTTCCGGAGAGGAAGTTATACAAACAATTGAGCAGGATCCCCCGCATCTCACGATAACGGATATAAACCTGTCCGGTTCGATAGACGGAATCGAGACGGCCCGAAAAATACGTGAAGTTCAACCGGATGTCCCCGTGTTATTTGTTACAGCGATGATCGAGGATGAAATTGTCGATCGCGTTCCGGACACGAACACCGTCGGTATTGTAAAAAAGCCCTTCAACGAGGGGGAATTACAACAGGTCGTGGAATGGGTCCTCGAAGAGAACAATCAACCCCCCGAAATTAATTGCGGCCGAATATTCCAATCCTGGCAGGATTAACCCGTTCCCGGAAAAGACCCTGGCTACAAAGACAGGGGTTAATTTCATTCCCGTAAAATGAAGTTCGATGGGCTACTCTTCCATCCAGGTTGATTGCTCCATCCAGTTTGATTCCGGGTGTATATCGTCCAGAACCTGCAAAAATTTGGATAGCCATTTTGGCTGGGCCGGCCAGGCCTGTGCGGTAACCAGGTTATCGTCGACGGTTGGATTTTCCTCCGACCAGGTAGCCCCGGCCTGTTCAACGTCCGGCTTCAATGATTGGTAGGCCGTGATCGTCCTGTCCTCGAGCACGTCCGAAGCCACCAGGATCTGTGCCGCGTGGCAGATCGCCGCCACTGCTTTATCCTCCTCGAAAAACATGCGAACGATTTCAATTACACGGTCGTTTAATCGGATGTACTCCGGTGCGCGTCCCCCCGGAAGAACGAGCCCCACGTAGTCGGCCACGTCCACCGTGTTTAAATTACTGTTGATTTCAAAAGGATGTCCCTCCCGTTCGAGGTAGGTGTCCGCGTCTTCGCTGTAATGGACGGCGGTGTGGATGGAATCGCCCGGTTTTTTGTTCGGGGCAACCGTGTCTACGGGGTACCCCACCATTTGCAGAGCCTGGTAGGGGACCATGACCTCGTAATCTTCCGCGTAGTCCCCCGTAATCAATAATAGACGTTCGTCGAGCATAATAAATCACTCCCGTTAATTATCGATATTTCCGTGATTTTGCCTCTGTTTAAATAGCCGTCAAAAATCGTGCGTGTTATGAATGGACTAAACCAATCTCACGAGTATGTCCCCTGGAGTTTTCTGTTTTGTTTTGTGGTCCTTATTGCAAAAGCACCCGGCCCTCGCCAGGGAGTAGAACCAATAGACAGGAAACGACATCTCCCGGGCTTAACGGGTCCCGATTTTGAGCTTCTTATGCATTTTTCTGTGGCCATTCAGGCGAGTACCCGGTTCACGTTAAGTGCCGGAACAAATAACAGGGAATGTTCGTTACAAACTCAACGGGGCACGCATGTAAAACCCTTTGTAACCGCCCGTTCAGTCCCCTGCCAAGGTAGTTCAGGAAACGTACGGAGCGGGGACATCCTGTACACTTACTCAATGTCTCTCCTTGTTCTGAGTATCCCTGTGGTAAAAATGCGTTCATCCGCAAGTCCGTAAAACCTGGCACCTGTGGCTTGTTTCTGCCCTTTCCCGCGGGAAATCTGTTACGTGGAAACCTGATAACCACCCAGTGAGGGTTTCACGATCATGTTGTCGATAACCCTCGTTACACCCGGCGTCATCCGTGCAATGTTGAATACCTGTTCACGCTGGTGCTGGGTCGCCGTGGCTCCTTCGAGGTAGACGTCTCCTTGCTCGACTCGAACCTCAATTGGATCCGGGTTCACGGAGGCCTTGCGTTCCAGAGCGTCCATTAAATCGTTGGCAAT
>JBDGPI010000139.1:3864-5076 GCA_042219765.1 Salsurabacterium abyssinicum (SeqCode)
CGTCCGTCCGGTCGAAATTCGGCACCACCGACAGCTCGTTGTAGACGTCGATGACTCCTTCCAGCTCACCGACCTTGCTGAGTGCGTAGAGTACCTTCCAGTTTTCATCCACCGTTCCCTTGAGCGTGACAAAACCGTTTTCCGCAGTCACCTGGATGTGGCTTACGTCGATCTCGTCGTCCCAGCCCAGGATTTTCTCGGCCCGGGATTGGAGTTTTGCGTCGGATACGGATTGCTTCCGCTCGGAAATTGTAACCACCAGGTCATTGGTGAGTTTCTTTACTCCCTGGATGTCGTAGACAATATCCTCGGCCTCTCCTTTTGCTCGATAAGACGAAACCGAACCGGTCAACCATACCGATCCATCCCGGACTTCCACGTCAACCTTCTCCGCGTCGATCATCTGGTTCCATTCCAGGTGCTGTTCAATCTCCTGCTGAATGGTGTCGTCAGAAACTGTTACGTTGCCCATCTTGAAAACCTCCTTTTTAGAATGAGAAATGATACGAACTTACTATTAGACTACGTTCTTATGGAGCAAACGGTATGATCCGGGACAGGTTTTGAATGGATTTTTTCTTAAGCGCGGGCCACGAACCACCAAAACAAGGAAGGGAGGGTAAAACTCGTTGATCAGCACAATTGCTGGGGCTCGGTCGTGTTCTGCAAGGGGGTTTTGTGGAGGTCCGGATTGAAATCCCGGAAGCAAACACCACAATCACCCGTACCAACACCGGTTCAACGTGCAGGGAACCTCCTGATTCGAACTTTTTCTTTCCCTGGCCCCCGAATTCACCGTTTGGGATCCGTTCGTAACCCGGTCAAAGAACTCGGTTCCAAAAAAGAATTTGACAAAGGTGCCGATACACGTTTATATTAATTTCAGAAAATATTGAAAATAGCTCAGGGATTGAATCGGTTGGAGGAAACAGTGACCGGAGTGGTCCAGGCGGACCATACCCCGTAAGATGATCAAACGGCTTATATAAAGTAATATTGAGGGTTATTCGAACATAAATTTTTTTACCGTAATGATTCAAAAATTTTTGTAAAAAATGAAAGTATCTTTTATTTATCATGCACGGGAGTGATTCACGATGCGTTTTCAGCGATGGATGTTACGGATCGGGGCGGGGTTGCTGGTTATTATTGTCGTGTCGGGGGGGATGTCTACTTTGCCCGACTCCTCGTCGGCCGCCGGGTTGCTGGTGG
>JBDGPI010000139.1:5086-6173 GCA_042219765.1 Salsurabacterium abyssinicum (SeqCode)
GGCCGACGGTCAGTTCGGGGGCAAGCTCGAAATACGTCGCCACGACGTGGACGTCACCATTAACAACGGCGTCGCGGTGACCAAGGTCAAGCAGGTCTTCAAGAACACCGAGGATCGCCAGGTGGAGGCCCTGTACACCTTTCCGGTTCCCAAGCAGGCGTCGGTTTCCAACTTCAGCATGATGATCGACGGTAAGGAGATGGTCGGGGAGGTTATCGAGAAGGAGCGCGCCCGGGAGATCTACAACAGTTACAAATCCAACAACGAGGATCCCGGTCTGCTCGAACAGAAAAACTACAAGCGCTTCGAGATGCGGATCTTCCCGATCGGTGCCCAGGACACACAGGTTATCAACCTGACTTATTACCAGGAACTAAACGTCGACCATAACTGGGCCTCCTACACCTATCCTTTGGCCACGGTGACCGAGGATGGGCTGACTTCCAAAACCACGGGGAGATTTTCCTTTGACCTGAAAACCAAGTCGGCCATCCCTATTTTTACCGTGAACAGTCCCACCCACTCCGACCGGCTTTCCATGGTAAAGCACACCGATCATTTCTACGAAGCCAGCTTTGAATCCGATGGCGGTGATCTGAACAAGGATATCGTCGTCGAGTACAAGCTGTCCCGTCCGGTGTCCGGGGTCGACATGGTGACGTCCGCTCCGGGACCGGGTGACGGATACTTTTTGATGACGATGACCGTTGGTCAGGATTTAAAAGCGCTTAAGCAGGGCATGGATTACGTTTTCGTGCTGGATCGTTCCGGGAGTATGGAGGATGACAGCAAGTACATTTTGTCTCGCCGGGCGGTTAACAAGTTTCTTGGCGCCCTGATTCCAAAGGACCGTTTCGAGGTGATTACCTTTAACAACCGTCCGTACACCTTGTTCGATCGACTGAGGAAAGCGGGTGCTACCAGTACCGACACGGCCACCGGTTATTTGAACGATCAGCAGGCACAGGGCGGAACACGGTTGATGCCAGCGCTAAAGACGGCTTATAAGTACAAGAGGAAGAACCGTCAGCTCAACGTGGTCATCCTCAGCGACGGTATGACGGACCAGGCCGGCCGTGCGGAGCTT
>JBDGPI010000139.1:6268-6929 GCA_042219765.1 Salsurabacterium abyssinicum (SeqCode)
GACCGGCTGGCAAAATCGTTTCGCCGTAAGCTGGCCCATCCGGTGGCCACCAATCTGGAAGTAACGTTTGACGGTATTGACGTCTACGGTATGCAACCCGCCGAACTACCGAATCTGTACCACGGTTCACCGGTACGGTTGTACGGACGTTACGAGGGTTCCGGGAAAGCAAAGGTGACCTTCAAGGGGACGGTGAAGGGACACACGATCTCCCGAAGTACGACCATGAACTTTCCCGAGAAAAACCGCATGAACCCGGAGATCGAACGGATGTGGGCCTGGCATAAAGTGAACCGTTTGCTGAACCAGGTAAAATCCGGGAAGAAAACCCAATCCACGGTGGATAAAATCGTTCGACTCGGAGAAAATTACTCGATCGTTACACCGTATACATCCTTCATCGTGCTCGAGAACGACAGCGAGTACCAGCGGTGGAACATCGAACGTAAGAATCAACGGCGTGTACAACGTGACCGTGCGGCTCAGAAAGCACGCCAAAAGAAACTGGCCAAAATCCGCGAACGAGCCATCGACAAACTGGGTCCCACGCGCGGACGTTCGGCTAACAAGAAGGACGACTCGAACAAGCGTTCCTCGTCCCAATCGTCCACAAACCGGGCGTCGAATTCACCCCGGAACTCCTCTTCTTCTTCGAACCAGC
>JBDGPI010000139.1:7058-8524 GCA_042219765.1 Salsurabacterium abyssinicum (SeqCode)
CGGTCTTTATCGTCGCGTCCGATCCGATGAATAGGGAGGTTGTAATACACCGGGTGGGTCGGGTGACTCCACGGCTGGCGGACACGATTTCGGTCGTGCTGTCCATGGCTTTGGTCCCCGGCCTACCCGGCTATGTTATTTCAAAGGAGGACTGGTTTTGATGGAACGATTTCAATATAAAGAGTTGAACGTTGATCCGCGATCGCTGGTACTTATGATCGGGTTTCTTGTGCTCCTTGTGGCCTTTAACGGCCATTTATGGGGAAGGGAGTTCTTTCTTGGACCGTTTACTCCTCCCATGAAGGGCTGGATCTCAACGTTGACTATTATCACGCATGCGCTCGTGCACGTGTCTTGGTATCACCTAATACTGGACGCTTCGGCGTTCGTAATGCTGTACGTCATGCTGAAGGGATCGACGCGCCGAAAACTCCTTTACGTACTGATTACTATCGCGGGGGGTGCACTGTTTCCAATGTTGTTTCCGGAATCGGGAATCTACCGGTACGGAATCAGTGGACTTTCCGCGGCATCCCATGGATTGATGGCGGTAGTAGGAGCCCAGTACGTGATATCCCCATCCGACCATGAACAATACGTGATCGGTGTCATTAGCCTTGGTTCCGTCGCCCTGAAATCACTCGTTGAACTGTACACGGGACAGGTGGTGTTCTCCGTGTTTCATTTTGGACAGGTCGGCACACCCATCGCCGAGTCCCACCTGGGCGGTGTACTGGCCGGAGTTATGGTCGTTGGGCTGTTGTATATCAGGAACGAATTCCCGATACTCGGTTACCGGGATCGTTAATAGTTTCTGGTTATAGGTATCAGGTACTCCAGAAATGGTAGGATGAGAATTTGGACCAAAACTGATTGCTGAACATGGAATGCTGACGGCTAACAAAAGTGGGAGCTAAATGAGCCCATCAGCTGATTGGCAATGAGCTAACAACTCATTTCTAATTGTTGAATGTACGTAAAGCAACGACATTTTTGTGGCCATTAAATGGAGACCTCGAATCGATGTAGATCGGGAGGTCAAATGGACCGAAAACGTCAAACTCCCTTGCACAAATCCGGGGGTGTACTTCGTGACTTTGTAGTAAAAGATCAGCGTTGATCCGTGTTCATCCGCGAGCTAATGTATCCTGATTTTTTTATCTCAGAAGCCTTCTTAAGGCTATAAAATAAGCACCCGGTCATCGAAGTACAGAAGAGTGAACGGTTCGGGGAAAATACAAACTCCCTAATTAAGAGACAACCCCTGGTGTTCTTGCTGTCTTTGTGGTATTTCTCAGCGATCTATAACTACGGGTATTAAAACGAACCCCGGACGTATGACGTACTTGAAATCACAGACTGAGTTGCAAAACTGGACGGACGTTCATTATCAAGTTTTGTGAAGCTAAGCTTTTGCGGTGTTAATGTTTTGTTCGTTTTACACAAAGAACAATGGACAACAAGCA
>JBDGPI010000140.1:0-3981 GCA_042219765.1 Salsurabacterium abyssinicum (SeqCode)
GAGCGCCTTCGGAGCCGAGACAAAATGCGTTCCCGGTTGAAGGATGATGTGAGCGACCTCGAGGAAACACTTTCCTCCTACCAGGAGGAACTTGAGTCCCTCAGGAACGAACGTATTTCCACACTGGAGAAAAAAAGCGAAACCAACCGGGAAGAGCTCTTGAGTTCACTCGAGGACAAGATAACTTCCGACATTGAACTCAACTCCAGCACCATGAAAACAAACTGGAGCGAAAGCATTGAAACCCGCAAGAAAAACAAGGCGGAGCGGATTGTAAACCGGACTATTAATCGGTGCGATATCACCACTCCCCCCGAAGTCCCCTCGGCTGTCCTGAAATTCCCGGACGATGAGGCCTACCAGCACTTCCAGGAGTTCTACCAGGAGAACAAAGAGGACCTGATAGAGGATATTGAAAGCGACGTTCGCTTTGACGAAGACCAAACCATGGCAGTCGTTGAAACGCTCAAACCCATTCAGAAGGAAATCGCTCACCGGACCCTCAACAACATCATCCAGCAGAAGAAATTCAATTACGAGTTAATTCCTGAGGGTATTGAACGGTACACCCGCCAGGTCGAAAGCGAACAGAAACGGGCCGCCCGCGAGGCCCTCAACGACGCCGGTATCAGTAACGTCCCCGAAGAGTTAATGGAATTGCTGGGAGTCCTGAAATTCCGTACCTCCTACGGTCAGCAGCAGCTCGTGCATAGCCTTGAAGTCGCTCACCTTGGAAGCCTTATGGCCGAGGAAATCGGAGCCGACGTCGAATCCACCCGAAGGGCCGGTATCCTGCATGACGTCGGGAAAGCAATTGATCGTCAACGCGAACAGGGTCATGCCGTTATAGGAGCCGAACTGGCCGAGGAAGCCGGGGAATCCGACGTTATCGTCAACGCTATAGGCAGCCATCACGGTGACATGGATGCCAAATACGTAGAGAGTATCCTGGTGGCCGCAGCGGATGCTATCTCAGGAAGTCGTCCCGGAGTACGGCGGGAGAATGTTAGTAATTACTCCGAACGCATCGAAGCCCTCCGTGAACTGGCCGGTGAACGTGAGGGAATCATGAAAGTCTACGCTATGAATGCTGGTCGAGAACTTCGGATTAGAGTTAACCGGGATGTCATCAAAGACCAGGAAATGGAAGACCTCGCTAAATCAATTGCCGAAGATATCGAAAGCGAACTAACTTACAGTGGAAAAATAAAAATAAACGCTATACGAGAAACGAAAGTCGTCAAAAAAGCCAAAAACAATTAAAGAACGTTCTCGCTCTTCGAACCCACCCCATAAGCATTCAACTCAATCAATTTAACAGCTGCTTGAGTAGTTACATCCTCCTACTTTCAGCACGCAGTGTCTCCCCTGAACCCTTTCGATGACGGCTTTTCGATCACGGGTCGTTTCCGACCAGCTCAAAATTGGCGTTCAATGAACTAAGGTCCCGGTAAAAATTCGGATAGGATTTAGCGACGCACTCGACGCCGTTTACTGTTATGTTACCGACCGTCAGTGCCAGAATACTGAATGACATTGCCAGCCGATGGTCGCCGTGGGCGTAAAGCTCTTGAGATCGGGATTCATCGACCGTACCAGTCACCGCTATGTATTCCTCACCAGTCTCGACGTCCACCCCCGTTTTACGCAGCTCCTCGGCGGTGCGATTAATTCTGTCACTTTCCTTGTTGGTCAGATGCTCGACATTTTCTATGACTGACTTTCCGGAGCTGAAGGTCCCAAGAACTGTCAGAATAGGGGCAAGATCGGGACAATCGGACGCGTCCACTGCAAAGCTCCCCAGCTGTGACGGTCCACTGACCACAATTTCATCCTGCCCGTCCCTGGTTTTCCAGGCAACGTCGACTCCCAGATCCTCGAGGATACTGACAATGCGTCGGTCCGCCTGCCGATCGTTTCTGTTTAACCCCCTCAACCTCACTTCCCCCGATCCGAGACAGGCCCCCACCAGAAAAAACGCGGCCGAACTATAATCCCCCGGTACCTCATAGTCCATGCTACTACTCTCACTGGTTGACACTCTGTAGCAATCCTCCGAGGGATGTTCGACCGAAACTCCTGCTTCACCAAGCACATCCTCGGTCATGGAGACGTAGGGAGCACTAACAAGTTCGGTTGTCCTTCGGAGAGTGCCTCCATCCAGACCGGCAAGAGCCAGAAGCCAGCCCGAAAGATACTGACTGGTGGTACTGCAGGCGACGTCCACTGGATAGGTTTCCGGCCGTTGGCCGGGGTAGCAGGTTATGGGAACGGTTTCGTCGGAACCGCTCGCATCCACCCTGAACCCGGCTTCCCGGAGGGAATACACGGGTTCCTGATTGGAGCGATTCCGAAGGGTCTCCTCCCCGATAAGGGTCACGGAGTCCGGACCATCAAGCACAGTACAGATCGGTAGAAGGAAACGAAGTAACGTACCGCTTTCGCCCACGTAGATTTCATCCGACGTGATCCGCGGCGTGTTCTCCGACTCAATGGTTACCGTCCGACTGGTCTGATTCTGTTCTACCCGGACAGTGAAATCTTCCAAACAACCCAGTGTCGCGTCGGTATCGTCCGACTGCAACGGATGACGAATGGTCCCTCCCCCTGCCAGCAAAGCGGTGCAATAAGCACGGTGAGTATATGATTTAGATGAAGGGGCTCTCAGTGTCCCCCGGAGGGAACTCGTGGAGTGAAAGTGAGCTTTGATGGGACTATAGACCTACTGACTACCGTATTCGTCCCGAAGGGATTCGAGGGCTTCCTCGGCGGCGTCCTGTTCGGCGTCTTTCTTCGTGGACCCAGTTCCAGAACCGTAGGCAGTTCCCTTGATTTCTACCGTCACACAGTGTTCGGGATCGTGTTCCGGTCCTTTGACGTTTTCAAGGGTATAGACGGGATTGGGAAGACCACGTTCCTGCGTGAACTCAAGCAACTGACCCTTGAAATTGCGGTTTCCCTGCTCCAGGTATCGCTCAATTTCATCGGTAATGTAAGGGAGGATGAAGTCTCTAGTGGTTACTAGGTCCGTACTGGTATAAAGCGCGCCGATGAAGGCCTCCAGCACGTCGGCAATAACTTTGCTGCGGCCACGTTTGACCTGGGCTTCGCCTTTGCTGAGCCGGATGGACTTGTCGAGACCAATCTGCTTGGCAATTTTGGAGAGAGTACCGGTCCGTACTACTGCACTTTTGATTTTGGAAAGGCGTCCTTCTCGTTCATCGGGATACTCCTTGAGGAGGTACTCGGCCACAATTAAATCAAGGACGGTATCACCAAGGAACTCCAACCGCTCGTTGTCGTAGTTAAGCTGTTCTTCGTTGGCGTAACTCCGGTGAGTGAATGCTTTTAGAAACCATTCTTCATTACCTTCAATCGGTACGTCGTAACGGTTACGGAGCGTTTCAACGAAGGACTGATCGTAATCCTCCATCGAACCAACCGGCTTTCTAGAGACTTGAAGTAAGACGTTCTACTGGGCTTCGGTAAAAACCAGGGAAGCATTGTGACCCCCGAAGCCAAAGGTATTGGTCAGTGCGGCCTCGACGTTGACGTCCTGTTTGGTGTTCGGGACGTAGTCAAGGTCACACTCGGGATCGGGGGTTTCGTAATTTATCGTCGGAGGTAACACATCCCTCTCCAGGGCGAGGACGGTAGCAACGGCTTCGATTGCACCGGCGGCCCCAAGCAGGTGCCCGGTGGTTGACTTGGTTGAACTAATTTTCAACTCATCGGCATGGTCACCGAAGGTCGTCTTGATTGCACGGGTTTCCGTTGGATCGTTCATGGGGGTCGAGGTACCGTGAGCATTTATGTAGTCGATGTCGTCGGGTTCCAGTCCGGCGTCGTCAACGGCGTAACTCATGCAATCCGCGGCTCCCTGTCCGTCCTCACGCGGAGCCGTCATATGGTGAGCGTCACAGCTTTGTCCGTAACCACTCAGGGACGCGTAAATTTCAGCACCGCGTTCCTCGGCGTGTT
>JBDGPI010000141.1:0-1964 GCA_042219765.1 Salsurabacterium abyssinicum (SeqCode)
CGTAGTCCTCGGCTCCCCGGCGGTGAACTTCACCGAGACTGATAATGTTATCACGGTCGGCGAGGGAGTCCTCGACGTTATCAATGGTGACAATAAATTCCAGATCCCCCAGGTTGTCCTCGACCTCAAGGATGCGTTCGAGGAGTTCCTGGTTCTCCACAACAACTCCTTTGCTCCCCGAATTGTCCAGTAGATACTGAGCCTGCTCCGGGGAGGACTCAGTATAAACCGTCGTCACAATGGCACCGGCACCGAGCAGAGCGTAGTCGGAATGGGCCCACTCCATGCGAGTGTTGGCGAAGATACCGACCCGGTCTCCTTTCTCGACGCCCAGTGATCGGAACCCGAGGTTGAGTGTCCTGATAATCGATCCCATTTTGTTGTAGCTCAGGGATTCGTACTCATCGTGAGGCGCTTCCGGAATGACGGTCGGACATAAACTGCGATCGTAGATTCCACCCTTGTAGCGCTGAGCCGTGTTTGAGCCGTAGCGTTGAACACTGTCCTCAAACAACTGGGGTAGAGTAGTCTGACCGATCACGTGGTCCGTGTAATTTCGTTCACGCTCGTACAACGTCTCCGTATCCATTAGCAAGCCTCCGATAGAATAAACTCAGGACAAAGAAATTTAAGTATTCAGCATGGATTATACTAAATGTTCCTACGAAAGTGAGTCTCAGGATTTAACGGCTGTGAAAAGCATTACCGATCCATAAATCGAATAATCAAACTTCCGGAATCCAGTTTCTCGTAGTGACTTAGCGAAACCGTCCACAGTATGGACCTGGAAATTTTCGATTTGATTGTAGAGGGTCAGCAGTGAATCCGTTAATCGTGTTGAGAGTAGACCATTTTTAATCACTGTCATTCCGGCAAGGTGCCCCCCGGAGTTCGTTACCCGGTGAATTTCATTCAGGGCCTTCCGTAAATCAGGAAAAAGGTAGAAGGCCCCGGAGCAGGTCACGGCGTCAAAGACACCTGTGCCGTAAGGTAAGTGAAATGCGTCGCCGTGACAATAATTTAACCGGTCTGACAGAGTTGGAGGAGTCCGTTCGTGAGCTTCCGTCAGCATTCCTCTGGATCGATCGAGTGCAAATACGTCCTCGTTTTTCTCCGCGAGTTGTCTTGAAAGAAGGCCGGTGCCACAGGCTACGTCAAGAACGACACCATTTTGGGTTGAGGTGCGTTCGACAAGCTTCCGGGCATGGTCGGCCGGCGAGTCAAAAGCCGGTAACGTTCCCAACCGGTAAAGCAACGGAAAATAGATGTTCTCGTACAGTGGAGGAATTATCTCGAAGAAGCTTTCCGTCAGGCTACCTGGGGTCTGTTTGGCCTGGTTCGGAAGAAAATCAACGTACGTTTCGGTTTCCGGATAATCAACGTCACAGCTACTGCACCAGTAACCGTGGGAGGTTTCCGTTAGATTTCCCCGGCAGGACGGGCACCGGTAAACCTCTGCTTTAGGAGACAACGTACTTGGGGGTTCCTATCCGCAAATCGGTCGGTAAACCGGGTTGATGGAACTCCAGGAAGAACACTGTCAGAAAGACCTCGTGATTGTTTTTAGGGTCCAAGTCGTCCCTGACCCTCAAGGGAGGCACAGGGTTGCACTATTGAATTCCGGGGGGCACGGAATAGAGTAACTAGGCTTTCTGCTTGCTGGTGTAATTATCTTCAAGTTCGTTTTTCTTCACCTTACCCGTACTCGTGCGGGGTAATTCAGTGATGGTTTCCCATTCCTTGGGGACCTTGGCCTCGTGCAGGTTCTCCCGTGCGTAGGATTCGAGTTCCTCATGATTCAGGGAACTGTCCTCGGGGACCACGTAGGCGACAAGCTGTTCGCCCCATTCGTCGTGAGGAACGCCGATAACGGCAACTTCATTCACGGAGTTATGCTTTTCGAGCACGTTCTCGATCTCCACCGGATAGACGTTGACCCCACCGGTGATCACCATGTCCCGGGC
>JBDGPI010000141.1:1974-12832 GCA_042219765.1 Salsurabacterium abyssinicum (SeqCode)
GCGCGCTCCAGCTCGTCGGTGACGTGCTCGGTGCCGCCGCGGGCGAACACGGTGACGGTCTCGGCGGCCGCCCCGCCCTCGATGAAGGCGAGGTCGTCGTCCCCGTAGCGCTCGACGCGGACCGATTCGAGGTAGCCGAGGTCGTCGAGTGTGTACCAGTCACCAATAAGAAGATCGTTTAATCCCTGCTCTTTCCCGAGGTAACCTTCCATGATTTCTTCATTTTTGACTCCGATACGGCCAACTTCGTTCGGAGGAAGTTCATTCCCCTCGTCGTCAAAAACTTTAACTTCTTGACCGGCCAGTGGCTGTCCCACACTTCCGGGTTTTTCCAGCATTTCATCCCCCCGGATATGCGTGATGAGACCCAGTTCAGTGGCCCCGTAGAGTTCGTGAACGGTTTTTTCTCCGAACTGCTCGATGGTGCGTTCGCGCAACGTCTGAGGGAAGGGGGCGGCGGAAAACATCATCCCCTCAAGTTCGTCCGTGGGATTTTCGTCCAGGACCTCGTCCGGTAGGTCAAGGATCCGTCTGATCATGGTTGCCACCAGGAAGACATTGTTTATTTTCCACTGGGAGAGTTTCTCGAGGGTATCGCGTGCTTTGAATTTCGGACGGAGGTAAACGGTTCCGGCAAGTATCATCTGTATAAGTGACAGAAACTGTCCGGCACTATGGTAAATCGGCGAGACAATCAACTGTCGGGCTCCGACACCCATGGGGATTTTGTCCAGTAACCCCAGGGCTTCCGATACGAATCCGAGCCTCGATAAAAGATCATCCGGTGTTTCGAGTTCCCTGGAGGCCCCTTTGGGATTACCCGTTGTACCGGAGGTATAAACGATGTTCTCCGGTTTGGTTTCAGTCTCCCGAATTTCAGGGTAGTCGGTTTCATAATTGTCCAGGTGGTTCCCGAGAGTCGTCACATCGTCGAAATCACTCGTTTCGTCCACACAGATAATCGATAGGTCGTCATTTATTTGATCACGCACCGTTGAGGCCGTTGATACGGATTCCTCCGAGGTGACGATCAGGTTTCCTTCACTATCCTGGACCTGATAGGTGAGTTCGTCGGGCTTCAGGCCGTAGCTGGTGTGAACAGGGGAAGCATTGAGCCGGCTCAGTGCGATCCAGGTCGAGAGGTACTCGGCTCTATTTTCCATCATGATTAACACTTTTGAACCGGGTCCTATGTCGTACCGGTCCTGAAGGAAGCGGGCCGTCTGGTTGATCTCGCTGTTAAATTCGGAATAAGTAACGGACCTGTGGTCATCCACAACGGCGAGTCTATCGGGGACGGAGTAGGAATGGATCTCGTGGATGGTTTTGGCATTGAGACCGTGTTCACGAACCAGTGGAAGTATTTTTGAATACGGAGCCGAAAAAACGGACGAAAGCGCCCCTTTGGAATAAAACACTTTGACGAATCGACCAAGGATTCGAGCAAGGCAATCGTCACTCATCGGATTGAATAAATCTAATGTACGCACAGTACGCCCTCCAGGAACCAAGCTTGATTAAATTCTCGAATCGGACAGGTGTTAACTTCTAAAACGTGTCCGGTTAGGTTTATAATCAACGAAATTCTCTTTTGGATCTTAAATCGATTCCGGTTTCGGCAACAACAGGATTAGCCATTATGCCGATTCAAAGACGCTTTGTGTAGTTGATTAATCACGGTAAGAGAACCGATCCACTCAGGTTCATAAAATCTTTTTACCATTTTTTTCCGTAAAATCAAATAAAATATTGATTATTACCGAGCATAGTTCCCTGGAAATACCTGTTCCACTTTTAATCGTGGTTTGGATAGCTTTCTTTCGCTAATCGTCGTTGGGAAATGTACCGGTCTTTTTACTTACGATTGTAAATGTACCAAAGAACCTTGGGGTCCTGGTTAACTCATGGTGCCCAGTTTGTCCAAGGCGCGCTGGGTTGCGGTAATCTTACTTTGTTGGCACTCTTTCGCTGGCGTCTTAGATAGCAATACGTCTATTGACTGCAGTGTTCCTACAATGACCGGCTCGATTGCTGTGCGATTTGTACGGCATGCCAGGGGACCAGCAAGGAAAACGAGGTGTCACTTTGGGTATCACGACAGTTTTGGCATGGACTCTTGCGTCAATCGTTGCCACGGGCATCCTCTGGTACGGAGCGGGTATGCTTGAACAATCCAGCGAGAGACTATCCGTGCATTACGGGTTACCCGATGCGGTCCGGGGAACTATGATCGTAGCGATCGGATCGAGTTTTCCGGAGTTGTCTACTGTCGTTCTGTCAACACTTCTTCACGGTGATTTTGAGCTTGGGGTATCCGCTATTGTTGGGTCAGCAATCTTTAATATTTTAATGATACCGGCCCTCTCGGGTATTTACTCCAGACGGTCCATGGACTTCAGTCGTAATTTCCTCTATCAGGAGGCACAGTTCTATCTCCTCGCCATAGCTGTGGTGTTCCTAACGTTCTCTTTTTCGGTGATTTACAGTCCGGATATGATCGGAACCGGTGGACAAATCATAGGATTGCTGAGCCGTCCCCTGGCGTTGATTCCGATCACCCTCTACGGCATTTACGTTTTCATTCAGTATCAGGATGCAACCGATTACGATCAGCCTGTACACGATGAGGTTATTCGTGGCCTGAAAGAATGGGGGAAGCTTCTGATCGGTCTACTTCTCATCCTGGTAGGGGTTGAGGTGTTACTGAGGGCGGTTATCCGGCTGGGGAATTTCCTTAACACTCCGTCGTTTCTCTGGGGAGTAACCGTCGTTGCGGTCAGTACCAGCCTACCCGATACCATGGCAAGCGTCAGGCTGGCGGGGGACGGATATCCCGTAACGTCCATTGCCAATGTTTTCGGTAGCAATGTGTTTGATTTACTCGTCTGTATTCCAGCGGGGGTGCTTATTGCGGGAGCGACGACCGTGAATTTCTCTATTGCGGTCCCGTTATTTGTCGCACTCACGATCGGAACCTTTGTCCTGTTCCTGTTGATACGAACGAATATGGTTCTTAGCGTTGGCGAATGCTGGGGATTACTCGGAGTCTACGGTTTTTTTGTGGTCTGGATAGTTTTAGAAAGCCTTGGAACAATTAATAGTCTGGCGACGCTTCCTTAAGACTCCGGGGAATGTCAGGTGTCTCGTCGTTCAGTTTTTATCTTTACTGGACTGACGTTATAGTTTTCGTATTCAATCACACGGTTGCTTTGTCCCGGCGCCTCTAACCGCTACTTAATGGAAAGACGCAACAAGACTCTCAGGACTTTACCGGAGACTGATTCTAATGAATATCTTAATTACGGGCGGAGCTGGTTTTTTAGGCTCCCATATCTGTGAGTATTTTTTACGGAATAATTGCAGGGTGGCCTGTTTTGATAATTACGTAACCGGTCAGCCAAAAAATCTCGACAGTGTAATCGAATCCGACCGGCTGGAATTAATACAGCAGGACGTTACGGAATACATTGATGTCACTGAAATTTCACTTTTTGACCCCGATAGCCTGGATGCAGTTTTGCATTTTGCCAGCCCGGCCAGTCCCGAGGATTACATGGAATATCCGATAAAAACACTGAAAGTCGGGTCCCTCGGTACTCACAGGACCCTCGGAGTAGCAAAGAAATACGATGCTTCCTACCTTCTGGCATCGACAAGTGAAGTCTACGGAGACCCCCTTGAACACCCGCAGACGGAGGATTACTGGGGCAATGTGAATCCGATTGGCCTGCGAGGGGTTTACGACGAATCCAAGCGGTTTGCCGAGGCAATGGTGATGGCTTACCACCGGACGCACGACGTCGACACCAGTATCATCAGGATATTTAACACCTACGGACCGAGGATGCGTTTGCAGGACGGGCGGGTCGTACCGAATTTCCTGAAGCAGGCTCTTCGGGGTGATCCCCTGACGGTTTATGGGGATGGTTCCCAGACCCGTTCATTCTGTTACGTTGATGATCTGGTTGACGGCATTATCAAAGTCCTTGAATCGAATCTTCATGAACCCGTTAACCTGGGCAACCCGGATGAAATGACCATATTAGAATTCGCCAAAGCCGTGATAGACGTAACGGATTCGGAAAGCGGAATAACTCACGAAGATCTGCCGGAGGACGATCCCGAACGGCGACGTCCCGACATCACACGTGCGAGGGAGGAGTTAGACTGGGAACCGGAAATCTCCCTCAAAGATGGACTGAAGCAGACAATTCCCTACTTCGAGTCGGAAATGGGCCTACCCTCCGAATAATCGTCCCATTTTAGCCTTTCAAGGCGAAAACTACCGCCGCACCGACTTATCGAGGTGCCTCCAAATTTATAGGTCAACCAGGACCGGACGAAGCATTTTTTATTCACGATTCATGGCGCATCGGCTCAATTTAAGTCGTCCCGAAAACACTCCAGGGGTTTACTCAGGGGAGCAGACACACTTCCTGGCAGGAGTCCGGGACCTTAGAATTGGTCTGGACGCTGGCAGTTTCAAATTATGAAATATTTTCCCTCCCCCTTTCCGTTATGAAGTATGAAGTTGGTAATACAACGTTCAGGAAAGGGTGATTCGGTATGAACAACAAGGTCTGGGTTGTGGAACAGCGTTACGAGGACGACGGTATGATCTGTCACAGGGTTCGCCACCTGGCGTCAAGTCAGGCTGATGCCGAGAGCTGGATTGATTCACACCCCGACCTCCATCGTGACGATTACTGGTTTGCTGTCTGGGAGCAGCCCGTTGATGCACGAGCACACAACGTAAGTCCACATCAGTTCTACAATCGTGACGGGGAGAAGCAGGATGGACAGCCGATTAATCATGATGCCGAGAACCGACGGGCCGAGCAGGGTGGTTTGACAACCAACAATCCGCGTGAAACCAACGGTGGAACAGTCGGTTAACACCGGTCAATTCATTCAACAAGGGTGTCTTCGTTGGTTTATCTCTTTCCAACGGATGGTTCCTCGCATTCCAGTCATGCTGAGGAGGCTCTACCGTCGCTACTTCAGCCTGGACGGGATAGTCTCCGGATACTGACGGTTATTAACGAGGATCCCCATCCACTTGCAAAACCCGACACGAAGGCTGATTACGAAACGGAACTCATTGAATGGGCCAAGGAACTGACCAGCAAGACTGTTGATAGGTTGGATAGAAAAGGGTTCGTCGTTTCCTCCGACATCGAACCGGGCGATCCCGGCCCCAAAATCTGCAGTGTGGCCGATGCCATTAACGCCGATGGGATCATTATGGGACGTCGGGGGCGAGGTGCCGCCAGCGAAATGCTTCTCGGGAGTGTCAGTCGGTACGTTACACATCACGCGAATTGTCCCGTAACCGTCGTTCCACCGGATTAGTACTTCAGTGTGACAGTGGGTGTCTCCGCTTTGTATGTGAATACAGTACTTCCCTAAAGCAGTGTTGAGAGGTAGATGAGACCGAGGCCGATTACGAAGGAAAAGCTGTTAAGAGCATCGACGATCCAGTTCTTTGAGTGCTTGATCTCCGGGATCAGGTCCGATGCCGCAATATAGATGAAGTTACCGGCGGCAAAGGGCAACAGGATATTAGTATTGATCGTTCCCTCCAGGTAATAGGCCAGCAGACCACCCGGTACGATGGTGAGGGCGGAGAGGAAATTTACCAGCAGCGCGTTCCGTTTCTTCCACCCACCGTGAATCAGGATCCCGAAATCCCCGAGTTCCTGGGGGATTTCATGGCAGGCGGCGGCCAGCCAGGTGATCAGACCCACCTGGGGACTAACAATGAAGGAACTTCCGATAGCCATTCCCCCCAGGAAATTATGTATGCTATCCGCCAGTAGAATTAAGTAAGTAAAAGGTTCGGTGGACTGCTGCAGCTGCCGGTGGGCGTGATGCCAGTTCATGAATTGCTCCATGGCCAAAAAAACAGTAAAACCCGCTGCACTCCAAAGAAATGGTTCAAGTCCAACCCCCATTGTCCTCAGGGCCTCCGGAAGAAGATGAAAAAAGGCACCGCCAATGAGCGATCCGGCGGCGAAGGCAATCAGATGGTCAAGAATTCTGGAAAAGAACTCCTCCCGCAGGTACAGGAAGACTAAGCCGATCAGGGCGATCAGACTCATGGCGAGCGTTGAAAGTAGAATCCAGACAAGAGTCATCATTCGGGTAATCCCGGGTATTACGGTTTGTATTGGCATTGAGCAATCGTCTTACGGGATAAGTCCTGAAATCGAATTTAGGTTTTGAACCCACCGTAAGTAGAATCAATCATAGTACAAGGTATCGTATTACTTTACTATCAAAGTAGGCTGGGGTTGGTTCCAAAAAAAATTAAAGTTGCCGACGTTACTCAATCGTTCGCCCTCTGCCGACGGAGCACGTTGATGTTCCGCCAGTCCTGATTCTCAATAAACGATTAATGGCTATCCTCAGGCCAGCCGTTTTCGGGAGCCCTACGAGAGTAGTCCCTAAAGCAAAAAAAATTCATTCAAATCGTCTCCCCCGATACTTACTGCTGACCCGACTTCCACTTACGGTATATTCGCTCTCGTTAAATGTTCAACCATTCCCTTACAAGTTGGTAATAATCGGTTGTATATCCCGTTAAATATTGTATTAATTTAATGAGAGGGGATAAAAACTCTATTCCGTTTAAAGATAGGAGGGTGGTTCCCATGGTACTTGACAAGGCCGAAAAACCAGTTGCAACGGCCAGCAAAGGCGCATCGATTATGGACGTTGCCTCGATGATGGGGGAGTACAACCTGGGTTGTATCGTGATTACCGAGCGTGATAAGCCCATTGGGATTGTGACGGACCGGGACCTGGCACTGGAATTCGGTCAATTCAACAAGGACCCCGCTAATGTAAAAGTGGAGTCGTTGATGCGAAAACCTCTTACGACCATAGAAGCCGGTTCCAGTTTAATGCAGATTGTACAGACAATGGCCTCCGCGAACGTTCGACGGCTCCCCGTCGTTGACGAAAACGATAAACTGGTCGACATTGTGACAATGGACGACATCGTGCACCTGCTTGCTCAGACGATGGGAGGCCTTGAGGATATTATTGACTCCGAGAGCCCGGTTGGTATAGCGGAATTTCGATAAGGTTGATTGCGTGACAACTGATTGTCGGCCAGGGGGACACTGTATCGACCCTGACCGATTCAGTGTCGGTGCGGTCGCCCGGCCAATTTTTCGAATCGATTGGTTTACTGCGTGAAATGGTTTCTGTTTCGGTCGATTCCATCGATTTGGGGGATGGTTCACCAGAGGTATTAACGCAACCTCCTGCATGAATTTGGATAAATCCAGAACCATCCCTTATTGTGGAGGTGGTTACCTGCAGTCTTTCCGGGAGGTTTTCTCACGGAACGCTGGCGTAAACCTGACGATATATCGTCGTGGCGGCGGATATCCGTCGGTATCTGGGATGATCCAGGGGATCCTCAAATCTACGGATTTGAAACGTACCCGGTGGAAGCCCTGTTGGAGTACCTCGGGCAGGTTCAAGAAGCGTCCGGCGTAAAGATAACCCTCACGACGTTCATTATGAAGGCAATTTCAAAAATACTCGAAGAGTACCCTGATCTTAATTCCATGGTCATCGGTAACAGGGTCTACGAGAGAACCTCAAACGATGTATTTTGCCTCGTAGCCACGGAAGGGGACTCACCGAGTAAAGCCGAACTTGGTGGGGTTAAACTGTCCGAGGTTGATACGTTAAATCTGGTCGATATCGCCAGGAAACTCCGGCAGCGTGCCGAGAAGGTCAGGGCGGGGGAGGACCTCGAAATAGAGCAGACGAAAAAACTGGTGGAGTACGTGCCGACTTTTCTTATACCCTTCATGGTCAGCCTTATCGATTTTCTGACGTTTTCCGTGTCCTGGGACCTGGATTTCCTGGGGGTTCGAAGCGATCCTTTCGGAAGTGCTATGGTAACCAGCGTGGGACAATTTGGACTCAAGCAGGGTTTCGCTCCGCTGGTGCGTTCCAGCCACTATCCAATTCTGATCGTCCCCGGTCAGATACACGAAACGACCTTTGCCAAGAACGGAGAAGTGGTGGTCAAAAAAGGTGTCACGGTTTCCTGTACGTTCGATCACCGCTGTTTCGACGGTTATCAGGTCGGTTACATGGGCAGGCTTTTCCGCTCAATGATGACGGAACCACGGGAGCATTTCCCTGCTCCCGGGGACTTCACAACGGTCGATGGCGAGACTGGTGACGAGGATTCATCCGCTTAACGGCTTTGCCGAAAAGGTCCTATTACCCTGACAGTCCGTTACTCACCGTTCCTGAGACAGCGGACGGTGTCCCGGGCAATGACTAACTCCTCCTCGGTTGGTATGACGCCGACTTTTACGTTCGCGTCCGGTGGTGAAATAAACCCTTCTTCACCGGTTGTAGCGGCATTTCTGTCCGGGTCTACCTGAATGCCAAGATTATCCATCTCTTCCAGTGACTGGCGTCGTATGTCGGGTGAATTTGTCCCTATTCCTCCGGTGAAAAGAATTGCGTCAGCCCCATTGAGGAATCCGTGGTAGGCGCCGATGTACTTCTGCAGCCGGTGACAGAAAACATCTATGGCCTGCTGGCATGGATGATTGCCCTCGCTTGCTTCATCCAGCAGTGTTTTCATATCGTTCGTTACACCGGAGAGTCCCTGAAGGCCGCTCTGTTTGTTCAGCAAAGTGTCCATTTCATGGGGTAGGTAATCTTCCGTGACCATAAGGTAGATAACCACCGCCGGGTCGAGGTCCCCGCAGCGGGTCCCCATGACGAGTCCTTCCAGCGGTGTGAACCCCATCGACGTATCGAGTACCTGCATGCCGTCGAAGGCCGTCACACTGCAGCCATTGCCCAGGTGACAGGAAATGAACTGTAGCTCCGAGCGGGGTTTATCCAGCAGCTGACTCAACCGAAACCGCATGTAGCGGTGACTCATTCCGTGAAACCCGTATTTGCGGATGTCGTGTTCGTGATAAAAGTTGCGGGGGATGGCGTAGAGGTAAGATTTTTCCGGAAGGCTCTGGTGAACACCAGTGTCGAAGGCCGCGGCGTGTGGGACGTCGGGGAAAATTTCCCGTGCCGCACGGATTCCTTCCAGGTTGTGTGGGTTGTGCAGCGGTGCGAACCGGATACATTTCTGGATTTCCGTTTCGACGTCCTGGTCGATAATGACGGTTTCACTGAAGGATTCCCCGCCGTGAACGACCCGGTGGCCGACTGCGTCGATTTCATCCTGGTCGGATATCGGCCCGATTTCATCGTCCATCATCAGGTCGAGACCAATTTCGATGGCTTTACGGTGGTTCAGAATTTCCTGGACGTTGTGGTAGCTCCTGTCACCGTGCTCAAACGTAACTTCCGCTCCCGCGAGGCCGATGCGTTCAACCAGCCCTTCGGCCATGCTGTGGTCGGTGTTGTCCTCGATCATGGACAGGGAGGTTCTGTAGAGTTCGAATTTTAACGAAGAACTTCCGGCATTGAGCACGAGCACATCCATTGGTTAGGTCCTTCCTGATCCGGTTTTGATAGTTCACTTGATTAAGGTGTGTTTCTCCAGGTGAAAATCCCTGGAAACCACCGCATTACAACGGGGACCAGCCCTTGCGAGGTTATGATCGCTCCATACACCCGATTTTAATAGACTGCAATTTTAGGAGTAAAGAGTCTCACGCCGGGGTCATAACAGAGTCGAACCCTTGAGAACCATCCTCCTGAGAACATTTAACGGCCAACAGTTAATTCCATGTCCGCCGGAACAACAACACTTCAAACTGTAACCACAATACAGGTGAAGCGGAAAATTTCAGGGGTTGTAAAAAAGGAATAAACTAATGAGTTTCCGCCTGAAAAAGCCCTGGTAACCGCTCGGAAGTTCGTGAAATTTAACCCTCTTGAATTCACTTTTGTAATAGTGAACAGAGGAAAACACGGATCGTCCCAAGTCGTAGTTTTGATTAATTTGACGGACCCAAGATTATTCAATTACGTGTTTCCGGAACGTGAAACTTCCCTGAGGGGAGGGTAATTTATGGACGTTCAAGTACCCGAGTACGATGTACAGGAGTCGATGGAATTACGCAGTGAGGACGCAGTTTTACTTGTCGTTGATATGCAGAAGGATTTCGTCCACGAGGACGGATCACTCTACAATCCCGAAGCGGAGGAGACGGTTCCGGTTCTCCGGGATCTGATTGAGACGACTCGATCAAGCGGCGTACCGGTCTGGTACACCAAGGACACGCATACCGAGAATGATCCGGAGTTCGAGGTCTGGGGTGAGCACTGTCTCGAGGACAGCTGGGGATGGGAAATAGTGGACCCCCTGAAACCCGACGACGATGACCGTGTTTTCCTGAAGTCCCGGTACGATGGATTCTACGGTACGGAACTCGATCATCAGTTGAATCTGGCCGATCGAGACACCCTCATAATCACGGGGACCGTTGCTAACATCTGTGTTCACTACACGGCCGCCAGTGCCGGGCTTCGGTACTACGACGTGATCCATCCCGTGGATGCCATCAGTGCCTTGACCGAGTTTGATTATCACGCGGCCCTGCGTCAGGCGACGTTCCTGTTCCAGGCCGAACTCGTGAAATCCTCGGGTCTGGCGCTGAACTGATACCGTTCGCGTTGCGTCTGATAGGACTCAATCGACAAGCGACCGAACGTTTTGCCATAACTCCTGGTATCGGGAGCTTTCCCGGATACCCAGTTTCTGGTCCCTAATTTCCCTGAAGCGATCGTTTTTGTAGTAAACTACATCCCCGGTGCCGTAGGTCGGTGTCTTCAACGTCCGATCCGGGTAGAACGTTCTAAGAGTGTTTTCTAACTCCGAAAAATCCCGGATGATGTCATTAAACTC
>JBDGPI010000141.1:12842-15367 GCA_042219765.1 Salsurabacterium abyssinicum (SeqCode)
ATGGTAGCCTCGGCGGCCGTCCGCAACGTTTTCTGTGCTCTGTGTAGTCCCAGGATGAGATTTTCCTCCGGGTAAGCCGACCCCTCCACTGCGTTTCCGGGGAAGTACCAGTCGTTCTGGATCATGAAGTATGCAACGTCCGTCAGTGGACGGTGAAGGTAAATGGAATTGATCTCACTGGCCCGTATGTATTCCGCCGAGACGAATGGCTGAATTACGTCTTTGTAAAGAAAGTTCTCTGCCTGAACGACGTGATCGAGGTACTGAAGCAGTCGCTCGAATTGCCGGTCGTGCTGGTCGCCGAACGTCTGTTCGGGTTCGTCCTCGGGGGTGTCGGAATCTTCATCGGCCGTAAGAAAACGCTGACCGGACGCTCCGATGCCGCTGGAGTGGGTCATTCGATCCGTGTTTAGAACCTCGCCGGCAGTCGTCCACTGAGGTCGTTTCAGTGAAAGAGCCTCCTGGATAAAATCAACTGTCAGGGTGGACAGAGACTTGGGGACCGAGACCAGTATCAGGGATCGCAAGACAGTATCACTCCAGTGTTCGGGTTAATAATCGGAGTTTCTAAAAGTTCAGGTTCGGTGTGGTTTCTGAATAATGCTCTGGCTTTACGGTGTTTCTATCATTAACTCCTACTGTTGGTACTGCGAGTAGGGACCTCTGGTTAGACACTGGTAGGTGGTTCTTTCCTGTGCCATTCCACGCGCTCCTCCAACCGGCCGGCGATCCGGAACAGCTGATCCTCCCGAAAACGTGTTCCCGTAAAGTGAACTCCAACGGGTAAACCATCGTCGGTCCAGTGCACCGGGACGGACATGGCCGGTTGACCGCTGATGTTCATGAAGGGAGTGAACGGTATATATTTCAGGGCACGCTTGAACATCTCTTCGGGGTCATCCGACGTTCCGTGGAACGTTCCCGTTTCAACCGGGGGTCGCAGGGTGGTTGGTGACAGTAAGACGTCGAACCCAGAGAAGAAGTCCTGACGAAACCATCGGGAAAAATCCTCCAGGTAAGTGGTGGACTCGAGGTAGGTGGACAGGTCCGCTCTTTTACCCGTCCGGTACACCGACCATGTAACGGGCTCAAGGGTTTCGGGGGATGGGCTCCGTTCGACCAGCTCCGACAAACCATCAATGACCCTTGCAAGACCGGCCGACCAGACAGTCTGAAAGTGTTCCATTACTTGCCGCGCATCAATGTCCGCTGATGCGTCAGTGAGTACCACCCCCATGTCCTGGCAGGCTTCCACGGTCCGGTCGAGAGCGCGCCGGCACTCGACGTCTGGAGCATCCCCGAACGGGGATTCGTCGAGCACACCAACCTTGAGTTCACGGTCCGGAGTTTCGTCCACGCATGTCTTGAACACTCGACCTGACTCCGGGGGATCCTGGGGGGCGGTCCGTTTTATTGCATCCAGAATTAATGCGCTGTCACGAACGGTTCGGGTGATGACGTGCTCGTTAACGATCGTTTGCATCGGCGACCCAAAGTCGGGACCCGAGAAGATACGGCCGCGGGTTGGTTTAAGTCCGAAGACGCCACAGCAGGCCGCCGGTACCCGGATGGAACCGCCGGCGTCGTTCGCGTGGGCGGCCGGCACCAGACCGGACGCCACTGCGGCCGCCGACCCACCGCTTGAACCTCCGGGGGAACGGGAAGGATCCCAGGGGTTTTTCGTCGGGCCGTGGAGTTCAGGTTCGGTGGAGGGCAGCAGCCCGAATTCGGAGGTATTCGTGCGGCCGACGGGTATCAGGCCCGCGTTTCGGAATCGTTCCACGAGTGGATGATCAACCGAGGGTTCGTAGTTCTCGAGTAATCTGGAACCGTAGGTAGCCCTCACTCCTTTGCAGTGACCCAGGATGTCCTTCAGGAGAATAGGGACACCACGGAACGGTTCGTTAGTATTACTCTGAGCGTTTCGCCGGGCGGATTCAATTGTTGTGGTGACAACCGCGTTTAACGTTGAATTAAGAGAGGAAACCTTTGACTCGGTTTGATTAATCAGGTCGAGGGAACTCAACTCGCCCTGGCGAATTCGACTGGACAGTTCCGTAGCGTCCGGCTGGACCACGGTTAAGGCAGGAACAAGAAGTGTTTGGGTTCCGAGGGGTCTAGGGAAGGGTCATAATTGATGACGCCCACGTTAATCCACCGCCGAACGCAATTTTTAGAATTGTGTCACCGGATTCAATTCGACCGTCGTTCCGGGCTTCGTCAAAGGCCAGAGGAATGGAGGCAGCGGACGTGTTGCCGTATTTATCGATGTTAATGATCATTTTCTCCCGTGGAAGTCCAAGTTTTTCCTCAACGGCATTGATGATACGAACGTTTGCCTGGTGACAGATGACCCAGTCCAGTTCATCGGCTGGCATGCCGGCCTCCTCGAGAGCTTCCACGGCGGCCTCCTGCATTTTGCGAACGGCAATTTTAAAAACTTTAGATCCATCCATCTGCATGTATTGCAGGTTCCGATCGAGGACTTCCCGGGTAATTGGGGTTGCGGAGCCCCCGGCGGGGAT
>JBDGPI010000141.1:15377-17120 GCA_042219765.1 Salsurabacterium abyssinicum (SeqCode)
GCAGAATCCATGCGCCGGCGGCATCCCCGAAGAGAATCCCCGTATCACGGTCATTCCAGTTCGTGAATCGGGACATTACTTCCGCTCCTACCAGGAGTACGGTGTCGGCCGCTCCGGACTGAATTTGACCGTTAGCCATTGACAGGCCATAGATGAATCCACTGCAGGCTGCCCCTACGTCGAAGGCGGCGCAGGTGCCGGCCTCAATTTTGTCCTGAATCAGGCAGGCGGTGGATGGGTAACTCATGTCGGGGGTGATGGTTGCGGTAATAACTTGATCCACGTCACCGGGTTCGAGGTTAGCCTGGTCAAGTGCCTTCCGTGCGGCCTTCGCCCCGAGGTCGGACGAGGCCTCGTCCTCGTCGGCAATCCGACGCTCCTTGATTCCGGTCCGTTGCTGGATCCACTCGTCGGAAACTCCGGCAGTTTCTTCAAGTTCGTCGTTTGTCTTGGTGTTGTCAGGGACGTAGGATCCCCAACCAACCAATGCGGATAGTCTCTCCGTCACGGATGATCAGTCCTGTACGTAAAGGAAGTATTTCGTATTGACCCTGATGTTGACAAAGTCCATTAAGGTTATTGGAGAACAGCAACATTACAACGTTCACTGGATGAAGTCAAAGAGGGGGGCTTTGAACGGGTGTTTTGCTTCAGGTGATCCCCCGTAACAGGTGTCGTCCCGATGAAATCCTCAATTTCAGCTGCTTTAAAGTGTTATTCACGGAACATGACGTCGTTTTACGTTTTACGCATTAATGACCTGAACTGATTATTTATTGAACTAGCGAGAACCCGGTCGGGTAATCCGGGATATTCCTCGGTTCTCATTCCCGTCGGGTCTCGGCAAGTCAATTGAAAGAAAGAATATAATAAAGCTTCAATTAAAATTAAACTCAATATCCATCACTCGTTGTTGCGGCTTTGCTTTTTCCCTGGAGAGGTCGGTCTGCGGAGATTTTGGAATATAGCTTGATCTTGCCTTTGAGTGTCCAGTTGATTGGGAAAAATTTATTAAGTTATTAAAGAACTTATTTGCAAAGTGAATATCACTTTTTATACTCAAAGTCTATTGCCGTGCTATCGATTAAGTATCCAGGCAACCTGGAGCTGTTATTTTACATGCCGGAGACTTTTCAGGTTCCAGAATCGATCCGCGAAAAGTGGATAAACGCCGAGGACGAGTTCTTCGCCGGTCTCCCCACACAGCAACCTGACCTGTACAAAAAAGGAATACAGTCCGTTCGCTCCCTGGCTGACGCTCTTGAGGATTGTTTTTCCCCCCGTGAACTGATTGAGGCTTACGACAAGAGAGATGAAGACTGGGCCCGTCGCCGCCTGGAGTTCCTTCTCGACGGACTTCCCCGGGGACTGAGCCTATCGAAGGCCCGAAATGCCTCCTTTCAGCTGCGCCTGAATGAACTTCGACCGATGCACCTTCAGATTGTCGAAAACTCCCTTAACCTGGACCAATCCGACGAATGGATAACCCTGTTTGACGAGGAAGGGGATTACACGGGTCGGTCTTACCTGCGGCGCGTCGATCTGTCTCCGTCCAACGATGAGTGCCTTTACCTGCATCCCTTCATGACGGAGGAGGGTCACTACGTCCACACCTATCAGCGAAGTGAGTTTGATCCCGGGTCCGGCGAACGCCCGGACGGACCAATGCCGGATACCGAACGCGATCGATTCTCCAGCCCCGAGGACGCCCTCAATGCATTTCGTTCCGAGAGGCAATCAACT
>JBDGPI010000141.1:17130-26337 GCA_042219765.1 Salsurabacterium abyssinicum (SeqCode)
GAAGGACGACAGAGTACTAATCGCACTCGGAGGCAATGCACTTACCAAGAAGTATTCGGCGGATTCCTACCACGAGCAGCGTGAGCGGGTACGGACGACTGTCATCGGGCTGGTGGACCTGATAGAACAGGGAGTCGAACCCGTGATAACCCACGGAAACGGGCCCCAGGTTGGAAATATGCTCTTACAGCAGGAACTGGCGAGCGACGAGGTCCCGGCCCTGCCACTGGATGCCTGCGGGTCAATGAGCCAGGGATTCATAGGCTATCTCCTGCAGCAGCAGATAAGGAACGGACTCAAGCGGGATGGGATTGACCGCCAGGTAACAACCGTCGTCACGGAAGTTCTCGTTGACCCGGAGGACGAGGAGTTCGAAAATCCCACCAAACCGGTTGGCCCCAACTATTCCGCCGACGAAGCCGAAGCGTTACAGGACCAGCGTGGCTGGGAGATGGTTGAGACCCACTACGACACCTACCGTAGAGTCGTTCCCTCCCCGGACCCGCTCGAGATTATCCAGTTTGAAACCGTGGAGGAGCTGGTTGAACAGAACAACATCGTCATTTCGACCGGTGGAGGTGGTGTTCCCGTTATCGAGGAGGCGGGTAACGAGCATGAAGGGGTAGAGGCGGTTGTCGACAAGGACCTTTCGGCGGCGAAACTCGGTTCCCTGGTAGAAGCGGACGTGCTACTGGTCCTGACGTCGGTTGATCATGCCATCCTTAACTACCAGACGTCCAACGAAATTCCCCTCGAACGGATTTCGGTGTCGGAGGCCCGGGAACACTACAGCAACGATGAATTCCCCCCCGGAAGCATGGGACCGAAAGTTAAGGGTGCCATCAACTTCATCGAGAGCGGTGGGGAGCGGGCGGTAATTACTCACGTAAATAGTGCCCAGGAGGGTTACAATCGTGAGACCGGAACCCAGATCGTTCCCGACGACGAACTTTAGGTGCTCTGGTATCTCGGCCCTAACAGGCCGGTGAACAAATAATTACAAATGATTTGAGTTCAAGATCTTCGACGGGATCAGGTGATAGTGATGCCGATGTTTAAGTTCGAATGCGAGACGTGCGGAAAAACGACGGAATTCTTCGAGCATAGCCACAGTGACCTTACAACCCCGACCTGCTCGTCCTGCGACACGGAGATGAGCCGGAGTTACGATCGCTTCAGTACCGGGTCGACGGAGTCGTCCTCCGGCGACGACGAGTCCTTACCCGGGAATCTATCGGAGCAAAACCCCAAAGATATGATTAACAACGTGGCCAACTCCTACAAATCGATGGACCAGGATCCCGGACGCGAGTTCAATGAGGCCGTCGATCGTATCAATAAAGGCGAGAACCCGGACAAAGTTCATGATTTTGTGAAGGGAGCTAAAGAAGAGAAGGGTAATACCTCCTCGGAGGATGACTGATGCCACTTTTTACCCGACTTAAACCGAACACGTACTCGGATTCGGTCCGTCTGATGAAAATTTCCGAGTCGATTGAGGAGATTGAGGGGGTTTCCGAAGGAACCGTTGGCATGGGCACGGACTCCAACAAATCATTGCTTGAGGAAAAAGACTTACTGTCCGACGAACTCAGAGGCGCCGATCCCGGCGACATGATGATAGCCGTCCGGGCCGACGACGAGCAGACTGCCAAAAAAGCCTTCGAAACGATCGAGGAAACCGTTCGCGGTTCCGAATCGAGCACAGGCAGTGATACCGGCGAGCGCCGTGCCCCCGCTACGTTCGAACGCGCCCTCGACCGCCAGAAGGGTTCCAACCTTGCTTTAATTTCCATTCCCGGTGAATACGCTCACATTGAGGCGCAGAAGGCTCTTAACCGGGACATGGACGTTCTTCTGTTCAGTGACAACGTCTCCGTTGACAGGGAGGTACAGCTTAAAAAGGACGCCCGGAAACGAGATTTACTCCTGATGGGCCCCGATGCCGGTACATCCATGATCAACGGAATACCCCTTGGTTTTGCCAATGACGTCCAGTCCGGTTCCGTGGGCCTAGTCAGTGCCTCAGGAACCGGCTTACAGGAAATTAGCAGTCTGATTCACCGTGGAGGGGCCGGTATCACCCAGGGGATCGGTGTCGGTGGTCGTGACCTTTCCGGGGAGGTAGGAGGACTCATGATGCTCCAGGGGTTGGATTACTTGACCGATGACCCTGAAACTGACGTCATCGTCCTGATTTCTAAGCCCCCCTCCGAGGACGTTGCGGAACGTATTGTCGAACGGGCCGAGGAAGTCCCAGAGCCGGTGATTGTAAATTTTCTCGGCCTGTCGGAGACCCGGGATAGCGATTCACTGCGGTTCGCCAGAACGCTCCAGGACGCGGCGGAACTCGCGCTGACGGAAACCCTGGGCGAGACGTTCTCGTTCGACGACGAAAGGTTTGAAGAAAAAATCGATGAAATAAAGTCTAAAATAAGTGAACGTAGTGAAAAACAGAAATATATAAGGGGCCTGTTTGCCGGGGGTACCCTCTGTTCCGAGGCGGAGCTTCTGCTTTCGGAAAAACTGGACGACGTTTACTCCAACGTCACTCACGAGCAGTCCAGGAAATTGGACGATCCGTGGGAAAGCCAGAAGCACAGCGTGGTTGACCTGGGTTCCGACGCTTTTACCCAGGGGAGAGCACATCCCATGATTGACCCCGGGATCCGTCAGGATCGTTTGCTTGAAGAATCGGAGGATCCTGAAACGGCGGTCCTCCTGATGGATATACCCATTGGATACGGTGCTCACGATGATCCCGCGGGAGCCCTTGCCCCCGGTATTCGTGAGGCCCGGGACCGTGTCAGCAACAATGGTGGAGAACTTGTAGTTTTAGCACACGTCTGTGGAACGGACCGCGATCCACAGGATTTGAAGAAACAGGAGGAACTGCTACAGGATGCCGGGGCCGTGGTTTTTGAAACGAACGCGCAGGCCGCAAGGGCTGCCGTGAGTCTATTTCAGCAGCTCTGATTCTTTCCCCTAATGAGCTCGGTCAACCTGGACATCGGTCTTTTCACTTATTCCACGAAACCCCGGGGTGGCGTTGTTCATACTCTGAACCTGGCCGAACACCTTGCCGACCAGGATCAGAACCCCCATGTCTACGCACTCGGTCGGCGTGATGAGTCGGCCTTCTTTCGTGATGTGAGCGTTCCAACCACGATCGTTCCCTTTGAAAAGAGGGACGATGAGTCGTTTACCCAGCGGGTACAGCGCTACATTAGCCGGTTTACTGAGTTCCTGGCCGGAGGCGGCCTTCACGAACACGACCTTTACCACTCCCAGGACTGTATTTCCGCCAACGCTCTCTGGAACCTCCGGCAAGAGTCTCGTATTCCTTTCTTTGTTCGGACCATTCATCACGTGGATGACTTTAAAACGCAGGCCCTGGTTGACTGTCAGGATAATTCCATAACCCGGCCCGACCGTCGAATTGTCGTAAGCAATTACTGGAAAGGTAAGCTTCACGAGGATTTTGGCGTCAGTGCAAGCGTGATTCCGAACGGGGTCGACCTGAATCAGTTTCGGCCAGCTCCGGACACCGATTCTATTAAGACTTACAAGGGGGAGTTTGACCTATCCTCAACCACTGTTTATCTCTCGCTCAGTGGCGTTGAACCCAGGAAAAACACAAAAACGATGCTCCGGGCCTTCGAGAAGATTGTGGAGGCGTCCAGGGATTCTCGAAGTAATCCCGTCTGGGTTATTGCCGGTGGTAAAACCCTCTTTGATTATCGAGACTACCGGGAGGATTTCTACGGGATGCTGGAGGAAAGTGAGCTGCAAAAAGGCGAGGACGTTCGAATTCTGGGTTCCGTATCGGACGATGAATTACTCAAACTCTATCAGCTTGCCGACGTGCTTCTTTTTCCCTCAAGGAAAGAGGGCTTCGGATTGGTTGCCCTCGAGGCAATGGCCTGTGACCTTCCCGTGGTGGCCTCGACAATTGACGTCTTTCAGGAGTTTATGACCGACGGGGAGAATGCTTTGCTGGTTGATCCCGACAGTCCCCTGGAACTTAAGGAGGCGGCGATCCGGTTAACGGAGGAAGGTGACCTCCGGGAAAAAATTATCGACCAGGGGCGTGAGACCGCGGAGGAGTACAGCTGGGAGAATACCGCCCGTCGTCACGTGAATTTTTACCGGGACGTCCTAAACCATATGGAACGGCTGAAGGAACCCTTTGGCGAACCGGATCAGTTGTGATTCTCTCGCGCAAGAACACAGCCCAATCCCAGTAGAACACCCGTCGAAACGTCCAGGCCGGAGCTTGAGCCAAGCTTATTCAAACGGTCCAACGCAAGGTCAAGGGATGCGGAGGACGAATTAGTTGCCAGAGAGCGAAGCAGATTTGCAACCGGTCGCGCAAACAGGCCACCGGAGGCGGCTTGAAGCCACTGGTTGCTGAACCAGGAGGACGATTGCTGAACTTGCTCCACGACGAGGTCTCCGGCCCGCTGATGGAAGCCATCCCGAACACCCTCGTGCAGGCTCCGCCAGGCCGCCAGTAATCCGACGAGTGCATCGTCCCCGGAGGGGGTCAGGCCAGGGCCAAGTCCCTTAAGTCCACCGAGGTCTCTCCTGAGCGCATCCGAGTTGGTGTCGGTGAAGTGCTTGAGCAGGTTTCGAGAAAGTTCCGCTGTTTTAATCAGGTAATCTTTCCCGTCATTCGTTTCAGGGTGAAATTGAACCTCCCCTGATGAATTAGAAGAAACAATTCCGATAAGTCCCCGTTCCGGTTGCAATCGAGTCAGGTGTCTTCGTAACGTTGAAACCACGTTACTGAGTTGTTCGGGGGTATTAATTTTAGAACTACTTTGACGAAGGCTGCCTGAGGGCCTGGGATGGGGAACCCGACACGACCAGTCCCCTGATTCTGTTGCAATTTGTCCGTTCCGAAGCCGGACGGGCTCTCCCTGGGGGGGACGGTATCCGTCGGGGGGCAGTGATACCCTGAGAGTGAACGGGCTCAGCGGGACGGTAGTATCGGCCAGGCTGACCAGATTTCCGCTTCGGGTCTTAAGGTTTATGACGCTGTCAAAGGTGGAATGAACGGTGGCGCGAGAGGAGTCCCGTCTAAACCAATCGACCGCAATCCGACCGGCTGGGGACTGTTCAGTAGGGTTTTTCGGGTTCAAAGTCGTCGTCCGCCATCCCGTGTTCCAGGGAAAATAGGAGGGGCTCCCCCCCGGTGTGGAGGTAAACGATGGTCTCGTCCGAGTTTATTTCTCCGGATTCAATGAGATCCACGATTCCGGCAACGGCCTTGGACGTGTAAACCGGATCCAGGAAGAGTCCCTCAAGTTTTGATGCCATTCGGAAGGCGTCGCGACCGGCCCTGGTTGGTACGGCAAAACCGTCCCCGATGTAATCGTCGTAGGTGTTGGCATCATCCTCGGTAATTGAAAGATCCATCCCGAGCGTCTCAATGGTTTTACGGGAGAGGTCGACCAACCGATCGATACTTTCGGCACGGGGGCGGCTTACGAGGATGCCTTCTATGCGAAAACTACTCTGAAGCCACTTTGCGCCGACCATGAGTCCGGCCTGGGTGCCACAGGAACCTGACGGAAGAATCAGCCGATCGGCGTCGATGTCCTGATCCATCAGTTGATTCATGAGTTCGAGTGCACAGTTGACGTAACCGACGGCCCCGATTGATATGGCCGCTCCCCGGGGGATCAGGTAAGGAGTGCGCCCGGCGGAGCGCAGCCGTTCACAGACTTCTTCGGCACGTCGGTCCACGCTGCTGCGGTCCGAGACCCCGGTGAAGACAAGCTCGTCGCTCAGGACTTTCGTCATCATGAAGTTCCCGTAGAGTTTGTCGGGTCTCGTTCCGTACATGACGGCGACGGTGTCCAGTCCGACGTGCTTGGCCGTGGTGGCCGTTGACCGCACACAGTTGGACTGGGGACCACCTGTTGTAACCACTACGTCCGCGTCCTGCCTGAGGGCGTCGGCAATGAGGTATTCGAGTTTCCTGATCTTGTTACCCCCCATAGCCCGGCCCGTCATGTCATCGCGTTTCACGTAAATTTCCGGGCCGCCGAGCGCCTCGGACAACCGTTCGGCTTTCTCGATCGGGGTGGGTAACGTGGCGAAACGGGTACGGGGGAGTTCGGTCAGAATCATAAGCGATCATGCTCCCTGAGAACACGATCCACGGCGGCGTGAACCTGCTCGAGACCGCCCGGGCCGTTAAAAATTGAGTCCAGAGTACCGGTGGATAAGGGATCGAGGATACGGTCGTCATTCCTGACAAGTGATTCGAAGGACGTCGATCCTTTCTGTGCAGTGCGAGCCAGCTCATAAACTATTTCGTGGGCCGTCTGCTTGCCGACCTCCCGGGCCAGTCGAATCATTAGACGCTCGGAGTGGGGATAACCCTCGAGGTCATCAATATTTTGCTGCATCGAACGTTCCTTGACGGTCAGGTCCTCGAGTAAGTCCGCCCCGAGCTGAAGGGCGGTCCCAGCAGCCATGCAGGCGGAGGGAATAGCTTCCCACTCAATCTTCCACGAGCGACCGTCGCGTTCGTGATCGTGTATTAAGTTTTCTGTGAGTGTATTTACCTGTGAACGGACGAGGCGTGAAAGGGTCCCGAGGTGTTCGGAAAGTTCAGGGTTTTTTTTGTGCGGCATGGTGATACTTCCAACGGCGTCGGAGGCCAGGCCCTCGGCAAGCTCATCAATCTCGGTTCGCTGGAGGTTGTAAACTTCTCGTCCGATTTTTTCGATACTGGAAACGATCAATGTAAGGGTCTGGAAAAATTCGACGATTCTGTCCCGAGCGTTTATCCAGGCGATGTCCGGAGCGGATACCTCCAGCCGTCCGAAAAATTCTCGACGGAGCTGCTGGCCGTCTTCACCGTAGGCGGTCAGACCGCCTACGGCGCCTCCAAGCTGACCCGTCGAGAGCCGGGATTTCATTTCGTTAAGTCGGTCGAGGTGGCGGGCCATCTCGTCCACCCAGACAGCAGTCTTGAACCCAAAGGTGATAGGGGAACCCGCCTGTCCGTGCGTTCGACCGAGCATGGGGGTATCCCTGTGTTGTTGCGTTAAATCCAGGAGTTGATCGATGATGCTTTCAAGGTCGTTTTGAACGATGGAGTGGACTTCCGTAAGGGTTATCATCAGCCAGGTATCCGTGATGTCTTGGACCGTCGTGCCGTAGTAAATCCATTCTCCGGCGTCACCGTCACATTGTTCCTCCAGTAATTTTATTAAGCCCAGCATGGAATGACCTGTTTCCCGGTAGCCCTCCTTGAGACGATCCATGGAAAGGGAAGGGGATTTACAGACCTGGTAAATTTCCTCGGCGGCGTTGTCCGGGATGATGTCGCAGGCTGCTTGAGCTTTAGCCAGTACACCGATCAGACGGCACCATTCACGGGTCCGTGGTTCGTCGTCAAAGAGGTTTTTCATGGCTTCGGTGCCCCAGACGTCGCCGTAAATCTCGGATTCCGTCATGTGGACACTCAATAAGGACAGCCTCCGTTATCCTGCTGTTTCGAGTGATGTTCAGTCGGGAGGGTCGCTTCCGTCACGGTGAATCGTCCTCCGACAGAGAACGGGCTGATGAGAGTAAACTTTCCTCCGCTGTATCAATGGACTGACGAGTGGTTTCAAACCACTCGCGGTGATCGGCGTGGCTGGTGCGCATGGATTCGATCAATTCGTTCAACCGTTCACGGGAGGCTCCACCCGGTGTCCGTCGGGATTGGACGACGTTCTCAACGTCGACGACTGCCTCCAGTTCCTCCTCGGTTAGCCGAATATCGTCATCAAGGTATTCATCCAGCACGGTATTCAGGCACTCAAGATCAAAATCGGTGATTTCACCCCGGCCGTCTCCAAGACGACGGACCGTTTCACCCACGATCCCGTGGGCCCGGCGGTAGTCAACTCCGTGCGTAACAACGAGGTATTCGGCGAGGTCAGTGGAGCAATTCAACTGATCGTCGGCGGCCTGTTTCATGGTGGTGGTATTGACCGATAATGATTTAATTACGTCAGTCATCAGACGGGTTGTCCGGATGACCAGGTCAAGTGATTCCGGCACCCGGTGGTACGGGAACTGGCGGTTGTCCACCTGACCAGTGGTTGTTTTACCGGCTCCTGCCATGCTCGGAACAAGACCTCCAATTTCACCCGCCACCCCCCGGACGAAAGCAAGTGAGTAGGGGTTTTTCTTCTGCGGCATCAGGACACTGGCCCGGCTGTGTTCGTCCGCAAGTTCAATGAATCCGTACTCCTGGGTGGCAAACAACTGAAGGTCTTCGGCCAGGCGGGCAAGGGAAGTCGTCAGTGACGCCAGAATCCCCGACAATTCGATGGGGCCATCCGCCTGCCACATGGCGTCACGGGCATGTTCGACAAGCCCTTCAAAACCGAGGTGATCGCGGGGGATCTCCCGATTCAGGTCGAGGCGTGAACCATTCGTACTGCCCGTGCCGGCAGGAGAGCGATTAACGTGGTCAAACGCAGTTCTAAGGCGATCGAGTTCTCGAAGCAGGGGAGAGGCAAATCCAAGAAGATAGTGGCCGAATACCGTCGGCTGAGCCCGCTGGTTGTAGGTGTAATCCGGCATGAGTGTATCGCGATGGCATTCGCTGACAGTTGTTATTGCGCTAATGCATTCAAGAACTGATTCAGTCAGGTTAAGGATGAGTCGCCGGACCGTTAGTTGGTACGCAAGTGTGGAGGCTTCCCGGCGGGGACGACCCAGACCCAGCCAGCCGGTCTCAACTCCGAGATCGTCAAGCATTTTTTCACGGTTCCGATAGACGTCCCCCGTTTCCGGGTGGAGTGAGTCCTGCTCGGGAGGATTTTCGTCCAGCGTCAGGATGCCACCAATGAGGGAGGTGGAAACGTCCTCAGCTAGCAGATCCGCGTCCCTGAGCATGAAAACATGAGCCAGATCGGCAAGCGTGAACCCCCGCCAGAGATCCTGGGCTCCCTCCAGTTCTATCCGGTGCGCTGAATCAATCAGGGTGTCGGACGGTCCCGAATCAAGGGGACCGTGGGATGCATCCGTGGAGCCGGTCATGTCTCGATCGACTTGATCTTCGTTAGGGGGGATTGACGTGTAACTGTCTCCCATCGAAGCCCCCAACGAAGTGACTCAAGGGCCAGGACGTCGTCCGTGGCAATATTGCCCAGGTTTACGTTGCAGCCTAATAACTCGAGAAAATACAACTGT
>JBDGPI010000141.1:26347-28695 GCA_042219765.1 Salsurabacterium abyssinicum (SeqCode)
AGGGGAGCTTCCCAGAGTAATTTCTCCGTCCTGTCAATGGGATCAACCAGGCGGTTGAGTCTGGATTCAACAATTTCACCCTGCTGATCGTAGATTCCGATTCCTTTTCCGGATTCCCGTGATTCAATGGTGACGTACTCGGCTCCGCTTTTGAAATCGCGTCGTACCTGCCGGGCCATGTCCTCCGGATCGGGTTGTCGGTCGGGATCCTTTTTGCCGACCTCGGACATTACGATCAGTCCGCGTTCACTGGCCCGGGCAATCAGTTCACCGCGAATTTCCGGTGAAAGTTGTATGCTTCCGTCGGATATTTCAACCGCCTTGAAACCTGTCTCCAGCAGCGTGTTGAAGTACTCGTTGGTGGAATCGGCCTGGTGGGCCACCTCGAAGAGGGTCCCCCCCGGGTAAACCAGGATGTCCCTTTCGTGGCAGACCTGTAGTTTTCTGTTCAAAAGGTGGCGATCGTAAAAGGCGGCGGTACCGTAGGCGAATTTGATCTGATCGATGTACTCCCCGTTGGTTTCGAGGAATTCGTCAAAGGCATTCTGGCCGAGTCCACGGTCGATAACCATGGTAACACCGGTGGATCGGGGTTTGCTCGGACGGTGAAATTCTTCGCCGAACACGGGGTTCAACCAGTGGTCCTCCTTCATCTTACGGTCCTCCTTCGTTCAAGGCGGCCGAATGCAGCGACCGCAGTGCTTGTTCGACGTCGTCTAACTCTGCTCCCCAGGGGACTTCCGCTAACAGACCGTCCCGGTTGAATCCCTCCTCGAGCTGACAGCAGCGGATCAAAACGGGACCATCCAGGGATTCGTGCAATTTTCGGGGACACATTTCAATTCTCTCGGGACTGGTGTCGTAAAAATGATCGTAAATCGATTGTGTGCGTTCGCAACCGACCAGTACCCACTCTTCCTCCTCCGGGTGTTCATCCAGAAAGTAGACCGGTTGCTCCAGCTCGCTCACGCCGGAGGCCCGACAGGGAAACAGGTAACTCTTGAAAGCGGTTTCCCTCGCTCGGTCAACCATATCAATGATTGTGGTATTAAGTCGAATGGCCGGCAGTTTCGCGTAGGAAAGGACTTTCTCGGCCATCGATTTCAGTTTGGGAGGATCAGGGGGGGTGACATCAAAAAGGTGGACCGTTAGGGGATTGGGTTTGTGGATGAAATTCATATGAGAGTAGAGTCCTTCAACGATTAGCGTTTCAGTTTCCCCCACGCCCAGGTTAGCGGCTTTCCCGGCAAGGCTGGAGGGAATTCCGACGTCAACGGACTCGTCCTGAGCAAAGATGCAGTCGTCTGGTTCCGCCAGCTGATTCAGGGAGTTTATTGGACTGAACAGCTGGTCCCGATTTTCGAGTTCGACCGTGGCAATTGCGAATTGATTGTCGTTTCGAAGAATCAGGAATTCCGTGCGGTGATAGGCGTCCTGGCCGATGAGGTGCCGGCGGAGGCTATCGGCCGTAAGTGGTTTCCCGAGGTTTCGGTAACTGACCCGGCGATAGGGCAAGGGGACGAAGTTATCGGGATATGTATTATCAGTCATTTTAGACGGCCGCTGGAGAAGATTATACCCCTGGCATTGTGAGCCAAATGTGCCCGGATAACGCCGGGAGAATAACTGGGTTAGTCGGGTGAATAGTACTTTTTGAGGTCGCGCAGAGCGTTTTTAAAGGGATCGAGTGGTGCCTGTACGATGCCGGCACCGACCTGACCGGTTTCCCAGTTATCCTCGTGAATGACACCGGAATTAATAAAGGGAGTCCGGCCCGTCTCAACCACCCGGCGAACGTCTATACCAACCGGGCTACCGTTCTGAGAAAGGTTGGGAATTTTGAAATCCGGGTGTGATTCCAGGGTGATGTCACGCAGTTCGTCCGTCTTGCGCAACTGGTCGCCTATCGACCCTCCGACAAAATCAACGGTTGTTGGAGCCGCGGCCGTTGCCATTCCCCCGAGGCCGAGTACTTCGAGGATCGAACTGTCACCGATATCGGGGGTGCTGTCGTCGACGCTGAAACCACTGTAATAGATGGCCTGGTCCATGCTCGGGGCTTCTCCGATTAACCAATCGTTGAGTCCCCCGACTCGGACACCGAAGTCAACTCCATTCCGGGAGAGGGCGGTAACGATGGTGCTGCCGGGAACGCCATCCGCGACCGCTCCGCGTGCTATACCGCGCCGTCGAGCGACGGTTCCTCCGTCGCGTCGTTTGCCTGATTGTCGCCAAAAGCTTCGCCGTTCTGTTCGCCGGGCAATTCGGCTGAACCGGTCGCGGTCGCCCCGTCTCGACGGTCGTTCGACGCCGTTTCAGCACTCGTCGCCTCGGCACCTGCCTGTTCG
>JBDGPI010000142.1:0-3225 GCA_042219765.1 Salsurabacterium abyssinicum (SeqCode)
TGAGATACCACTACTTCTCGGTGTCACTCCCTACGCTGGTTACAGTATGTTCAAAATTGCGGGAGACTACACCGGTGACAACTCCACTTTACAGGCCCGGTTGAGCGAATCCACGACCACCGAAAGTAAGATCTTTGCCGGCACTCGAATTTCACTTCCACTTTTCAGCGTCGTAGCACAGGTCGACATGGCCGATGAAATTGAGATTTACACGGCCAGGATTAACGTCGGTTTCTAACCAACCAGGACCTGTGACCACGGCTTAATCACTTCCGACGTCAATTCCCGGGGCCGGTAAAGCATCCGGTCCCGGGATTTATTTTTTTTGGACCCCCCCGGTACAACGTCAGACAGTAATATATACCCCTACCTCTGCTTAGGACCCACCTCAATCATCCTATCAAATCCCCGGTACCTGACGACCGTCCCCGTAAAACAATCATCCCACAACGCTCACCCAGTCCCGAAACCGTTGAATTAGATCGCCTTCAATCACGGAAGCATTTACTTAATGTAAATGCTTATCGGTACTGGTATGACCCGGTCTGGTGGTATGGATGTATATGGTTGTGACGATTAAAAAGTGGATTCGTGGCGGGGTTTGTAATAGCTTTAGCCGGGTAGCAGGACCCTTCCGGTCAACTTCTCGGGAAGTGTTTTATTCCTGTGCGGTTTTTGTTGGTTTAATCCGGTTTAGTACTGAAAATTTCTTCGGCCACCGTCGGATGAATGCCCGGAAAGTCTTTGATATCACTCATTGTTACACCCTGTCGGAGTGCCAGCCCGAACCCCTGGACAATTTCGGAGGCATCGGGACCGATTACGTGTAAACCAATCAGGCGGTCATAGGTGTCCTCGTAAATCAATTTTATCCGGACCTCACCCTGCTCCCGTCTGACCGCCGCTGAAAACGGTTTAAAGGATTTTTTGGCAACGGTAATGGAATCGTGCTCTTTGCGAGCTTTCGCTTCCGAGAGTCCGACTGAACCAGCCTGAGGCTGCGTGAAAACGGCCGTTGGGACGTCGTCGTAGTTGACGGTTCGATCGGATCCGTCAACGGCATTTTCCGCGGCGATTTTACCCTCCCGGATAGCCACTGGAGTAAAGGGGTATCGACCGTTAAGATCACCAACCGCGTACACTGAATCGACGTCGGTCCGCAATCCATCGTCGACCTCAATGGATTTATCCTCAGCAGGTTCAAGCCCAATATTGTCCAGGCCAAGGTCTTCGGTGTTCGATTCCCGGCCCACCGCCAGTAGAACTCTATCGGCCGTAAAGCTCCCCTGCCTGTCCCCATTAAACTTGAGGTGGTAGGATCGCCCGGCTTTTTCAATTGACTGGACTTCGGTTCCCGTATTGACATCAATCCCTCGCTCCTCGAAACGTTTTTCTATCGCCCTCCCAATGACGGAGTCATAATTTGGTAGCAACGTCTCCGGACGCTGAAAAATTGTTACGTCCACTCCAAACGTCTGGAGGACTGAGGCAAATTCAACCGCTATGTAACCGCCCCCGACGAACCCCATGGAATACGGCAGTGTATGGTCCTTTAAAAAATCATCGCTCATAATTCCGTATTCGGCTCCATCGATAGGTGGTTCCTTTGGGGAACTACCGGTTGCGAGGATAATACTTCCGGCCGTAAGAGATTCGCCGTTAACGTTCACTGTGTCCTTATCCAGCAGGCGGGCCCTGCCCTCAATCAACTCTATTCGATCGTAATCTTCCACGCCCTCCCGGTTGGCCTGAATGAGATCCTCGACAACGGACAGCTCGTGATCGATGATATCCGACCAGCTAATTTCAGTTGGTTCGGCCTGCAAGCCCGCGGGGCCGTTCGCGTTAACCTCCGACAGGCGTTTTGAGGCGTAGTACAGGAACTTTTTTGGCATACAGCCTCTTGCAACACAGGTTCCACCAACGGTACGGCCCTCAATCAATGCCACTGTTGCTCCCCGTTTGGCGGCGCGTTTTGAAGCGGCCATCCCTCCGCTTCCAGCACCGATGACAATTACGTCGTAATCCTCCGTCACTATTAGACCTCCATTCCTAAGGACGAATTAAATTAATGAAATCATCTCTTGAAGTCTCAAACCGGGGTAAATATCGAAGAACAATCGGTACGCTAAACCACGCTGGCGTTAATTCAATCATCGGACGGTGTTCTTCTTTTTGCTACTCAGGATCTAGATCCTCCCACAATTTGTCAACCCCCCCGGCGTAGACGTTGTACAGTCTCCTCCGAAACAGTCTCCAACGGTCTGGCTCTTTGTTCACCTCAAGTAAGTATTTAATGACATCAATCCGATCAAAAACCGTACCGGGATTCAAAAAAATCGACTTCAATGATACTCCAAGGGATTACCAGCCTGATCAAAGCGAGTTAAGACGGCGTTTTGTTTTCAAAATCCCCTTTGAGGATTCCGGAGAACTGATGCTGCGCGAGCTGTAATAACCCGGAGAGTCAATTTGTTGAACGAAAGACCGACGACGGAGTAATTAGTTCATGACGGACAGGGAATCATCATATTTCCACCGTACCCTGCGGACGGACCAGGGGGCGACTCGAGCGCGTGGGGTGGACTCAATAGTACGATTCGCGCCGTTCGGGTCCATCAGCTTTCCGATATCAGTGATTTTTTCCCCTTCCATAATCAAGGGTCTGTAAACCGGACCACTGTCGGACTCGTTTGCCTCCTCAACAAGAGCAACGTCTCCATTATCGAGGCGAATCATCGACCCGGGGGGACAACTACCAACTTTCGTCGAGAGATCCTGAACCAGTTTCTGGTCAACATCAGTAAAGATATCATTCAATTTCTGGAAGACGTTGCTGGGGGAGTGAGGGTCCCGTCTCAGGCGGGGAGCAGTCATGGATTCAACCGCATCCACGAGAGCTAATTTCTGTCGCTCAGTGGACCAGTCATCGGTGTCCGTCGGATATCCTTCACCGCTTCCCCTGTAGTGATGACACTTGATAAGCTCCAGACAGTCCTCCGGTAGACCTCTGACGGATTCAAGTCGTTCGACACCGAGACCGGGGTGCTTTTTCACCTCGTCCCGCTGTCGGTCATCAAGGTCGTCCTCGTGAATCCAGAACGTCTCCGGAATTTCAACCATACCCAGATCACAGAGCAGGTTTGCGGCGATCCATTTGGGAGCTTCGTCGCCGTAAATGTCACCGGGCCACGTGTAGGCGTGTAGGATGAGCCTGGCAACTGC
>JBDGPI010000142.1:3266-3609 GCA_042219765.1 Salsurabacterium abyssinicum (SeqCode)
TGGGCAACTCACGTTTTAACTCCGAAAGCGACTCCACCAGGTCCAGCACGGGCTGCTCGGACCAACGCCCGAAGAAAATGACCTCTTCCAGAAGTTTATGGACATGCCGGTAGGGACCCTCCGACACAAACGAAGGATACCTGGACTCGTCGAAGGAGTACAACTCCCGCGCGAACTCCACCGATTCAATGATGGCTTCTTCTCCCTCGGCCGCAAAATCGGTGGTATCGAGCATGGAACTGGCTAACTCGGGCGTTTTTTCGGGCCCGACCTCGAGTATCAGTTCCGTGAGATCATCCTTGACCTCCCTGAGTTGTGTGAGGAAATCCGATATTTGTTTTAT
>JBDGPI010000143.1:0-5539 GCA_042219765.1 Salsurabacterium abyssinicum (SeqCode)
AAAAAGTGACGATAAAGACAGAGAGGCAGGCACGATTGAACTTTTACAACTGGGGATGTGACAGGCCATGGGAGAATCGTTGAACGGGGATACTATTGAGACGGATGTGGCAATTGTCGGGGGCGGCATAGCAGGGTTAACTGCCGCCGTTGGATTAAGCGAGACCGGATTGGACACCCTGGTGATAGAGAAAAACGATCGCCTCGGTGGTCGTGCCAGAAGCTGGGAGGATCCGAAAACCGGCGACCCCGTTCATATCGGACCGCACATTTTCATGAGCGAATATCCCAATATGTTGAAGTTACTGGATACCCTCGGCACGGAGGATCGTGTGGTCTGGCAGAAAGACCGATTCATCACCATGGTCGATGGTCGGAAAGAACGTGTGATGAAGCAGTATCCCCTCCCGGCGCCTTTCCAGTATTCTCCCGCCCTTTTTACTGAACTCGACTATTCTTACTTTGACGTAGCCTCGAATACGATGGTCATGCTTTACGCTATGCAGATGGACGAAAAGGACGTGATGCACCTTGATCGTCAGAACGCGTACTCCTTTCTCAGGTCCCTCGGGGTGACGGAGACCGCCATTGAGGAACTCTGGCAGTTTACCTGCATGGCTATTATGAACGTTCCGGTTCAACTCTGTTCTGCCGGAGCCCTTATGCGGTTCTTCAAACGGTTTATTGGATACAACAACTACGAAATTGGCTTCCCGGACGGTGGCCTCGGTGATATTTATACTCCCGAAGCCCGTCGTCGGATCGAGGACCACGGGGGCCGGATAATGCTGAATACGGCCGTGGAGGAGATTGCCGGCACACCCGGTGAAGCAGACGGCGTCCGTCTCGAGGACGGTCGACTTATTGAAGCCGACCGAGTCATTGCGGCTGTGCCGCCTCAAGTCCTGCGGGATATTGCCCGGTCAGAGTGGATTAAGGAGTACGACGAATTCCGGGAACTGGTCCACTTTGATCCCTGTCCCTACGTAAGTCCGTACCTGTGGTTCGACCGAAAATTAACCGATCAGGCGTTCTGGGCTCGATCGTATTCTCCCAATGACCTCAACTGTGATTTTTACGACATGTCCAATATAAACTCCGGCTGGGAGAACAGGGATTCGGTTATTACCAGTAACATCATTTACTCCAAAAATCGTGGCGCCGATGAAATGAGTGACGATGAGATTGTTGAACGAACGGTTGCTGAAATTTCCGAGTACCTACCCGAAGTCGCCGAGGCCGAAGTGATTCACTCAGTGGTGAATCGTATTCCCATGGCGATTCATTGTCCCTATCCGGGGACGGAACAGCGACGCCCGGACACGGATTGTTCCATTGAGAACCTTTTCCTGGCCGGGGATTTTATCGATACGGGATTACCGTCCTCAATGGAGAGCGCGGCGAAGTCCGGCTGGCTTTCGGCGGAGCATGTGCTGGATCGTGAAGGGTTCAATCGAAAGCTGTCGGTTGAACTAAAACCGGTGGAAGGCATCACGGGAGTCGTTGATAAACTCGCCCGGAATTTCCCCCCGAAGAAGCTCTATCAGTGGGTACGCTACCGCGTTGACTCCCTCCTGGGCGGGTCGGCCGCCTGATTGCCTGGCCCCGAAATTTAGGCTTCAACGGGCCCGGTGAACTCAGGTTAATGGATGTTAAATACTTGAGATTCGCCCGGTGCAACCGCTCGAACCCTAGCCGAGGAACAATACTTCTAAGAGACCGGTTGAAGGGTTATCCTCTGATCGGACCCTGTGGTTGAAACGCCGACGTTTGCGGACAATTCGTTCTACTTACTTTAGGGAGTGATTGTTCGATGCCATTCTCGCTTCTCAAAAGCGTTCGTGACACGGTATCCCAGCAGGTGAGCAAGCAGGCTCGCCGGGTAACGGAGTACTTACCGGAGAGACTTCAGAGACCGGTCAAAGCGGCCCGGGGGATCCTTGCGGGTGATACCCTGGAGACGGCCCGTAAGTACCTGACCCACCTGAGACATCGCAAGGAGTACAATGAACTTCAGAGTGCCATGCGTGACTTTCAGTATTTTGTGTCGATTCTTATTGCCCGGGATCTCGGGGTCTTTGAGGCGCTAAATAATCGACCTGCTGCCGCCGAGGTGCTCGCCAATCGCTGTGACGTACACCCGCGGGCAATGGAAACAGTACTCAGGGTCCTCGAGAGCCGGGACATCGTCAAACGGGAGGACGAGTTATTTGCCCTGAGTTCGTTCGGGTCCGAATTCCTTGCACCGGGGGGGCTCCTGAGTATCGATCCCATGCTTGAATTTCTCTCCTCCTTTACAGCGAGTTACGATGACGTCGTGGAGGGTACGAGGACCGGTCAGATACCCCCGAAACTCGACGTTTTTTCCGATGAAGCCAACTACGAGGCTTACCTTGAGGCCGTGAACTTTTACCTTGATCTGGCCGGCCGTGACTTTCTTACTCAGGTTGATTTACCGGAGATTGAAAATTTTATTGTCGGTTCCATGGGAGTCAGTTTTAGTTCGCTGATCCTGAACGAATACCCGGGTGCTGAAGTCACCTACGGCTGTCTTGATCATCTCGTCGATCATATCCCAGCGCTCCGTATGGAATACAACATTGACCCGAATCGAGTCAAAGGCATGCATCGACACAGTGGTGAACCGGACGGCGATAAATGGGGTGAGGAGTCTTTTGACCTTGTGTTTCTTACAAAGAAAATGCTGCTGGAGCCGGAGGACCGAATGGGAGAAAAGTTTGCTCGCAAGGCCTATGACGTCCTCAATCCAGGCGGGGTTGTTCTTTTCTGGGAAACGATTCATCCCGACAATGAAGCGACTCCCTTCGCCCGGGCCGCAAGTGGCATCCTTGATCTAGCCGCAAGCCCTAACGGCTTCACCCTCACGGAGGACGCCTTCGAGGATCTTCTTACCCGGATCGGCTTTGACGACGTCGAGTACGTCTACGCCCTGGATGAGGAATGTTCCTTCGCTCTGGCCCGTAAACAGTAACGACTGTCGTTCTCGGGGAAGACCCTCAAATAGTCTTAGAAGGATCGCTTCGCATACAGTGGCTGCTGACAGTTACTTCAAATCGTGGAAGTTCAGCTTATCCTCCTGCAGTTTTAGTATTGCAAAGGATGGGTTGGGGGGTTTTATTGCGCCAGGATTGATAACTCGGGTGTTACTGATGGTTTCGTCACGGCGATCGTGGGTGTGTCCGTGTACCAGGTAGTCGGGATTCTCAGTTAGTAGCTCATTTAACGTTCGGTCGTAATGACCGTGGGTGAAGGCAATAGTCCGTCCGTCAAGGTTAAGCACCCCTCCGGAACCGGCACATTCAAGGGTCGTATGAGCCTCGGCCTGTTCGAAGCTTGTCTTGTTGAAATCACAGTTCCCGAAGGCCAGGTGTAGCGGACAGTCAAGTTCAATGAGTGCATCAATGTGCTTGACCGTCGTGACGTCACCGGTGTGAATGATTATATCCACGTTGTTTGAGGCGTAGACATCGGCAGCCTCTTCAACGAGATCCTGGTGGCCGTGGGTGTCAGAAATTAGTCCGATTTTCATTGTATGTCTCCGTTACTGGTTTAAGTCCCTACCGTACTTGTTCTCGAGCTGCTTGAAGAAACGCCGTAGTTCGTCCGCCCGTTGTTCGTCGAAGTAATCTTCCAGGTTTACCTCCAGTGGATTCATCGGGAACAGTCGCTCAAGTTTTTCAATCCGTTCCAGTTTTTCGTCGTCGAGCTTGACTGGGTAGGTTATCGCATCAAGGTTACCGCTTTCAGTGAAGCCACCGTAGTAACATTGGACCTCCATAATATCGTTTTCCTCGTCGACCTCGTAATCCCACTTTTTGAGCTTCGAACGATCGAGTCCCGGTAAAAGTATTATGGCCATTTTGTCGTCGGCAGTCGGGAGAAGCGGTAAATTCAGAGGTTCCATGCGGTTTCACTCTCAGTGTGATTCTGGAATGGTCTAAATTAGAACTTGTGTGTCATACGGAGACCGCCATGCCATAACGGAATGCCGGATGGAAACTAAACCCCTCGTTCAAATGACCAGTGGCCGGAAAGCTATCAGGGGGACCGGGGGATCAAAGGAACGCTGGGATCACCGCTTGTAAAACTGTAACCGGCCGGCGGATTCATCAATCGGGCACTTGCACCGTAGAAGGATAAGATGAACAGGGTCGTTCATCGAAGGAAGACCTGATCGGTTATGTCCTATCGAGGAATAAAAGACCAATACACGGGTACCAGTGGGTGCGGATAGTCACACTGGGCCTTTGTTAGTTGTTTTTAAGTCCGTTAAAGTGCATAGTACTATCCGGATCAAGACAAATTACACAGGAGGGAATCAATGGAGGTAACAATACTTGGAGCGGGAGCTATGGGAAGTGCCCTGTCCGTTCCGCTTTCGGACAACGGGCACGCCGTAACTCTCTGGGGGTCACGCTTCGACGAGGATATTCTGGCGTCACTCCGCAACGGCGAGAAACACCCCCGTCTAGGTGTGCAATTACCCCAATCCGTGACCCTTACAGGACCCGATGAACTCGAGCTGGCGGTTGAGGGCTGTGAGGTTCTTATCCTTGGAGTTAGCTCGCAGGGGGTTGTTCCAGTAACCCGCCGGATTGCCTCCTTCGTGGACGATGACATGACGATTGTATCCATCGCCAAAGGAATCGTGGACATTGAGAGTGACCCCTATATGATCGGTGAAGGGATTCGTAGCGTCCTGGACGAAAAAACTGACGCAAACCCTCCGATTGTCTGTGTAGGGGGACCCTCCATTGCCTCCGAGGTGGCTGAACGGTCCCGTACGGCCGTGGCGTACGCCGGACGGAATGAAAATGCACTCAACCTGGTAACCGGAGCCATGGAAACCGATTACTACTCAATTAAATCAACCACGGATCTGGCTGGGCTGCAGGTCTGTATCGGATACAAAAATGCTTACTCCATTGCTCTTGCCTGGCCGGACGGTATAACCGAACGCAAGGGGAAAAATACTCCCTCCAGCATGACCAACCTGAAGGCTATCCTCTTCCTGCAGACCATCGATGAATTACAGACTCTGACCAGGGCTCTGAACGGATCGGTGGAAACGGTCAATGGACTGGCCGGACTGGGGGACCTTGTTACGACTTCCTCTGGTGGTCGCAATGGCTCATTTGGACGCTTAATCGGCTCCGGAATGAGTCCCGACGACGCGCTCGAGGAGCTTGAACAGCGGGGTGTGGGGGTTGTGGAGGGCCACGAAACGGCGGACCTGGGGTTGGATCGAGTCAGGACGATGGTGGAGGAATCGAGTCTTGCGCTGGATGACCTCCCACTGCTTCAGGAAATCAATCGAGTTCTTTACGAGGACAAACCCGTGACGGAAGCAATTGAAGCAATTCGATTCTAACTTTATCATTACGTGACCGAGGCCATTTGAGTTCTCCGCCAAATGGTTAAAATTTCATAGATTTTTTCTTCAGGAGGGGTGGTCGAGTCTGGCTTAAGGCGCGCGATTGGAGATCGCGAGTACCCTTACGGGTACCGAGGGTTCAAAT
>JBDGPI010000143.1:5639-19660 GCA_042219765.1 Salsurabacterium abyssinicum (SeqCode)
CCCTCCCCCTCCGCCATTCTAAAGTTGAAGGTTGAAAGTTAGAAAGTTGAAAGTTGTTCCTCACCTACTCAAGGCGATACTGAGGGATTTGAAACAAAGGAATGACGTCCCGAAGCAATTTTTTCATTGCTTCGGAAACGTCAACCTCACGTGATGTGAGGTTGAAAGACTGCGGGTGAGGCTACGCAGATCCGAACAAGAGGTGAGGATCGTAGTAGCCAAATCCCTCCCCCTCCGCCATTCTAAAGTTGAAGGTTGAAAGTTAGAAAGTTGAAAGTTAGTAGTTGAAGCTATTGCTTGCCTGGCCGAATTCCACCTCATTTCTGCTGGTTCTCCGTGAGCGGCCGCAACGTAACCCGACTCCCTCAACCTTTGGTTTTCATTTTCACAGCACCACTGCGTTGTGAGTTTGAAGGGGTGGGACGTCTGGATTAGTAATTTTTTCACTGGAAGAATATGGATAAGATCTTCTCTATGAAAAAAAGGGGAGACAGACTCATGACTATGAGAATGACCTGTACAACAGTCCAGTTAGAGTAATCGCAATCTGTCAAGTTATGACTTGACAGATTACGAAAAGTAAGTTGGATTCAACACGAGACCTGAGCGGGTCTTTTTTTAGCACCGGGAGCGGAAGTCTTAAAAAAAGAAAAGGATAGCGCTAAATGAACGAGGTTAACCAAAATCCTCTTCCAGTTTTCGCTTGAGGACCTTGCCGGTGTCGGTCCGGGGGAGTTCATCCCGGGAGCCCCACTCTTTTGGGACTTTGGCCCGGTGAAGGTGTTCCCGAGCGTAATCCTCCAGTTCATCGAAGTCGACTGAACCGTTGTTAGGGACGATGACCGCCGCCAGTTTCTCACCCCATTCTTCATCGGGAATCCCGAACACCGCGGCGGTATCCACGCTGTCGTGACGTTCGAGCCGTTGCTGAATTTCCACCGGGTAGACGTTGACACCACCGGTTATCACCATGTCCTGGGCCCGACCCGTAAGGTAGAGGTAACCGTCGTCGTCGAGGTAGCCCATATCTTCGACCGTCATCCAGTTACCCTCGGTGATTTCATCGTTGGCGTCCTCGTTTTTGAGATAACCGGACATAGCCTGTCCACTGTACACGTAAACGGTGCCAATTTCATTCGGCGGGAGTTCATTGTTGTTCTCGCCGAGAATTTTTATTTCCTGACCCGGAAGAGCTCGTCCACTGCTTTGTGGTTTCTCAAGCATTTCCGCTCCGCTTATATGTGTTATAAGACCGATTTCGGTTGCTCCGTAAAGGTCGTGGATGGCGTCGGCTCCGAACCGTTCGATGGCTCGCTCCCGGAGGTCCTGCGGGAAGGGGGCCGCCGAGGAGACAATGCAATTCAGTGCGTTACAGGGATAGCGTTCGTGGAGATCATCCGGGAGGTTAAGAACACGTCGAATCATGGTCGGGACCATGAAGATGCTGTTGATGGTCCACCGGTCCAGGTGTTGGAGAGTTTCCTCGGCGTTGAACCCGGGTCGTAGATAGATTGTGTTGCCGAGAGCAATTTGAATCATAGTAAATGCCTGACCGCCACTATGGTAAATGGGCGAAACAACGAGGTGGCGCTCTCCGCTATTCATCGGAAGTGCGTCCAGAATACGGAATAAGTCGGCGGGTGACGCCTGGTCCTGCATATCACGGACTGTCCCCTTGGGCTTTCCGGTAGTGCCGGAGGTATAAACGACGTTATCGCCGGCGCCGTCAGGAACCTCAATATCAGGGAAGTCCGATGAACTTTTGCTAACGAAAGTTTCGTAATCGTAGACGCTCTCGGCGTCAGGAACACTATCAAGGGCAATTAGTTTGAGACGATACTCGGGGTACCGTTCCTGGAGTGTCCTTGCCGCGTCAATGGATTTCTCGGAGACAAAAATTATCTGGCTGCGACTGTGTTCGACCTGGTACTCGAGCTCGTCCGGGGATAGGCGATAACTGGCGTGAACGGCAGCCGCCCCCAACCGGAAAAGGGCGAACCAGGCCAGAAGATACTCACACCGGTTTTCCATCATTATCATTACGGGGTCGTCTTCCCCAACCCCAAAGTCCTTATGGAGTGAGTTCGCCAGCTGGTTAATTTCGGAATTTGCCTGCCGGTAGGTAACACTCCTTGCATCGTCGACAATAGCCAGACGGTTCGGGTTGGATGCGGCTTGAAGAGCATGTATTGTTCGGACGTTGAAGCCACGGGAGAGTGCCGTTCTGGCGACACTGGGCAACCCACCCGAAACATGATTGCTGAGAATTCCACTGCTGATAACCGTTCGGATGGACCGGCTGAGAAGGTTCGGCAGTGATTCCCCCCGGCCGGAAGGGAGGTAGTCCAGGAGTCCCATGAGCTTCACCTCATTAAAAATTCGTGGCGCAACGCCTGATTATCAAGTCCACAGCGTCCCGATATCGTCACAGAAAACCTAACTGTCCCGTTCGCAAATGTCACGAATTTAACCCGCTGAACGGCTGTCAGTGAGTATGGTAGACTTTAGGATTACGGGTTCTATTGAGAACTTGGAGTTTAGTATGACTGTAACCACTACTGTAAAGTGAATACCGCAATTATATTTTACTGATCCAAGAGGTTGAAGAATGAGCAGATTAGATTCTCACGCAAGTGATCGATGGACGCTTGAAAGTCCCGAGGAAACCCGTCGGCTGGGGGAAGAACTTTCCTCGAACTGGTCGGAGGGGGATTGCCTTTCGCTGATTGGTCCCCTGGGGGCAGGGAAAACAACGTTTGTCAAAGGAACGGTCGAAGGCCTGGGAGGAACTGACTCGACGGTGCGAAGCCCGACCTACGCACTCGTTCAACGTTACCCGGAGACTGATCCTCAGGTGGTCCACGCTGACCTTTATCGGACTGAAGGGCCCGATCAACAGGAAACAATTGGTCTCGAGGAATATTTTGCAACGTCATTAACAATGGTTGAGTGGGGGGAACGCTGGTCGCTTGGTTGGCCCGAGCCCTGCCGGACCTTGCTCTTTGTGCACCGAAATCAATCAACCAGGGAAATTGGTCTGATAGAACGATCACCCGAAGCAATTGACGACGCGGTACTGGAATCCGTTTTCCCCTCGGAAGGAGTGCTTGATTAATGCTACTGGCTCTAGAAGCGACTGATCGTTCCGGTAGCCTGGCCCTTGTGGACGAGGGACAAGCCGTGGACATAAGTTTTGAACGTAGTCAGGTGACCCACTCCGAACGCCTTATGCCGGAGGTCGACCGGTTACTCGAGAAACATTCCGCCGATTACTCGGATCTTACTGATATTGCTGTCGCCAGGGGTCCCGGTTCCTTTACCGCTATCCGTCTGGCCGTAACGACGGCAAAAACTCTTGCTTTAAGTCTGGATCTGACGGTCGTTGCTCCGACCACCTTGCGCATGATGGCGGAATACGCCCGTCACCGGGACTGTTTGATAATTACGGCCCTGGACGCCAGGCGGGGTGAAGTTTACACACAGGATTTTCGCCGGAACGATAACATACTGGAGGCGCAAACTCAGCCTCGCCTGATGGAGCCCGAGGAACTTCGTGAGCATTGCGAGGACACCGATGCGTCGGTCCTGATCTTCAAGGGTCGGGATCTGTCGCCGGACTGGACCCGCTGGCCCGATCAAACTGAGGTGTTTCCGGAACGGTTGTTGGATCCCCTGGTCTCGGGGTTGGTTCAGCTGAGTAGTGGACCCGAGAAGTCCTCCTACACGATGGAACCCGATGCCGTAAATCCCCTCTACGTGCGAAAAAGTGATGCGCAGCGATCCCGATCGGAGGATGGCGTGGCAGTGTGACAGTCAGAAAAATGCTGGTGGAAGACATTCAACAGGTGGCGGAAGTCGAGGAAGAGTGTTTTCCCAGGCCCTGGAACCAGGAGGCTCTCTACAGGGATTATGCCCAGAATCCCAGCTCTTATTTTTACGTCATGGAGGACGATAATTCCATTGTCGGACACCTGGGTCTCTGGCGCCGGGACGACCATGTTCACGTAACGACCCTTGCGGTTCGTTCGGATCACCGACGGCAGGGAGTGGGAACCTCACTCATTAATCGGGTTCGTGAGGATTTTCCCGATCGAGATATAACGCTTGAAGTTCGCAAATCAAACGATACGGCTCAGCAGTTCTACAAGAAGCTCGGGTTTCAGGTTACGGGACGGCGACCGGATTATTACACCAACAACGGGGAGGACGCGATTGTAATGAGTCTGTCGTCCTCCTCCAACCGGGAGGCCATTTAGGATGGACGTACCGGAACAGATTCAGGAGACCCTCGATAACCTTCCGGCCGAACCCGGTGTCTACATGCTGAAGGGATCCGCGGGGGAAATCCTTTACGTTGGCAAAGCCAAACGCCTCAGTGACCGGGTTCCAACTTACTTCGGGGAATCGTACAGTCGACCCAAGACGAAGAAACTTGCTTCCCTTACGGAATCGATCGAAACCATCGTCGTTCCGACCGAACAACAGGCACTCGAGGTGGAGTACGACTTAATCAAGGAGCACCGACCTCGCTTCAACGTAGCGTTCCGTGACAACAAGCGGTTTCCTTACATAAAAATTACGATGGACGAGCCGTATCCGAGAGTCCTGACCACCCGACAGAAGAAGCCTGATGGTTCCTGTTACTTCGGTCCGTACACCAACGTGGGTAGCATGCGCAAGACCCTCGAGACGATTCGTGATATTTTCCCCTACCGTTCCTGCAGTGATGACATTCCCGCGGGGGGCGACGAGGAACGGTTTTCTATCTGCATGGATTATCACATCAACCATTGTGAGGGGCCCTGCGAGGGCCGGCAGTCCGTGGAGGATTACGGGGCGATGATCGAGGATCTCTGTTCGTTCCTGAACGGCCAGTACGAACCGGTGCGCGATCGTCTGAAGGAAAAAATGGAGGAGCACGCCGAAAATCACGAGTACGAAGCTGCCGCCATTTATCGTGATCGCCTTGAGGCCCTGGAGGAGACCGTCGAGTATCAGCCCTTTATTGAGTCCACCCGTGAGGCCGACATCGTCGGTGTCGGCGAAGCCGAAAAAATTACGACGGTGGTACTGTTTTCGGTTCGGGAGCACCATATCATCAACCGCCGGGAGTTTCCCGTCCAGGCTAGGAGTCTCTCGACGGAAGAGGCCATACAGGACTTCCTCATGACCTACTACCCGTCCCGGTCCAGAGTTCCCAAAACAGTTCTTCTCGAAAAAGATATACCGGACCGGGAGTCCATCGAACAGTTAATCGAGGACCAGACCGGGAGTTCCGTTACGATATCAGTTCCCGAGCAGGGCGAGAAACGACGATTGATCAAGTCGGCGAAACGAACCGCCGAACACTCCGCCAAGGACGAGTCCCTGTCCATCCGCAAACGGGAAGGAGACGTACTCGAACTGGCGAAGGACCTTTTCGACCTGTCCAGGCTTCCCCGGATGATCGAAGGTTTTGACATCAGTACCAACCAGGGGCAAGAGACCGTTGCAGGAATGGTCCGATTCGTTAATGGAGAACCCGAAAAGCAGGACTACCGGCGCTTCAAGATCAGGGACGTGGAGGGTGTTGATGACTACGATGCCCTCAGGGAAGCCGTTCACCGTCGCTACACACGACTGCTGGAGGAGGACCGGAAACTTCCAGACCTTATCTTTGTCGACGGTGGTCGTGGACAGCTTTCAACCGTGACGGAAGTTCTCGATGATCTCGGAGTGGAGCGACCGGTGGTTTCACTGGCGAAGGATCAGGAACTGTTGTTCGTCAAACAACGGCAGGCCCCCTACGATTTACCGGAGGATTCTAAGGTTCTTCAGCTGTTCCAGCGTATTCGAGACGAAGTTCACCGGTTTGCTATTTCCTACCACCGGGACCGTCGTCAGGGCATGCTCACGTCAAGTTTGAAGTCAATTGACGGCATTGGTGATAAACGACTTAAAAAGCTTATCGAGGAATTCGGAAGCCCGGCCCGCGCTCGTCAGGCCTCGATTGATGAATTGACGGACATCCCCGGAATAACGACCGATACAGCTCAGAACATCAAGCGTCTTGAGACCGTCGAAGCGTCCCAGGCCCGGTTTGACTGAGGGATTCTTCATCTGTTTTGTCGCCGGCTGGCTTAAAACGGGCGATTCATCCGAGTTAACCATTGCGTCAAACCGGGACGAATTCGTGGATCGGCAGGGCCAACCTCCGGAGCTCTGGAGCGATGGAAGCCACCGTGTTTTGTCCCCCAGGGATCCCCGTAAAGGCGGGACCTGGATCGGTGTTAACGAAGAGGGTGTCTTTGCGGCTCTAACGAACAAGCTTGACTCCGATTACCTGGAGGATGCCCCCAGCCGGGGTCAACTGATTCGTTCGCTACTCGAGGAGGCCGGAAACCGGGAGGAGGCCAATACGCTTTACGACGAATTAGACCCGTCCCGCTTCAATCCGTTCTGGTTGCTTGTTGCGGATTCACGGGGTTTAACGATTAAGCACCACGGTCGGGATCTGGACGAGCAATTCGTACACCAGGGTGGACCATTCTTCCTCTCCAACCAGTCCGGTTTTATTAACGAAGAGGATCGTTTGATCTCGGTGCTTCCCGATATCGGACCGCTGGAGGCAGCGGAGAAGACGGATCGGCTTGAGGCCTTCTGTGCCTCACACCAGCCACTCTTCGAGCGGGATTCGCACTGTCTTCACGCCGATATAGCGGGAACACTCTCGTCGAGTATCATCCGACTCAACACGGACGGGGAGTTTTCCTACCGTTTTTCGCAGGGGCCGCCGTGTGAGAACGACTACCAATCAATTGAGGTTCCCGTTTCCTTCCGGCGGGAGGTCATTTCGAAATGGGACCGCGAGGACGCAAAGGTATAGTGACGTTTTGAAAAGATCCGGTCCGTGAGTTCGATTTCGTTATCAATGCATTGTCGGGTCTACCTACGATAATAGTTATTCGATAAAATCAATTCGGTAAAAATACTATTGAAATCTTGAGACTGGATGTCGGTCCGGGGTGTCTTAATCGGGGGGAGCCGGCGGAATATTAACTGTATGGTGGGGGAATTGATGGTTCGATACCTGCGTGCGATCGGTTATTTTGTACTCCCGGGGTTGGTGCCGACCGCCCTGCTATCCTTTCTTCTCGCCGGTCCTATGGAGCTACTCTCCATAATTCCCGAGGGAACACTTGAGACCTGGTTGGCGGTCCTCCCGTTTCTGGCGGCGGTTTTTTTCCTGCTGGGAATTTGTCTTTCGGTTTACTTCAATTCCACTCGCCTGGCCCTTATGGGGATCTTTCTGTTGCTTGTATACGGCTACGTCTTCTTGCCAACGTTGATTGGAGGATTCCGTGGAGGTACTGTGATTAATCCGAATTCCTTTTACAACAGTCATCTTCTGTTACCGATCCTGATACCTCTGAATTTTATAGCACTTCATTTCACGGAGGACTCGGGGTTCCTGACTCAACGAGGAGTCCTGAAAGCAATCATTCTCGTTGTTGAAATCTTTGGTTTGGCGGTTGTGTTTCCCTACGTGTCACGGTTCGTTTTTGCTGCCCTGGACCATGTTCCGCAAATTCGTGTTCTGAACGGTCAGCTGAACGTGCCCTTTCTAACGTTAGGTCTTTCGATTTTGGCGCTGATAATATTTCTTCTCGGTGGAGAACGTAACTATTACTCCAATTATATTTCCTTGCTGTTCTGGATTATACTGACGGCGAGTCTGTCCTTTTCGGCGGGTATTGGCTGGAACTACAGCGGTATGCCCTACCATTATGCACTCTTTTTTGGCGCCGCCGGTATTTTGTACAACGTCAAGATTATCAACCTTGCCTGGAGTAAGGCATACCGGGATCAACTCACACAGATACCCGGCCGGATTGCTCTTGACGAGTACCTGCAGCGCTTAACGGGTCAGTACGCTATCTGCATGATTGATATTGATCACTTCAAGGATTTTAACGACACCTACGGACACGACGCCGGCGATAAAGTGCTCAAGCAGGTAGCCGATACGATAAAAACGCGCACAAGTGGCAGGGCGTTCCGGTTTGGTGGGGAGGAATTTACACTTGTTTATCCGGGTAAGACCGTCGACGACGTAAAGGAGGAACTGGAGGCTCTGAGGGAAACGATCGAGAATAACAAGGTGAAGGTAACGCGCAAATCCAAGCGGGCAACGAAAGTCCTCGAACGGAAGGTAACTATTAGTCTTGGTTTGGCGGAGAAGAACGAAAATTACGACAACGCAACGGAGGTCCTCAATGCCGCGGACAACGCTTTATTTGATGCGAAGGACGAGGGACGAAATAAACTTCTGACTAAGTAGCGATATCCCTTCATTCGGATTCGATGGCCATAAAATACGATTATTTTCCTCCCGACCAGCTGGGGCATAGCCGTCTTACAGGCTGTAGGCTCACCTAGTGCCCGAATTCCTCGACGATAGTTTCAGTTTCCTTCCAGAGGCGCTCGGCAAGTTGCTTCTTACGTCCGTTATGGCTTGATTGTTTAGGATTGCAGTCAGCCAGGTATTCCCCGTTGTAACGTGTGGCCTCGGGATGTACGGCCGCAAAGGTCTGAGTGGCCGCACCCTGCGGAATGGACTTCAGGAAAAGGACGTTAAAAACAGACATTGCGGTTTCAACAACGGTACCTAAATTCCGTGTGAGATTGGTATGGATGACCCCCGGATGGACGCCGTAGGCGGTCCGGTTTGTGTCGTCGGACCTGAACTGACGCGCGAGCTTCCGGGCGAAGAGAAGCATGGCGAGTTTGGATTGTCCGTAGGCGACCCAGGGATTGTAGCCGTTTTCGCCGGAGAGGTTGTCGAAGCTAATCCCTTCTGAGGGAGCGTTACGGTGGGCCTCACTGCTAAGAAGGACGATACGACCGTTCGAATCGAGGACATCGAGTAGTTCTTTCACCAGCAGGTAATGGCTCACGTAGTTAACGAAGAACTGTTTTTCGTAGCCGTGCACCTGTTCCAATTCGGGTAACGCCATAACGCCGGCGTTCGCTACAATGGCATCAAGTTGATCTCCTCTGGATTTTACGTCGTCGGTTAGGTCGAGGATCGTGGACGGTTTGGCTAAATCACAAACCATCGGAACGGTGTTTCCGTCGACCGATTCGCACGCTTTTTCAGCCTTTGATCTGCTTCGAGCGGTTCCGAGTACCGTAGCACCCCTGAGCGCCAGAACTCGCATTGTTTCCAGTCCTAGGCCCGAATTACAGCCAGTGACGAGAATCCGTTGCCCGCTCAAATCGAGGTTTGCGGTAACGTCCTCCGCTGTCGAGGACCAGCCGAACCCGGTCTCACCAGTTCCGCCGATAAGACCGTTCCAGCGTTCTTTTATCGCAACCAGCGCCATTGGTATTCCCCCAATTAGAATTAGGTCTATCTCAGTGATATCGCTTAGTTCCGAGGATAGAGGGTATTTTTTCCCGATGAAAGCCTCAGAACGTCTGTGATGAATTCGATTGGCGATGCATGGCTAAAAAATACAATGGGAGACTCCCGAGATAGGTTTGATTTTGTAGCTTTCCGGGTCTACGGGTAGTGGGTCCGGGGGTCCAGCCAGCAGAGCACGAATTCATAGACGGTAAGAGAATTCAGGGATTAGGGGGGGATTTAGTTGTCGGATTGGACGTAACTGCGTCCTACAATTCTACCCAGTAAGACTTCCTTCCAGGAAAGTTGTTCTTCCGGCTCGAATTGACGGGCTTCTTTGAGCCGCATTTTGGCGGTCTGGAAGTAATTAACTACCGTAACAAGGACAACGCCCCCGATTGTGTTCCCGAGCAGCACGGGAAGAACGAAACCGTACAGTCCCGAAAGGAAAGCAACCTTCCCCTGGAACACCAGGTACATTAACTCCGTAAAGGAGACGACACTGTGGTAGAGATTGCCGAGGGGAATCGCAAGGAAGGCCACGTAAACGAAGAGAAACCGGGAAACAGTGTCACGTGCCGAGTAGTCCAGCCAGACGACACCGGCAACGATCAAGCCGGCAAAACTCGCCTTGTAGAACAAGCTACCGAATGAGGCCTCTATGCCTTTCATTGAAAGTTTTGTAGCGGCCAGCGAAGCCTCCGGAGAGAAGACGTCGGTAAACGCCAGAACCAGGGCCCCGATGGTTCCTCCAAAAGCGTTACCGACGAACACGACAATCCAGATATAAAAGAGCAGGGGCACACTTGCTACTCGTTCGAGAACCAGGGTAACGGGCGGTAGGGTGTTTTCAGTATAGAGCTGGTACCCACCCAGGATAATGTAAATGAATCCGATGGGATAAAGAATGGCACTCAGGATTGGATGTCCCCCGGTGGAGGCGTACAGCGACGCGTAGAGAAGAAAGGTAACCGTAATAGCGAAGCCACCCGCAAGCGAACTGAAGAACAGTTCACGAGTTGAGGTTTCCATCTCCTCGTCGGCGGCCGTAATTATTCGCTGGAAGACTTCGTCGGTGCTGAAGCGATCCGCAACGACTGCCCCCACCGCTGGTGCTCCGTGTTCGGAACGTTTTAAACTGTCATTGTTTTTCTGGGTATCCATGGAAGTTAATCACGACAATTAGTTTGGGTGATGGATAAAATCCTTAAGTCGAATAAGCTTATCTCCGATGCCGTGCTGATGTTAAACGGTTTGTTGGATAACTGGCGATTTTGAAGTTAGTTACATCGAAATCATCGGATGTTACGAATGACCTGAATGACGTCCGATTAGAATCAAGAAGACCACTGGAGTTTCAAGGATTACCGTTTCATGGACAAACGGAGTTTTTCCGCTATGTTTCAAAATTGGAACTACTTTGCGTAACCATTAAGGAATCTAAAATGCGATTGAAGTAAAACAACGGATTCTCTGCATAAGAAGTACCTGTATAACGGCCATTTTCAAAAGTCAAAAACAGTTTGTGAACTGCAGGCATGTGCGTTAATCGGTAAATGGGCATTATTCGAGTCAGAGTAATGAAATGTATTTAATCTTGGAATCAATTCTGAGTTTTGTTTTTTTTCGATGAATGCATGCTAAAAACCAAAACGGTGATGTTTAAGTGAAATCAAAAAAGCCTGCCATCCCAGCGTTCCGCCGGTGTCTGTTTGTTGCCCTTTTTCTTGGGGTGGCTTTCCTGTCCTCACTTGGTCCAGCCTTGGCAAACAGTTCCGTTTTTACCGGATCCGGGGGGAACTTGATCCCCCTCAAGGAATCCTCACTGTCCATCGAGAGGGAGAACCTTCGGTTTACAATAGGGAAAAGGGCCCGGGTGGAGGTTGAATTTACGATACGGAATACCGGTAATCCAGGAACCGTCACCATGGGATTTGTTGCGAAGAAAGCCGCTGAGGGTGGTCAATACAGTGATCCCAAAATCAGGAACTTTCGGACGTCCGTTAACGGTAAAACCGTGGACTTTTCAAAATCTGACCTGGCCGGTTCGAAGTTTTCCGACATCGGGATCGAATTCGGTCATCCGTTGATGGTTTACAAATTTCAGGCCGATCTGAAAAACGGCCAGAATACGATCAGCCACCATTACACAATCGACCCGGGCCGGAAGTACATGATATTCAATCACCAGTCGTACGAGTACGTGCTCCGGACTGCTCACCTCTGGAAAGGGAAAACCATTAAGGACTTTAATATCACAATTGATATAAACTCCACACCGGCCAGAGTGCGAGTTCCTGCTCACCTTGATAGGAATAAATCCGGCCAGTGGAGCGGCCGGACCGCCTGTTCGAACGATCGTTCCAAATACAGGCGTTATTTACGTTCGGGATGGAGTTCTGAAGTATACTGCCAGTAACTTTACTCCGAGGAGGGACCTCAAAATAGATCTGATTCACAATACCGTCACGCCTTTTTCGACGTTCCCCCTGGATGGTGAGTACCTGGGCAGGGTTGAAGCGGGGGATCTCGTGGCGGACCTCCGTGGTGCTCCGCCGGGGAAATTGCGGCGGGATTTAACCAAGCGGCAGCTAAGGATCCTCCGAAATACCTACTTCGCATTGGAGGGCTATCAGTTTAATAGAAAGGGTCTGCAAAACTATTTCAGTAAGAAATGCTGGTACGAGCCGGATCCGGGAGTGTCGGCGTCGGAGATAGCACGGGAGTTTAATCAAGCCACGAAAGACCGTATCGATACGATCAAGATGGTCGAGGATAACTACGACAATTCCGTCACCTGGAAGGATTGGTTGATCACGTACGACAGCAAAAGCTTTACGGCCCGGGACGGTGACTCCGTCATTACAGATTCGGACTACTACCCGGAAAAGACCAGTCAAAACTGCGACGTTACGCTCAAGAAGCGACAGCTCCTATCGATTGTAGGACCCTACGTATCATTTCGGTACACGCGACAGGAGTACTGCGGTGGCGCAAGTGCCTGGGTCAAGACGAACTGGGTTACGATTGATCTCCGCGAGGACGGGCAAACGATCGGACTGGCCGAAGTTTTTCCCCCAGAGAATATTAAGAAAGAGTTTGAGGAAAACGTTATTTTTCGAAAAGCCGCTCGGAACAATTGGAATTACGACTGCGTCAACGTTAAAAAGTCGTTAAAAAATAATCCGGGGTTTGCCTTTTTTCAAAACTACAAGGGTCAGGCTGACGTCCGGGTAGGTCTGACCGAGGATACCGGAGGATCGTGCCGGGGGGGCAGTCTCAAGGTTGGGCTGAAGTTTCCACTGGAGGGCGACCTCCGACAATGGCTTAACACAGCCCAGAATCGCCAAACAATCATGTATCATCTCCTGCCTTAGACGGAATAATTGTTTGATAAAAATCGTCTCCTTCATCCGAGGTAACCTGTTCGGAGCGAGGATATGTTTGATTCCGGGGAAGGGTGTGTAGCTCACCTGTGTTAAAGGCACTGTTATTTATTTACTGATACCACGAAGAATAGGGGTTAATTGTTGCTTCAGTTCGACGAGAGTGTAATAACGAGAACTTTTTGCAGTACGACCAGAGGTTACGAGATTCACGGGAGTATATACTTAATGTTCACTTAACACGCCTTGAACGTGTTTTAGATTACAATGTTGGGTTAGACGGTTACTCTCAGCTGGGTTACGCTAACCTTTCAGTAATATCAGTTTGTGTAGATATAAGGAGGCAACACAATGAAAGAAAAATTGCTTATGGCTATCGGACTGGGTAGTTTGCTCGTCCGGAGCGATTACGTGAGCGAAAGCTATCGACAGGAATTAAAACGGCTGGGTAGGCGAATGCTCCGGGATATTAAGATTCCGTAAACCAAATTCTCTGTGTTAGCTGGAGTATTCCTCGGACAGAATATTAATAAGTTTTTCTGCAGTTCGCCCCCAGGTCAACTCCTTAACCGTTTCGCGTGCCGCATAGCCGAGATCCCTGAGTTGTTCGGAGTCCTCAACAAGGTTCCGTATCACCGACCGGAATTGGACAGCATCCGGTTCAAAAATTTCCGACTCCGGTTGTCGTTGGTGATACTGACACCGTCCGGCACTTGTCAGGCTACCACTGATTGTGATCATTCCTGCTCCCTTGAAGTCAAGGTGACCGCCCCAATCCGTGGTCAAAACGGGTGTTCCGGCGGCCATGGCCTCCAGGGCAACCAGTCCAAAACCCTCCGAACGGCTTGGCTGAACACATAGATGCGAACGACGTAAAGTCCTCCCGAGATCGGATTCATCAAGACATCCTTTTGTAACGGTAAAACCTCTCTCCTCAAGATCCCGTTGAACCCAGGGATCTATCCAGAATTCATTCGGGTTAGAATCGACTTCAAATGGGTTATGTATTCTCCAGGCCGTATCAGACCGTCTTGCGACATCCGAGACTGATCGAAGGAGGTCGAGACCCTTCCGGAAGTGTGGTGTCGCCACGGTGATAATGCGGGTTTCATCTGAATCGTATTTGGATTCATCCGGATAGAAAACTGAGGGGTCGTAGCCGTATGGTATCAGGGAAAGTTTCTCCGGATTAATGCCATGATTTCGATAAATCCTGCGAACGTGTTCCGATGGAACAAGAATACGATCCG
>JBDGPI010000143.1:19670-26274 GCA_042219765.1 Salsurabacterium abyssinicum (SeqCode)
ATTGTCCGTAGGGGTTTTACCCAGGACTCGGGAAGTCCGGTTGCTTCGTAGAGGGAATGAACAAGCAGCGGAACGCCGTTTTCCTTGTCTCGATTGAGCCTGGGAGGGAAGGAGAATGTTATTTTCGCGTTCGGGTTTTCAAATGCTGTTTCCTCCGTTTTTAGCTCGTCGCTGAGAGGGAAGTCCCGGCGCCACTGGAAACCTCTTCGGGGTTGAATGGCCAGCTTCACACTGTCGGACCGATACAGGTACTTGAGTATTTTTCGATTTACTTTAGCCCAACTTGCGGGACTCTTCAGAAGTCCTTCAAAGTTAACCCTGACGGACATGCTACATTGACTCCCTGTCTGGAGATGACGGTGTAACCTGGTGGGACCTGTTCCGGATTTTTACGAGCGGAAACGATTTAACCTTGTGGATTGCCCTGACAAGAATACTTTGAGGCAGTAAATTCCGGAGGGACTGTTTTTAGAACCCTTTTAACGGCGTCGTAATCGCTGTCCAGGGCTTTCTTGTAACGAGCGGAATCAAGCCCCGAAAGGATATCGCGTCCTTTCGCTGTTTGTTGAAGTGTGGTCATTATGGTTGTGAATTTTTCAACCAAATCCGGGTGTCTTTCCGAGAATTCCGGGGAGACTACAATTGGTGAAGTCGGTATAGGACTCGTTCTGGCTAAAACAGGAAGTTGACGGTTCGCTTTTTGAATTGATCGGTATTCCTCGAGTCGGGCGTTCTCGTAGACAGCACCGGCCGCGTAGTTCCCCCTTTTTACTTCGTTAACAACCTGGTCGTGACGGTGTAAGAATTCGTAATTTATATCCGACGATGGATTCAGTCCCGATTTAATAATCAAGGCCATTGGGAAGAGAAATCCAGAGGTCGATTGTCGATCAACAAAGGCGAGGGATTTTCCCCGAAGATCGGATACGGTGTTTATCGAGGAACCGGCACGGGTAAAAATAATCCCCCGGTACTGATCACTTGTTTTTCCTTGACTATCGTGTCTGACCGGTCGCACGAGCGGCCTGTAAGCGGCACTTGTGTCGGAGAAGCAGTTCGAGAGGACGTAACTGTAGGGACCCAGCCAGGCAAAATCGTAATCACCACGATCCATCCCCTCAATGATACCCCGATAGTCATCCGCAAAACGATAAGTGATATTGACGTTCATTTCTTGCTTTAGGTGTTTGATAAGTGGTGCGTTCTGCCTCAATAGTTCGGTAACGGTAACGGAAGGGACCCGTCCGAATTTGATGGTAAACCTGGCGTTATTTTGCTTATTTTCGGGAATCTGGAAGGTCTCATTGTAATTATTGTCCTGACTGCAGCCCAGTGAGACCAGCATCACGAGGAGCAGGGATAAAGGCGTTATTCGCTGAAACATACTGCATTTCCTCCCCTGTTTTTTGCTTCGTCCAGTGCAGTTTGTGACAGCTTGAACATCACGTCAGCACTGCTATCGGATCGGATGGGGGTAACTCCGGCACTCATCGTCGTACCGGAATATTCTTCACCCTGGGCTTTCAGGTCAGCGAGCATATTCTGAAGCATTGTTTTTACGTCAGTTTTATCCCAACCGGAAAGAATTACGAGAAACTGCCAGGATTTATCGTGGCTGGCAACGAAGAAGTGATCGGTGTCACTAACGGGGGCAGCTTCGTGACCGTGCCGGTTTATAAATTTAGCCACCTTCAAGTGGATATCCCCTCTGGTTGGATCCACGACCGGTGAATCAAGTCCAAGGCGGGCAAGCCATAGATTGTCTTCCCCGGCGAATTCTCCAGATTCCTTTAGGGCGAGTTTAAGAACCTTTCGCGGATACAATCCTGACCGTTCGTCGACGAGGACCTCCTGAAAGTTTTGGGCATTGGAAATGGCAGTTACGATTTGACCGAGCATACCATTGATCAATCGGACGTCAGTGTCCGGAAAATCACGATCGTCCCGGGCAAGGACAAGGTAACCAAATTTCGAGTAGTTCTCGAGCCGGAAGACCAGTGCGTCCGTTATATCGTTCTGGTCGGCGTCCGAAAAAATGCTTGCGAGTTTTTTGGAAAGGCGGGATCGTTTAACTAACTTACCGGTGTCCTCGTCCGTGTCGGTTTGTGTGAGTTCCGCAAGTTCCGATAGAACTTTCGGGGGACCACCAGGGGTTTCAATGGCAGTTAGTTTTCCGTTCTCGACGATGTAATTGTGGTATTCCTGCGGTTCATCGTTGCCACGGCTCAGAAGAATGGCGGCGTAGGGAATCCCGAGGTTCTTCTGAAGGTGTTTGGGAATACGGACAAATAGTTGCTGGGGCATAATCACGTAAGGGAAAATCTTGTGATAGTGGCCGGCTTCCTTAAGGTTGTCGATTAGCTTCTTAATCTGGTCGGCCATCCTGTTGAACTGCAGCGATAGTTCCGTCAATTCATCACCCGATGTGACCGACGATCGGGCCTGGTAATCCCCCGTGCCAAATCGCCTGGCAGTTTGTGCTAAATCCTTAATCGGTTGAATAATATAGGGAGTCGCCACGTAGGCGATGAAACTGATGAGTAGGAGTAGTACGGAACCAAATTGAATATTGGTCGTGATCGCCGAAGCGCGTTCGTTGTAATATCCGGAAGCATCCAGGCCGATACGGACGACACCAATCTGGGTATGATTGAGTTCAACGGGGACGAGGTAATCAAAAATTTGTTTCCTGGAATGGCTACGAGCGATTAACTGGTTGTCCCCCTGAAGAAGATTCATTATAAAACTGGGAGAAACGTCCGGCTGATCGGGGATCCTCTTCTCGGGTTTTGAGTAGGACGTTAGCCGTTGACCATCCGTGTTGTATAGTTCGACGTACTCGGCGTCACTATGCTGGGCCTCGCCGATCCAGAGCTTGATCGTTTCAGCTTTCGTAATCTCCTGCGGCTGGTTTTTGAGCAGTGGATTTACGTACTGCAGGGCAATGAATCGAGCAAGTGAGACGGCCCGTGCCTCAAATTCCTTTTTCATAGCATCCCTGACGGAGGTTACGTGTAGCCAGGTACTGGTGGAAACAGCAAGCAGCACAAGCAGGATGAGTAACGCGAAAAATTTGGTTCTGAGTGTATGTCTCATGAAGGGCCTGACTGAAAGGAAATGGTGATTGAGCTGGGTTGGTAGTTACTCAGGGTAATAAGAAGTGGTAGAAACAGTCGGAAGAGGGAACGACACCTGAACATTTAAAGACTCCACGTTAATCCGTGATACTTAATAATTCACTAATAAGTTAACTTATCATTTCAGAGGGTAAACGTCTTTTTTAATTGAGTTGTTCCTCAAGGTTATCGGCGGCTACGTCAAGGGCATCCACGAGGCCTTTGAAGTTCTCTGGAGCCAGGGTCAAATTGATGAAATTGTACTGAACTACAATGGTGTTATCCTCCGAATCCATCCAGACCGCAATGTAATCTCCGTCCTCGTCCTCGTACTCCGCTAACTCAACAATTGACATGGTTGAAGTCTCCCTTGTTTGTAGGATTAGATTGGTTCGAGTGGAAAAGTAAACTATACTTGTACTTACTATTGATTCGAAGAGGAGGTTTTCACGATGCCGACCGAAGAGGACATTACCGAAAAGTTAAAGGAGTGTTACGATCCCGAGATTCCCGTCAACATTGTCGATCTCGGTCTTATCTACGATATTGATATTGAGGATGACTTTGCCGATATCACAATGACTTTAACGGCGGTTGGATGCCCGGTTGCCGATCAAATGAAAGCCCAGGTGGAATCCAAAGCTGCCGAAGTCGATGGTATTGAAGAGGTTGAATGCGAAATTGTTTTTGAACCCCCCTGGGACCCAGACATGGTTACCGAAGAAGGGGAAGCGGCCCTTTCCTCACTGGGAGTGTTGTGAGAACAACCTTTTCTGACTTTCAAGGGCGGGGAATCCGTTCAAGGTTAGTCGAAACTACTGTCGAATGTCAGTCGACCGGACTGTAAAGATTCAGGTTTCTGGTTGAACTGTTCGGCAAAAATCGGCAACGACAGTGTAATTGTGATAAAGAACCAAGTACAAGTAAATACAACTTTCCCTCAGGTGAAAATAAAACTTCCCCCGAGATCGAAATTAAGTGACAGGTTCAGGAAAGATCCTGACCAGTGCGGAAATTAAAGAAATTCGAACCGGCCAGGCGTAACGGCCTTAGGCTTGTCCGCTAAACTGATTTCCGAGACCGATTGATCCAAGGACAGTCTCACGCTGTCCCTGCTCTTGGTTTTCGGCTTCTTGTGCTTCTTCGGCCTCGGCTGCTGCTTCTTCCTCGGCCTGTTGTGATTCCTCAGCCCGTTGAGCCTCCTGCTCTTGTTGAGCCTGTTGAGCTTCTTCCGCCTGGCGATTTTGCTCGACACGAGGCTGGGAATTCTCCGCCTGTGAACCGCCTGATGGTTGAACTCCGTCTGGCATGATAGACACCTCCCTTGTGATGTCAGTATAAGTATACGGGATGAGATCAATAAGATCAAATTTTGAGTGACTAAAAATAAAATCAATTAAAGCGATCAAACGTTGGTAGCTGACCGATATCGGCCACCTCAAATTGAATAACCTGACTCAGGAGACGATCCCAATCTTGTTTGGACCGATTGATCAATTTCAGGCCGTTCTCCCCCACGATTTCCTCAGCGAATGCTTTCGTCAGTTTTTCACGAACCTGTTTTAGGGTAATGTCCGTGGTCGGATCCCGTAGGTGTGACGGCTCGTTACTGGCCAGTTCATCCGGCCAGTCTGGATCCTTCCAGAAGAGACTTCCGTGCTGGAGGAGTCGGCCCCGGTGACGTAACTGGGAGGCAGCCATCCATTTAGCACCGTCCTTAACGGGTTCGTGACCGGCGGCGGATTCCAGGCAATTGTCACTGGGGGCCGTTCCGGTTCCGGTTTCCTGTTCGTCGAGTAAATTCAACTGCTGAAGACTCCGTCCGAAGATAGTACGAATAACTCCGTAGGACTCAAGGATGGATTGGTCCGTCAAGGGGTGAGTCTCGGGAAGCAGAATCGAATAGGATAGGTCCCGGTGGTGATAGAGGTATCCTCCGCCGGTCGGACGGACCACGATGGGATATTCTTCGGCCAGTTCTAAAATAGCCTGAGGGGGATCCGTCTGCTGACGATAACCGATGCTGATAACGGGCTGGTCCCACCGGTAGAACCGGATTGTGGGTTTGTTGGTGCTTTTTAGTAACTGCCAGTCCGCCGCCATATTAAGGGCGGGGTTAAGCGGGGGGTCGATCAGGAAGTGGCCGAATCGGTCCAATTCAGGACAGGATCCCGTGCGGCCTCAGCTTCGTCGGGCCGTGAAATGCGGGTGGTGTGTGGGGCATTTTCAAACCTTTCAGGATCGTCGATGGCCTCCTGGACGATCTCGTCAAAAGCATCAAGAATTTCGTCCAGTTCATTCCGGCTCAAAGTTTCCGTGGGTTCAATCATCAGGCAGTTTTTAACGGGCCAGTGGATGGTAGGTGGATGGATTCCATAGTCAATAAGACGTTTCGCAACATCCTCGGCGTCAACGGGGAGATTGTCACAGGTGACGACGAATTCGTGTTTGCAGGGTCCTTCGTAGACCCGTTCAAATTCTTCGGGCATGTTTTCGAAGAGGTAGTTTGATGCCATGACAGCGTCTTTACTAACCTGTGCGAGGCCTTTTTCACCCATTCGTTGAATGTATCCAAGAGCACGTACGAGAATTCCCATATTGCCGTAGTAGCTACGAATTTCCCCCAGGGACTGATCCGATGACTCCTCGATAGTCCAGTCCGAACCGTTCTTTGTCAGGCGGGGAACCGGTCGGTAGGGTGCCAGTTCGTCCGTGAAGGCCACGGGACCCGACCCGGGCCCTCCGGCACCGTGTGGTGTGGTAAAGGTTTTGTGAAGGTTCATGTGAACGACGTCGAAGCCCATAGATCCGGGACGTATGCGTCCGACGAGAGCGTTCAAGTTGGCACCATCGTAGTACAATCGTCCCCCCGCGTCGTGGACGATCTCCTTAATCTCCAAAATATCCTCCTCAAATAGTCCCAGGGTATTTGGATTTGTCAGCATCAGCGCAGCGGTCGATTCATTGACTTTACTCCTGAGATCGTCGAGGCTGACGCGACCCCGATTGTTGGATTCGATTTCCACCACGTCGAATCCGGCGATACTCGCGCTTGCCGGGTTCGTGCCATGAGCAGTATCGGGGACCAGTACGTCGGTTCGCTGGGTCTCACCCTGTTCCTCGAAGTACTCGCCGATAGCTCGAAGGGCGACCCACTCTCCCTGGGCACCGGCGGCCGGGAGAAGCGATACTGTGGGAAGGGCTGTTAGCGTACTCAGGTGATCGTGCAGTTGGCCCATTAGTTCCAACCAACCTTCCATCTGATCCAGGGGTTGGCGGGGGTGGGAATTCAGGTAACCCGGTAGAGCCGCAAGGTCCTCGTTTAATTTTGGGTTGTATTTCATGGTGCAGGACCCCAGCAGATACGGCCCCGTGTCGACGCCGAAGGAATCCCGTGAAAGATTGTGAAAATGGCGTACGACCTGAGGTTCCTTCACCTGCGGGAGATCCGGTTTGTCGTCCCGGTACAGTTCGTCCGGGAGTGAATC
>JBDGPI010000143.1:26334-55278 GCA_042219765.1 Salsurabacterium abyssinicum (SeqCode)
GTGAGCGATTTCCGTCAGTAAATCGTTTCGATTATTCAAGGGCTTTAGCCACCTCACGGGCAAAAGCTTCGATTTCCTCGTCGGAACGACGTTCGGTTGCGGCACAAATGTAGCGGTTGTCGGACCAGAAGCCCCCCATCATACCGTTGTCGGACAGAATGCTGTTTACCTGGCTGTCGGCTGAATCGGCTTCGACCGTAACCTCGTTAAAGATGGGATTTCCGAGTACGTTCAATCCCTGTTCGGACAGGGCGGACTTCAATGACTGACCCTGCCGGTGGTTCAGGTGAGCCCGGCGGCGAATGCCGTCCGGACCAAACGTGGCCAGGGCAATGGAGACGCCAATGGTCAACAGGGCATGGTTGGTACAGATATTGGAGGTGGCTCGTTCCCGCCGAATGTGCTGTTCTCGAGTTTGAAGAGTGAGCACGTAGGAACGGTTACCGCGCCGATCCTGTGTCTCTCCGACCAGCCGGCCCGGCATTCTTCGAACGAATCGTTCGGCAGCCGAGAAGAGGCCAAGTTGAGGAGCCCCACCCTGTAGAGGCAGGCCAAGCGGCTGTCCTTCCCCGACTGCCACGTCCATTCCGAGATCACCGGGCGGTGTGAGAAGACCCATCGCCAGAGGATTAATACCGGCAATACCAACCGCCTCGTCGTCCGGTCGAGCTTCTGACCATTCCGTAACACTATCGGCCAGACCGAACTTGTTTGGATAACCAAGAGCCACTGCGGCCGGTTCCTCCTCCCAGGAGTTCGGGAGTCGGGCTACACCATTGTTTGAGGGGAGTTCCCGGAGGGTCCAGCCGTGGGGTTTAGCGTAACTTTTCAGGGTACCAATCCACGAGTCGTATAGGTTTGGACTGTAGTAAATGGTATCTCGTCGAGTCACGTTAATAGCCATTAAGCAGGCTTCGGCGAATGCCGTGGCTCCATCGTACATGGAGGCATTCGTGACCGGTAGTTGAGTTAACTCACTGATCATGCTCTGGAATTCGAACATCGCCTGGAGGGTCCCCTGGTTTATTTCGGACTGGTAGGGCGTGTAGGACGTAAGGAATTCCGTGCGCCCGAGTAAATTCGTGACCGTGCTGGGAACGTAATGGTCGTAGAGGCCCCCTCCAAGGAAGCACGTTAGGTCATCCGTGGTGCGATTGCGAGCACTGTTTTGCTGGTGCCACGTATAGACGGATTCCTCGGTTCGAGCATCGGAGGACGGAGTGAACTCCGTTTTTAAGGACTGGGGTACATCGGCTTCGAGATCGTCGTAGGAGTCACAACCGAGTGAGTCGAGAATGGCCTCCCGGTCGGATTCCGTCAGGCTAAGGTAAGGGTAATCAGGATCCAGACGGGTTTTAAACGAATCGTCGGACTCGTTTTCACTGGACGACCCAGACGTCCGGGTACGGGAAGTCGATGATTCCTTGGAATCCACTAACGGCTCCTGACTCATAAGTATCACTCATTCCATTCGTTTGTTAGGAGATGTGATCCCGGTATTCTTCGGCATCCATCAGTTGGTCGAGATCACCGTCGATTGAGAATTTCACGAATTTCCCGTCGTCGTAGGGGGATTCGTTAACCTTTTCGGGCTGATCTTCAATACTGCTGTTGAGTTCATCAACGGTCCCGTCCGCGGGGGCGTATACGTCCGATACGGCTTTGACGGACTCGACAACCATGAACGGGTCCATTGCGTCGACCTCGCGCCCTTCGTCGGGGAGGTCAACGAACACAATGTCACCGAGTTCATCCTGGGCAAAATCGGTTATACCCATCCAGCCGGTTTCAGGATCAATCCATTCGTGTTCGTCGGTGTACCGGAGGTTGTCGGGAATGGTAAAGCTCATGGTTAATTAGCTCCAATCAAGTGATTTGAGGTACGGGATAGATGTCAGATTGAGAGAAGGATACTTTACGAAATCGTTTTTTTAAACGAAAGGAGGGTCTTTTTGTTCGACGGGACTCCAGGAACCACGGAGTTCCATTTCGAGTTGAGCCGACTCGGGTGTGCTTGCGTCAATTTTGACCATACCGATTCCTCGTTCGAGAATTGGACTGAAACCACCCGAGGTTACTTCCCCGATGGTCGAGCCATCACCTTGCCGGATGGAGTACCCCTGTCGGGGACTCTGGCGGCCGTTCGTCATAATTCCGGTAATTGTTTCGTCGGGACCCTTTTCCTTAATTTCGGTAAGTGATTCTTTACCGACGAACGTTCCGTCCCAGTCGATAAAATGTTCCAATCCTGCTGTGACGGGATCAATAGAATGGCTCAGTTCATGTCCGTGAAGGGGGAATCCCTGTTCCAGTCGAAGTGTGTCCCTGGCTCCTAAACCGCAGGGTCGGACATCATCGTCGAGTAACTGGTTGAAAGCCTGTTTACCGGTCTCGATATCGAGCCAGAGTTCGCCTCCAGCTTCGCCGGTGTAACCGGTACTTGCGGCCATCGAATTACCGTTCCAGTTGGTTCGAAACGGTGTGTCGGGGACGTTCAGGACATCGATCCCCTGCAGGACCTTCGGTGCATCTGGGCCCTGAACCGCCAACAAAACCGTGTCGAATGTCCGATCGTCAAGCGACGTGTCAACGTGGGACTCAATCCAGTCGACGATGGTTACGCGGTTGGCTGCGTTTACGACCATCCAGATCTTTGAGTCGGATTGATAGTAGAGGATAGCGTCGTCCAGACACCCTCCCTCCTCGTTACAGAAAAACCCGTAGAGGGCCTGACCCGGTTCGGCCTGCCCGAAGGAACGGGTGAAGAGGGAATCAATTTGCTCGGCGGCTCCTTCGCCGCTGAGAACCAGGCGGCCCATGTGGGAAAGATCGAAGACACCGCAGTCCTCCCGGACGGTGCGATGTTCCTCAACGATCCCGCCGAAGTCACGGGGCATTTCCCAGCCCCCGAATCCCATCAGCGGGGGATCGTCTGGATAATCCTCAAAAAGGGCCGTTCGGTTCAAGTTATCCGTATTCATAATGCAGGAGAGTATCGACCTGAACTGAGACCGTCAAGTACCACTTTCGAAAGGATAGGGTTTGAAAGGGGCAGTTGCATGGATAATGAACCGTATCGGTCATCAGGACGGTGAGTCCCAGGACACGGTCAGGAACGATCCTTGTGGTTGTTAAAATCGCCTGATTGGTTGATCCAGAGGTGGTTTCACCTATTCTCTTGGTTACTGATTGGGCAGACATCCCGGTACTTTCCGTAGGTGAGTAATGATTTTTATTGTTGAAGCTCTTGGTCGATACGCAACCGACCGACTGGCGCGGCTGGGTCGCTTCGGACGGTTCATGGGCTCTATCATTTTAACACTCTTCACCCGGCCCCTTAAGTTCAGACGAGTCCTCAAACGAATTGATTTTATCGGGACACGCTCCCTCTGGTTGATCGGCTTAATTAGTTCCTTCACGGGAGCGGTCATGGCTCTACAGGTCTACTACGTTCTCGTCCAGTTTGGTGCGCAGACACGAGTCGGAACTGCGGTTGCCCTGGCGCTGATTCGAGAGCTTGGACCGGTCGTTTGCGCTATTATGGTGGCCGGTCGGGCCGGATCGTCCCTTGCCTCCGAACTCGGAATAATGAGCATAACGGAGCAATTTGACGCACTCGAAATCATGGGGCTGGATCCTTTTCGCTATTTCATGGTGCCTATTCTCATTGCTTCGGTCATATCGGTGTTTTTCCTGACCGCTATATTTAACGTTATCGGTATCCTGGGGGGTTATGCCGTGGCCGGAGGGTTGCTCGGGATTTCCCAGGGGTCTTATTTTTCGAGTATCACCAATTTTGTGGTCATGCACGATATTGTCAGTGGTGCGGTCAAATCCCTGGTTTTCGGTGTTCTTATTGCCTGGGTTTGCACTTACAAGGGGTATTACACGGGGCATGGTGCCGAAGGAGTCAGCCGGGCGTCGACCGAAACCGTTGTTATCTCAAGTGTACTTATTCTGATGTTTGACTACATCATGACGTCGATCATGTTTTGATGGGGAACGGGGCCGACCGACAATGATTCAAGTAACTGACCTCTATAAGTCCTTTGAGGACCAGGATGTGCTCAAGGGTATCGATCTGACCATCGAAGAGGGGGACATCATGGCATTACTTGGGGCCAGTGGTTCCGGAAAGTCGGTGATGCTCAGGAACCTTGTTGGCCTTATGGAACCGGATAGTGGTTCCGTCAGTATTGACGGCGAAAGCATCCATCAGGCCAGTGGTAGGGAACTCAGTGCCGTTCGCCGCAAAATAGGAATGCTTTTTCAGAGCGGGGCCCTCTTCGATTCCATGACAGCCTACGAGAATCTAGCTTTTCCTCTCAGGGAAACGACCGATTTATCGGAGCCCGAGATCAGAGACAACGTTAGCCAACACCTCAGCATGGTGAACATGGAAGGCTCCGACGACAAGTATCCGGCGGAACTCAGCGGGGGCATGGTCAAACGCATCGCACTGGCCCGGACACTGATTCTCAATCCGGAGTACATATTTTTTGACGAACCCACCACCGGTCTTGATCCCTTAATAGCAAATAATATCCTCCGGCTGATCAAGCGGTTGCACAATGAACTATCCTTTACGGCAATAATAGTTACTCATAATTTTCAGAAAGTCTTTCCAATCGTTCAGAAAGTTGCGATGCTATATGAAGGTGAAATAATTGCTCATGAACCCCCTGAAACGTTCATGGAGTCCGATGTTCCAGCTGTGGCTGAGTTCGTTCGTGAAGCACTTGAGGGTCCTCTGGAGGGTGAAAAAACGTGAATGAAGATCGAGCTGTCGACCTGTCCGTCGGTATCATTTTAATTCTTGGGTTTGTTGCCCTGGCTTATATGTCACTTTCATTTGGTAACCTTAACCTGTTTGGATCCGGCCGCTACGAGGTTAAGGCCGTTTTCTCGAAGGTGAATGGTCTCAACGAAAATACTGGCGTGGAGATGCTCGGGATCAAAGTCGGCACGGTTGAGAAAATATGGCTCGAGAATTACAAGGCTCACGTTACTCTAGCAATAGATCGAGATGTTACGCTACCCGAAGGTACGATAGCGTCCATCCAAACGGAGGGGTTGCTGGGGGAAAAATACATTGCGCTTTCACCAGGGGGCATGCCGGGAAATATCGCCAAGGATGGTACCGGACAGATCCGTCAGACGAATCCACCGTTGATCCTTGAGGACCTCATCGGTAATCTTGCTTTCGGAAAGGCGGGTTCTGAATGATCCATTCCCAGGACCTCGACCGGTTTCTGATAGTGCTTCTCGTAACGACCCTGGCCGTTGCTTTTTTTACTCAACCGGGTCACGGAGCCGAAACTCCCTCGGCGATCATAAAAGCTTACGCGGACAAAACAGTGTCGACCCTTCGTGACACTAACCTCAACAGGGATGGTAATTTTAACCCCCTTCGCGACAAACTTCTCAGTCAGTTAAAACCTATAATTGATTTTAAATTGATGACCAGAAGTGCACTGGGACCAGCGGCGCGATCCGTTAATCAGGATCAGCTCAAAGAGCTTACCAGTGTTTTTAGGCCGCTTGTTGTTCGTCTCTACACTGATCGCCTGCTCGAATACATGGCTCTCAAGGATCCTCCCTGGGTTCTCGACAAGATAGTCGTTAAGGATCAAGAAATCCGAGGAGGAGGGTCTTACGCAATGGTTCGATCCACTGCTCAGGTCCACCGCGGGGACAATGAGCGAGAACTTTCAATGGATTTCAAGATGTACAAACAGAAGAACCGCTGGGTCGTGTACGATATTGTTTTCGAGGGTGTCAGCATGGTTGAAAATTATCGCTCGCAATTTTCGTCCGTCCTCGCGAATAATTCCGTGGAAACACTCACCGAGAAACTACGGGACAACCTGGAAAAACTGCGGTCGGAGTCCCTAGAGGATCGAGTTGACACGGGAACAGAATCACCTGACAAAGCCACGGATTAACACCCACTTCCTCCTTGGAAATTTCGCCTAAAGACTGCTGGATTACCTCTACAGTTTCAGTTTCTTTCTTTTTGGTTATCGCTTTTCTACCTGTTTCCGCTCAGGGTCAGCCTCAGCCGGATACTTCCCCCGCACCCGCGCCTCCACCTGGAGGGGTTCAGGGGTTTGAGGACCCATTTTCCACCGGAACCGGAAAGGATAAACCGGAAAAGATACAACTCGCGGATCCACTTGAACCCTGGAACCGGGCCGTCATGACGGTCAACGAGTACGGGTTTGAATACGTCGCCGAACCGGTGGCTCGCGCCTACAGGGACTATACGCCGAGTCCCGTCAGGGAGTCATTTAAACGATTTTTCTCCAACCTTTACGAACCGACGTATGCCGTCAATTCAGTTCTTCAGGGACGCTGGCACGATGCAAGTGTGGCCTCCCGCAGATTCTTGATTAATTCAACCTTTGGTGGAGCGGGTTTTTTTGATCCGGCCGGGGAGCATCTGGACCAGGTTGAACGGGATTTTGACCAGACGCTGGGAAAATGGGGGATCTCCCCGGGGTTTTATCTTGTCTGGCCCCTGATAGGTCCTTCCAGTCCACGGGGAACGGTGGGTTACCTTGTCGATGAAACGCTGGACCCTCTGAATTACGCTGGCGACCTCGAGAGTGTAACGGTTGTATCTATGCACCGGATCATCAGTGAGACGTCCTACAGCATCGGGCAGTTTGAGACCCTTGAAAAGTTTTCCGTCGACAACTACTCCGCAATTAAGGATTACTACGAAAAGCAGCTCTACAAGAAACGTCATCAGTAGGTATAAAGTGAAGAGTGAAAAGTGAAAAGTGAAGGGTTGAGATTGGGGATTGATCCGGAACCGACCGATAAGGGGACTAGTTGGGGGATCAGGGGCTGAACCCCCGTAGAAAAAAGTTTTTGGGTTACGGTGCAGCGAGGGGGAAAGAGGGGGGGCTTCCGCCCTCTGAATCAATCTAAGGAAGCTGTTTTCGAGCCTCCTTGAGGGAATTGATAAGGATCTCGCCCATGGCTTCGAGTTCGGGTCTGTTACTCGCGAGGGGCGGCATGAAAATTACCACGTCACCAAGCGGCCGAATTAACATGCCCCGTTCACGTGCAATGTTACAGACAGTCCACCCCGCCTCCACTTCGGGACCGAAGGGTTTGTCGTCCTGTGGGTTTTGCATCAATTCTATTCCGCACATGAACCCTTCCTGCCGAACTTCCCTCACGAAACCCATCCCCCGTATTTCGTCGAGCTTATCCCCAATAAAGTCAATTTTGTCCGGTAGGGAGTCCAGCCGATCCTCGAGAAGGTCAAGGCTTGCCACTGCTGCCGCACAGCCCAGGGCGTTACCGGTGTAAGAGTGACCGTGGTAAAGGGCGTTTTTGTCCTGACGGGTGCCGAGAAATTCGTCGTATAACTCCTGGGTTGCCATGGTTGCAGCGACGGGCATGTAACCGCCGGTGATTCCTTTACCCAGTGGCATAATATCGGGTTCGACATTTTCGTGGTCGCAGGCGAACAATTCACCGGTGCGTCCGAACCCCGTGGCGACTTCGTCCACGATCAGCAGTTGATCGTACTCGTCGGCCACTGATCTGAGTCCGGAGAGGAATCCGTCCGGTGCCGTAATCATGCCGCCAGCCCCCTGTACCGGTTCAACCATGATACCAGCGACCCTTTCCCCCTCTTCATCTAGGGCGGATCGGATTCCGTCGAGGCATTCCTGAAGGACCGTTTCAGGGTCGTCCGTTCCCGGCCAGCGATCCACGTGTGGAAATGGGACCTGAACCGGGTCGGGTAGGACAGTCTGGAACGGCCAGTGGTAGGTTGGATCCGGAACAACGGACATTGGTCCAAAAGTGTCCCCGTGGTAGCCGTTCTCAAAGGTCAGGAACGTCTGTCGTTCCGTGGCTTCACCTGCCTTGTTCGCCCAGTATTGAATGGCCATTTTCATACCGATTTCGACGGCGGTGGCACCGCTGTCGGAGTAAAAGACCTTCCGGAGGTTATCCGGGGTCACTTCCACCAGACGTTCGGCAAGTTCCGTCGCTCGTACGTTCCCCTGGCCGAGCAGGGTGGAGTGAGCAACTTCGTCGAGCTGATCCTCAATGGCTTCGTCAATCTCGTCAACCTGGTGACCGTGAACGTTGACCCAGAGAGATGACACCCCATCGTAGTATTCGTTTCCTTCCGAGTCGATTAGCCGGACCCCGTCGGCCTCCTCAATAACGACGGGATCGCCCTGTTCGTACTCCTGCATCTGGGTAAAGGGATGCCAGACGTATTTCTTGTCTTTTAGTTTCCAGTCCATGGTAACGATTCCTTTTTAAGTGAGGTTGGTTGAGAAATTATTCTATGAAATGACCTTATCTGAACTGAAGGGAATTTTCAAAATGGGACTCAGTTCCCCTGAATCACTTAACTCGGGGATTTGCGGTAATGCTTTGTACGAGTGTTCATTTCGATCGGTCGTGGTTGATCATCCGAATGTTGATATCCGACTGAGTATCGGTTTCTGGGCGCCCGGGGACTTTAGATTAGGGACGTTATCGTACAAATCAGTCGTGTGGGCGATCAAAGCTGATTGATTTAGAATGAATTTTCATTGGATACGATGATGGATGATATTTCTTCCGAAAAGTAAAAAACGGGAATGAGATTTATGGAGGGAACGGTCGTTAGTTACCGTTTCCGTGGTCTGAGCCGGTTTGGATACTGATGCAGGTCGTTAATCGAATCATCGGATGGTTCGAGGATCACGGACTCTGGGGTCTGATCATTACCATAATCGTCATGTCGACGGTATGCGTGACTTATACCCTGGAAAAACGGTACGAGAAAACAGCTCAAGGCAATGAATTTGGCTACTACAGTACCCTGGAATTCCCCTTCATAGACTACCGTCACCGTTTTTTCTATGATCCCGCCCGGGCCGACGACGATATTGTTATTGTAACGATTACGGAGACGGCACTTGACCGATACAAGTCGGTCTACGGCCGCTGGCCCTGGCCCCGGTCGCTGATGGCGGATGTTGTTAATTTTCTCGGTCACGCCGACAGTGTCATGCTCGATATTGGGTTCATTAACCCCAGTGGGAAAGAGGTCCGCCCGAGGAAAGCCAAACGCTGGCTTCAGCAGATCAAAAGAGCGTTTAAGCTGGCCCAGAAGAAGCCGATGCGTTCGCTTCCTTACCTCAAATCAGTTCACGATGACCTCAACAGTTTAGCCGTCAGTGGTGACAGGAGCTTAGGTAAAGCGTTGAAACAACAGGGGCGTTCTTTTACAGCCACCTGGTTTGTTGACGTAGCCAGTGGGCATCCTCCCGAATCGGAATTGAATAGGATTGACAGGGCTCTCTCAAGACACGGTTACCGTATCCCCGACGACTGGGGTTTGATTCCAAAAAGTTCATTCGTGGCGGTGCCAATTGAGCCTGTACTCGATCAAAGTTATGGTCTGGCTCATATTTCATTTACTCCCGATCCTGACGGGCCCGCGCGCCGCTTTTATCCCTTCTATGGTATCAAATCCTTCCCCGAAGCCGGTTTCACTCCCGATCGGCCGTTCCTTCCTATTCTGGGTATTGCCGGTGCCCTTGAGGAGATGGGACTGGAGCCCGGCAGGTCGTCAGTTACTGTTGAACAAGGGAACCTGAAAGTCGGAAACCTCGAAATTCCTCTGGACGAGAAAGGACGGGCGCTCATTCGTTACAAAGGCGGGCTTAAACCCCGGAACTCCCGGTTTAATTCCTACCGTGAGGTACCGATTGAGAGAATTATTGCACAATTGCGTAACGAGACTGGCCGCCAGCAGATCAGTCCTGAGTTCTTTAAAGGGAAAAAAGTGCTCGTTGGTAGTACGGCAACGGGCGCTCACGATCTGCGAGCTACGCCGTTTTCCGCCCAGGAAGCCGGGGTGGCAATACACGCCAACATCCTGGACATGATGCTTAACAATGATTTCCTGCATCCGATACGGACCATCGACACGATCATGACCGTACTGCTCTGGACAAGCGCAGTCGGAGTGATTGCGACTCTACTTTCCCCCATGATTGCTCTGGTGCTGACGGTCCTGGTTACGACGCTTCTGGTTGTTATGGGCTTTGGGCTCTTCAGCCAGGGGTATTTAATCAATCTGTCGGCACCATTGCTTTCGTCTTACACCACGTATGGACTTGTGACGATTTATAACCTGGTCTTTGAACAACGCAAGCGACGGCAAATCCGAAATGCTTTCGAGTCCTACTTGACGGCTTCCGTTATGGAGGAGGTTCTTGAGGACCCCGACGAACTGGAGCTTGGTGGTGAACGCCGAGAAATTACGCTGTTATTCGCCGATATCGCCGGCTTTACGAACTTCAGCGAGGGCAGGACCGCGACCGAAGTTGCCTCCGTTATCAGTGACATTATGACTGAACTAACTGAATGTGTTTTTCGCTACGAGGGTGTGCTGGACAAATACATCGGTGACGAGTTGGTTGCTGAATTTGGCATTGTTTCCGCCGAACCGGGCAATCATCCCCGCCGGGCCTGTATGGCGGCGGTCGATATGCGGGAGAGAATTCATAAACTACAGGAGCAGTGGCGTGAGGAAGGGGGAGAAGTTCTCGAACTGAGAATTGGCATTCACACAGGGTACGCTGCCACCGGTAACATGGGATCAGAACAACTCTTCGATTTCACGGCTATTGGCGATAACGTCAATCTGGGATCCCGGCTTGAAGGCGCCAACAAGAAATACGGTACCCGCTCGATGATAAGTGAGGATACATACGATAACGTGCAGGACGACGTTGAAGTCAGGGAACTCGATAAGATAACGGTCAAAGGGAAGGATCAACCGGTCAGGGTCTACGAACTCCTCGGTCGAAAAGGTGAAGTCGGTCAGGATCAAATGGAACTTAAGGAACGATTCGAGGAAGCACTGGAAAAATACCGGCAACAGGAATGGGAAGACGCTATAGAACAATTCGAGGCACTTCGCCAGGACTTCCCCGACGATCCGGTGGCCGATGTCTTTCTTGAACGGTGTCAACAGTACCAGGACGAGCCGCCCCCCGAGGACTGGGATGGGGTTCACCGGATGAAAACGAAATAACGAAACCACGTTGCTTGAACAACCTGGCTACTTGAAGTCTTTCAGTTCAGGAGGATAACCATGGAGTGGCTTGATGGAGAAACTATTTTTGATGCTTACCTGTCGAATACTTTGCACGCCGACACGCAAGTTGAAGACCACGCAGTGTCATTAACGGCCGGTAACATTTACAGGGTGGAGAATCCGGGAGATCTGGACTTTGGTGGCAGTGAGTTCAAACTGGCGAACCGGGAGGCAATCGCTCCCGAGAAACGCCATGCTGAGGACGATTACGGCTGGTGGGAGCTTAACGAAGGGACAGTGCTGCTGGAATTGAATGAAAATATTACCTACTCGGGTGGTTTCACGGCGGTTTTACATCCACACGACCACTTGACCTGGAACGGCGCCTCGCATCCCACACTCTGGCTTTCGGACGCGGAAGCGGATATGCGGTTGTTGCTACCGTTGCACGTTCCTGAATCAGGTGTGAATATCAAGGAAAACGCCCGTGTAACGTCCCTCAGGGTCTCAAACTAAGCAAACCATGGAAGCACCCGATCCAGGGCCGGTCATGAGATGCTCAATTGTTATTCCGGTCAACAACGAACGCGATAACCTTCCAATCTTGCACGAGGAACTGCAGGAACTTATCAAGGCCGAGGATCGGGTTCACGAAGTGATCTGGGTGGATGACGGGTCCACGGATGGTAGTTCCCGGTGGCTCAGGGACACAGTATCCGATCGACACAAAGCTCTGTTTTTGCGTTCGAATTTCGGTCAATCCGCGGCAATGAAAGCAGGACTAGATTGCGCTGATGGCAACGTAATTGTTTTTATGGACGGCGATGCTCAAAATGATCCCGAGGATGTTCCGGATCTTTTAAACAGACTGCAAGAGGGGAACGATGTCGTTAGCGGCTGGCGTAAGGACCGAAAGGGATCCTACCTGAGACGGGTATTGCCCTCTCAGATCGCCAATGGAGTCATTAGTTACACCACCGGTGTTAAACTTCACGATTACGGCTGCAGTTTAAAAGCTTACCGGGCCGAAATCCTGGAGGATTTACCACTCTACGGACAGTTACATCGGTTTCTTCCCGCGCTTGCTTCCTGGAAGGGGATTGAAGTCGAAGAGATTCCAGTGTCGGATCGTCCACGGCAACATGGAACCTCCCATTACGGTCTAGGTCGGACCTGGGAAGTTCTGATGGACCTGCTTATTGTCAAATTTTTAATAGATTACAGGTTTCGTCCCATACGGATTTTTGGCCGAGTTAGTTTGTACCTCTTTCTTATGATGACACTCGGCGGAATTTACCTCGGGTACTTAAAAATATACGCGAACCAGAGCCTCAGCGATCATGCACTAACCACGGTAACCGTCCTCTTTGGTCTCGTGGGCATGCAGTCACTGATTCTCGGAATGCTCGGAGAACAGCAGGCCCGGATGTATACTAAAGCGTCCGGCGAAGAACCTTACGCAATCAGGCAAACCGTTAACGTTTCCGACTAAAAGCCCTATCGTTCTTCGAGTGATTTTTGTCCATGAGTATCTGTGTTGTTATTACGGGTCTGAACGATGAAGGAACAATACTTGAAAGTACGGAAAGTGTTCTGAGTCAGGCCCGATACCCGGACCAGATCGGCTTTTCCCACGGGCCGTCCCGTGATTCCACCGAGGAATTTGCCGGTTTTTACCGTGAGGAATTTGATTTTGTTCATTGGGACTCCCGTATCAATCCGTCGGAGTGCGGTCTAATGCACCTGCGTCTGGGGACCTTGAGTGACATTGAAACAACTCACGTCGTTTTCCTGCGTGCGAACTCCTACCTTTACCGAGATGCCCTTGCCCGGGCCGATGAAATTCTGGAGGAGAACGACCTAATTCTCTCTCCCGTTCAATTCATGGCTCCCGGGGGCAGTGATTGGACCTGGGCTATTCCCGATCAGTTGAATCAGTCCAGTTTTCTTGAACTTGGCCCCCTTCCGGCCGAAGGAGTTATCTGGAACGTTTCATTGCTCAAGGAGGTTTTCGGCGAACTCCAGTCCATGAAACTGGGGCCGTTTACCACACTTGGTTGGTTGAGGGTACTGAGGGAGATGAATCCGGAAATTGCCTTCCTGGAGACACCGCTGGTTGAAGCGTGGGATTTTCGGGAAGCGGATCACTGCTGGACCCGGTCCGTTCACGAACAAATGCACGAAACCTTCAAGCCAACGCATTCCGACGATCGTCTGGCGGATCTTTTCCGATCGGCAGTTACGTCGGCCGAGCGTCCTCCGGGTGTCGGACCGGAGGACCATGACAGTGAAGTCCCGGAGGACCAACAAATTTCCAGCGACTTGAATGTTCCCTGGCTTAAAAACCGCTATCCCATGGTTGAGTGAATTGAAGTACTTTCTTGACGCTGATAGACTTTTGTTCTTACCAGAGTTTTTCTAAACCATGTCGAGTTATGATTGAGAAAGGAGTACCCAAGGATGCCTACCGTGCGTTTTCTCCGGGAGGGAATTGAAGTAGAAGTTGAAGAAGGAGCAAATCTACGGAACGTTGCTCAGGAAGTTGGTGTAGAAGTTTACTCCAAACCCTGGAGTTACGGCCTGAATTGTAAGGGGTTTGGTCACTGTGGTACCTGCCGGGTATCCATTAAAAATGACACGATGGATGGTGCCTCGGATCTAAGCTGGATGGAAGTCCTGCAATTCAAGTTGGGATGGCCACTCAGTCCGATTCCATTCATTAATACGTTTGCCTATATTGGAAAGGAAGACGAGATGCGGTTGTCCTGTCAGGTAACCGTCGAGGGTGATATGGATGTATTGACCCGCCCGGGTGTGAACTACACGGGTGATGAGGACTGGCAGTACAAGGGTTCAAACCCGGCTATTTCCGGGAAGTCCATTGAACCCAGCCCAGAACAGACGACCTTCGAAAAGAGTGAAATGGATGAATTATCCGAGTGACGTCCTGCCGTTAAAGCCGACTTTGCTGGCTTAAATTGACTCGAACTGCCCGGTTTTTTACCTTTCTAGTCGTCCTGATCGGGGTGGGCTTTGCCACCTCGGCCGATGCATCAGCTACTTTACGAGTTCATGATTCCGCAAATTTTTTCAGTTTTGATACTGGGCCATTTCTTGTTGACCCCGGCTCCGTTAAAGCCGGCCCCGATGGTACGGTGGCGGTCTGGGACGAGGGGCTTCAGCAGTTTTTCTTCCACAACCCTGAACGAAATAGTCCCCCCCGTATCAGTCATTCCGACACAAATGCTTCCGACACCCGTACCTCCGATACCAGCACTCCCGACACACCGATCACCCAACCCGAGACGGTCCCCGAGGATCCTTATAAATTGAATGATTTTCTAAGTGATTATCATCAGGTACAGGTTGTCCGCCGATGGGGATTATCCCGATCTCCGAAATCCTTTTTCGGTGTTGATGGAGTACTCTGGTCTTACCAACCGGGTCGTGCGAATCAATCCGGGACTGAAACTATTCGATCAATCCATCCAAGACCGAAGAAGATCCAGTTAACGGGTCCCGTACGCTCCATCGTTACCGCACAGGAACAATGGATAATACAGCGTGCCGGGTCCGATACGCCGCTCGTTCGGTGGGATCCGTATTCCGAGGAAGGGCTCGTGGATACGGCTGCTTTTGAAATTTCCGGTACCTTGATTGGTGTTACTCAGGACGGTCGATACCTTACCCAGCGGGAAAACAAGCTACTGACCTACCGTAACGGAAAAGAACTTGAATCCCGTACCTTTTCCGACATTAAAGATCTCGAAATTCAATCGAACAGTGTCTTTGTGCTGACCGGGAACCGGGAGGTTACTCGATTGAACTCCCGCTTGACGGCCCAGTACACGTTCTTCCTGCCACGGAAACGCTCCTATCGATCGCTTGCGGTCACCGGGGATACTCTTTACCTTACGTCGCCAGAAGGTTTGTTCAAAAGTGAGCTTGATGAAACCGGACGATCCTTCTTCAGTCAGTCAAGCCGTCTGGCCCTTCAAACCGTGGCTCCCAGTTTTCCCGTTTCGGAGTCGCCGCAGAGTGGTCACCGTCTCTGGATCGACCAGTCCGGTACCGGAACACGCTTGCTGGTTAAAACGGATACAACTTTAATTCGGTCCGTGGATTACAGCACCGGTCAATTTATGAATCCGAAACAGTCCTCGCTTGATGACTTATCGCGGACGGCCTTTCAGTATTTTCAGGTTGAATCGACTTACTGGCGGGGCAAGGGGAGCCTCTATTACTTCTTTGAGGAAGACAGTGCCGTAGAACAGTACGATACCGAGGGACGCCTGATTCAGCGACGAAATTTTTCCTTCGATGACTTTGAAATCATGCGGGACCTGCAATTCCTTGGGGCCAACAGCAAAAGTGTCTACTTCTCCGCAAGACTGCTTGATTCTGGGCGGGGACTTCAGCGGTTTGTCTTACAGTACAACTGGGACGGTAAACTGAAGCGAAGTTTTCGGCTTCAGCACCCGTTCAGAGACAAGGAATACATGGCCAAAAAGGAGGGGGGATCCTGGCGGTATCTCGGCCGCGGGAACTTCTACCAGATTCACGATAATAGTGTGGTTATTTACGATAACCAGGGATACCCCCGACAAACAATTTCAAATGTTTCAAACCCGGTTGACGTAGCCCGGAACCGGGGGACTCTTTTTGTACTGGACCTGGGAGGAAAACGGCTGAAGGCGTTTGATTATCCTAACTTGCCCAGTCGCCGCCATGCCTTGCCCTTTGACCTGAGAATTGGAAGCGTAGCTCATTCAGGGACCCGTGAAATGATCTTTTCGGGTGTTAATGACGGTGGCAGCAAGATGAGTTTATACCAGTACAATCCCGAGACGTTTAACTATCAGCAAGTCCTTTCGCACCCCAAGCAGGACCTTCACTATCCGGTATTGAACGATGCCGGCGACAGTCTGTTTTTCTGGGGAACCGATACCCCGGGAGAACAATGGACCCTGTACGTATCCGATACCGTCAAGTATTCGGCACGTCCTCTTAAAACCGACGTCCGGCTCAGGGGCAAGGGGTTCTTCTCCGATGAACGCCAGCTGCTTTTCTACCCCGTTCGTCCGAAAGACGATACCGGTGTTCTCTATCACTACACTGATCCACTGGGGGATACCCTCTCCGAACTTGCCAACACCGAGGACATTCTGCATCTGCATCCGGGGGGATTTACGGGTTACTACGCCATCAAAAAACACAGCGACACCTACAGCATTGTTTCCGGTTACCTCGACCGTCCGTCGGACACTCGTCCCCTGGGATTTGTTAGTTCCGATACCCTCTACAATTCGTCCTCGCCTATACTGCGTTTAATGCCCATAAATGGACGATTGTATTTTTCCCGCAGAAATAACGAGGGGTTCTCAAAACTGGGTGCGATTTCACAACCAGCCTCGTATACCGAGGCCGGGACGACTATACGGAGTGCTTCCGTCAACTGGCTGGGTAAGTTTCGTGGGTCCCTGAAAACCTATTTACAGTTGAATGGCCACAGCTACGTCAATCTGAGGACGACTCACCGTCTGGGACGGTTCTATCATCTTTACACTGACGCAGCCCCAGGCAATGGGGGGCTTCAGGGAAGCTTGACGTCGGAGAACCCGCAGGATCTCAAGGGGATACGTCTTCGAGTTGATCCCGGTGGACATTTGGCAAAAACGGCTGAGACCGGTAGGTTTTCTCTCTCATCCGTCCCGACCGGATACGTTCAATTATCGTCGCCCTCCTACCGGCATCATTTCTCCTATCCCGTGGAATTACCGATCAAGAGGGATCAGTATACCGTTAAGCAATCCGTGCCAATGGCGGAGAAGGAGGAGTTTCTGCTTCTGGAGCGAGGTTTGCAGGCATACAAACAGGACGAGTGGAAACGAGCGCGTATTCCGCTGGAAGCATTCCGGGAATTAACCCAGAAGGGGCCTTATTATCAGTCAACGGATGCTTTCATGGAGGAAATCTATCGGCACACCGGCGATACCGCCGCACAGTTTCGTCTCTTTGAACGACGGCCGGAGTTATTTTCGGTTCCGGAACGTCTTGAATTGTACCGGAGTACCTCGAACGCCAGCCACAGGAGCAGTATTCTGATTTCGTTGCGGTCCGTGCTGGATTCGTACTTCCGCAGTATGATCCGAAAGGAACTCCGGAGCTTATCGTCCTCGACCAATATCAGTGGCTCCGATACCGCGAAACGGCCAGTGTTATCAACGGATCGTCGGTGGCTTCCCCGTTTGCAATCCGGGGTCTCTAACATCTTTTCCCGGTAGTTTTAACATTCTTTAGGGCTGACTGCTACCCATGTACGTCATAATTATCAGCTCAGCTATAATTTTTGTACTGTTGGTGGTTTTAATTTTAAGTATGTTCGGATCCGGGACTACTGAGACGTATCACCGTCGTCGCTGCCCGGTCTGCAATCGACGTCTTGAACAGGGAGAGCGTGTTTACGCCGATGAAATAAAACGTTCCAGCAGACCGAATCAATTAAAAATAAAAGGTTGCACACATTGTTACGAAGGGCAGTAGGGATTAATTGAATTTATTTATTCCGGGTTCCTGATTTCAGACGAAAGGATTTAATTGATGGTAAAGGAACTCTTTAAAACACTCCGGTGGATGGCCGTTGCCCTGATCTTCGTTGTACTGATTGGAATTTTAACCCTTCAGTCCTTTTTTCTCTTCAGTATTTTACCCTCCGAAACGACGACCTTTACTGATTTTAATGGGGAAACCGTTGGTGTTCTATCGATTGACGGGGGTATTTTTTCGGTGGAGGATCGATTAAAAACCCTGCGTAAATACCGGAAAAACGATTCGGTTAAAGGGCTCCTGATTGACGTAAATAGTCCAGGTGGTGCGGTGGCCCCCAGTCAGGAACTATCCGATGCGGTACAACGGTTTGCCTCCACGGGTAAACCCGTGGTGGCCTCAGTACGGTCGCTTGGTGCCTCCGGTGCCTATTACGTGGCCAGTTCGGCCGATACCATCGTTGCAAACCCGGGTAGTCTCGTGGGCAGTATCGGAGTCATTATGCAGTTCATGCAGGTCAGTGATTTAATGAAAAAAGTCGGTGTGGATTACCGGGTCGTTAAATCCGGTGAGTTTAAGGATCTCGGATCACCATTTCGAGACATGAAGCCCAAGGAACGCGCCGTGCTGCGGACGTTAATCATGGATGTCTACGATCAGTTTCTGAACCATATTCTCGAAAACCGTCAGGAATTATCCCGTGAGCAACTCGAAAAAATTGCGGACGGACGGGTGTTTACGGGAAAACAGGCCCTCGAGAAAAATCTTATTGACGCAACGGGGAGCCGGCGTGACGCAATTCGTAAGCTCCAGAAGGCGGCTGGCCTGGAGGAAGAGCCAACCCTCTGGAATGCCGGTGAACGGCGATTTTCCCTGGTTGAGTCAGTACTTGAAATACTCTCCCCACTCAAAGAACTGACGGACCGTTCTACGTCGAACTTTCAGCTGCTTTACATGATGCCGGAATGGGGGAAACACGGTGAGTGAATGTCCGGTCTGTCAATCGCCTCAGATCGGTTCCCCCGGTGAATGTCGAGTTTGCGGGACTCCCCTGCGACGAACCGGTCGCGACTCGAGGTCTACCGGTACATTGTTAACGTTATTTCTACCGGGGCTGGGTCATCTCTGGCGAGGTCACCTCTTGAAGGGGTCCCTGGCTCTTTTTGGTAGCATTTATGCTATCCTTTACTTACTGGTTGGGACCTACGGGACCGTGGAATTTGCCTGGAGGACAGCTATGTGGGGGATTTTCTGGCTGATATGGATTGGGTTCTGGCGCTGGGAATTTGCGGGGCTTCCCCGTCGCTTTCCCTCGGCCAGCAAAATCGTTTCGTACTTAACAATCGGACTCGTTCTTTCGAACTTTTTAATGGCGGTCATCGTAAGCATAGCCTTTAATCGGGTTTTTTACTCCTGATTAAACTGGACACTGTTTCCGGTTTTTTTGGAAATTAGCCGGTTCCAATTCGGGTAATTGAATAATTACGAAATAAGCCCGGACGAGTTTCTGTTTAGGGAACTGACTTCCCACTGGTATTAGAATACATGGGGTTTTTTGATCGAGAGGGAGACAGCCATGAGCGAAGCGGACACACCGGAGGATCTTGACTCAGCCGACGAGCTGGATGAGGTGACCGAAGACGGCGAGTCCGACCTTGGTATGGACCCTGGTCTCGACGACGAGGACTTACGGTCCATCGAGGATGAACTCTTCGACCTCGAGGACGAATTGATCGAGATGCAGGGAACGACGATCCGGACCTTCGAAGAAGAGGATGAACGTGAACTCGAGCAGGTCTATACCTTCAACCGGCCCGAAGATGCCCAGGACGATCAGTCGTTAGGATCCGAAGGATCCGTCAGTGATCAGGAAGCTCTGCTGAACCAGCTGGAGGAGTTTCGAACCAGCATGCAGGCCGGGCAGGAAGTCAAACCCGGTCAGCTGCTTGCCGCTGATTTACGGGGGAACAACCCTCAGTTTGAAGGGGGGCTTTATACTGTTTCAAGTCATTCCGGCGAGCGTATTTACGCCGGCCGCGTGGGTCAGGTCTCCTGGTCCGGGGATACGGTTCACGTTCTTCCGGTCAAACGAATTGAAGGAGACGTGGACTCGGATACGAGGGATATTCGCTACGACGGCAGCGTCTTCGTCGAGGGCAGCGTCCGGGACAACATGACAATTGAGGCCACCGGTAACATCTGGGTGGTCGATAGTCTCGGTCGAGCCGACCTCAAGGCCGGGGGCGATATTATTGTCGGGCGAGGGATCAAGGGTAGCGAGGATCACAAAATCGACGCTCACGGTTCTGTCTATGCCGAATTCATCGAGAACGCCGTTATCTCCGCCGGCGAGAATATTATTACCGAGGAAGTGATTATGCACAGTAACGTTGAAGCCGGTCAGGGGATCTATCTCCTCGGTGAAAAAGGGTTTCTTGTCGGTGGTGAAGCCAAGGCCGTTGATAGAATCTACGCCCAAAAAATAGGGTCGAAGAACTTTCCCGATACTACAATTCGTCTTGGGTCCTCCGGTGCTCTTCAAGAAGAACTGGAGTCTCTTGCCGCCAAGCGGGACAAGTTGGAGTCCGAGGAGACCGAATATTCCAAGGACGTTCAAAATCTTCTCGAAAAGAAGGACCAGGGCGGACTTGCACCCAAGGACGAGGAGCGTCTGCGTAATTTTCAATTTGAGCTGAACCACATACGGCAGGACCTACAGGAAGTGAAGTCGAGGATAAAAGAACTCGAAGAGGAAATGGACGAGGAACGAAGTCGTGAAGTGATCGTAGAACAGGAGATTTTCCCGAACGTGGTTCTCAAGATATCCAACGCACAGCACGAAGTTGAGGATGAGGAAGTGTCCCATACGGTAGCCCGGATAGACGACCACGAAATCTCCTTTGATTCGTACTCCGAACCGAACTTTGATTTTGAATTAACGACCCAGCTTGACCCGGACGACGCTGACCTGGAAGAAAAATTCGACACACCCCCCCTTGATCAGCTCAGAAAACACATTATCTACCGAGAGGACAAACCGCTGTTCGATCGGGAACGTCAACTATCACGGTTGATGGACCTGCCCTCCGAACACGAACTGGTACTGATTGACATTACCGAGTCCGACGATGAAGAGGATCAGGAAGACTCCGATAGCGATGAGCCCTCCCAGGACGGCAGCGAGAACGAGGACGACTACGATCTACACACCTGGTGGGGAATTGAGGTCCGGGAGGGCGAGAGCAAGGATCAGATTCGACTTCACTACGATGCCAAACGGAAAAACTCCGTCAAAGTGCGTTGTAGTTCTCCCGAGAAGGGGGTCCAGCGAGCAGCGGATTACTTCGGTATCGATCCCGATAATATTGCCGTTAAAGTAATTGAGGAAGGACGACAGGGTGTTTTTGGTTTCGGACAGAAGGATTTCCTCATTGAGGCGGTTCGGAAGGAAGCCCTGCAGCAGGACGAGGAGGATTCCCTCGAGAAGGACGATTTACTGGCAGAGGCCGAGGAGCAGGAGGAAGTCGCCGGGTTTATCAATCTCGACAACTCCGAAGAGGGTTTAAAATTGGCCGTCTATCCCCCCGAGGGACACGGTATGCCCGTGACGGTGGAACAGGTTGAGGAAGAACTTCAGGAGAAGGATTTCACCACCGATATCGATTGGAACAAAGTGGAGCGCATCGTGGAGGAAGCTCAGGGGGAACAGGAAATCATCGGTCCCCGCCAGCGTGATCCCGAGGTCGATGGGAGTTTCAGTATCACCGTTAACGACGATGAGACCGAAGCTTACTTAACTGTCTACCCACCAAAACCGGACGGTCTTCCCGTGAAAAAAAATGAGGTCATTGAGCACCTCGAGGACGAGGGAATGAACTACGATGAAGAGGCCGTGACCACTGTTTTTGAAGAGGAACGCTTCGAGGAGGATGTCCTGATTGCCGAAGGGTCCCAACCCCAGGACGGTGAGGATGGGTCCATCGAGTTCAATGTTGATCTTCCTCCGAAAGAGAAAGCTGATTTGACCGGACGAGAGTACGAGGAACCGGACGAAACGGACGACGAAGAAGATCAAGTCGACCACCGCCGGGGAGAGGAGGTTATCAGTGCCAAGGAAAATCAAGTGCTTGCCGAACTGTCTCCTCCGACCGAAGGTACCCCCGGTGTAACGGTGTACGGGGAGGAAATCCCCTGTGAACCCGGGGAAGGACTTGACGTTCAGGTCGGCGAAAACGTACGACGATCCGGTGATCAGACCCAGCTTATTGCCGAGACGGACGGAAGGGTACTCGTCAAAAAGGGCAAGCTGGCCCTCGAACCAGTGTTCATCGTCAATGGTGATCTCGATTATGAAACCGGAAACGTCGAATTTGATGGTGTGGTAGTCGTGAAAGGAAGAATTCTGGATGGCTTTAAGGTGGAAGCCACCGAGCGGGTAGAGGCTGAGGCAGCCGGTAAATGTCAGATTATTTCGGAGGGTGACGTTTACCTCAAAAAAGGAATGGCCGGTAAGGAAGAAGGCCGTATCCAAGCAAAAGGAGATGTCTTCGTAAAGTATCTGGAGAACACTTCGGTTAAGTGTGGGGGAAGTGTCGTTGTTGAACAGACTATCATGCACAGTGAGGTCGACGCGGCCGATTACGTAATTGCTGATAGCGGCCGGAAAGGTGCTATTCTCGGGGGACTTGTTCGAGCCGGTGAAGCCATTTCCATTAAAAAACTTGGCTCGGGGATGGCCCCGAAAACCGAAGTGGAAGTTGGTATTGAACCGAAGGTGCGTGATCGGGTTCGTGAACTCGAGGATGAGATTGAATCCCAGAAAAGTAAATTCGAAAAAGTCCGGCTCGGGCTTCAGGGGTTGAACCAAAAAATTGACGAAGTTGGCGGCAAGGAGTACCTACCGGAGGAGAAGCAGGAAAAGCATACGCGTCTGTCGAATGTTGCCGGAGCAATCAAGCATAAACTCGAAGGACTTCACGGTGAGCTTGAGGACCTCCGTAACGAAATCCAGTCAAGTGAAGGTGGAACACTTTACGTGGAGGAGGACGTCTTCTCGGGAGCAAAAATAACCGTTCAGACTGCTACCTTACACGTCACAAACCCCGACAATCACATTCGTTGTATCCTTGAAAACGGTGAGGTTGTCCGCCGCCCTTACGAGGACCCCGAAATCGACATCGAGGAACCGGAAACCGTCCTCTAATGTCTGAGGAACCCGTACCGGTTTGTCTTTTAACGGATTTCGGAACCGATGATCCCTACGTTGGGATCATGAAGTCGATTATTCAATCCTCCGCACCCTACCCTCCCACAATTGACCTTACCCACGAGGTTCCGCCTCAGGATGAACGGACAGCGGCTTTCCTTCTCGAGTATGCCCTGCCCTCGACGCCGACCAATGCGGTTGTGCTCGTCGTAGTCGATCCGGGGGTAGGTACCGGGCGAGATATAATAGCCGTTGAAACTGCATCCGGTCGGACCGTGGTTGCCCCGGACACCGGTCTGGCCGATGGACTGGATTGGGACCGGGCCCGCCGGGTAACCAACGAGGACCTTGCCCGGGAGAGAATAAGTTCCACATTCCACGGCCGGGATTGGTTTGCGCCCGTTGGTCGGTTTCTTAGTCTTGGCGGAAACCTGGAAAGACTCGGTCCTCAAAAGGACGGTCCAGCCAGTGATGGTTTGATCCCTGACCCGGATAATTCAGCTGAGGAATTCTCCGGGGAGATCGTTCACGTCGATCGATTTGGAAACTTAATTACTAACATCAAATCCGAGCGGTTACGGAAAGAGTTCGGAGAAACGCTAACGGAGAATTCGCGACTTTTTATTCGTGTTGCGGAGCGAAGAATTGAAGGAATAGCATCAACCTACGGGGACGCGGACTCCCTGACGGGAATTATCGGAAGCTACGACCGTCTGGAAGTTGCTATGCCAGGTGGGTCAGCCCGTGACGAACTTGGGATAGGGCGTGGTGAACCGGTTACGGTGACGTTATCGAAGGGGTAGGTCAGGATGCCTCTCGGTAATCGGATCGGGTCCCGCTTTGATCCTCCGAGGAATTCTCATCTGGATCCTGAATGTAAATGCTTCGCTTGTTCCACCGCTTGAGCCGGTCTATGTCGTCATACGTCAGCTCATCACCGGCGGACAGCAGACGGCAGCCCTTACTGGAATGGATATCCCTGGCCACTGTCATGCCTGGTTCAAGTCGATCAACTCGCTTCAGGATGATATCTTTGTCCTGGTCCGGGTCCATGATTTTGCACCTCCGTGCTGTGTACCACTATTAAGGTGCAAATTCTATTCCAGGGGAATAAGGCCATTCAGTGGGCCTATAAGCGTTGAACGGAAATATTTTCGGTGCTGGTGACAAGGAACTACCCACTATTTATCCCCATGACGGTGGGAGGTTTCAAAGGAAATAGACGGAAACGTGATAAGATATGGTCTTTTAATGAAATAACAGCCTCGGATCATCCGTTCATTGAGTAACTATGACCCCGCCAGTCTTTAGCCAGGTTTTGGGAGTTCCAAATCAATTATGAAGCGAATAGTTACTTCTGTAATTCTTGTTTTTTTCGCCAGTGCAATGGGTGTAAGCGCCACTGGACCCACCCAGCCTGAGCTGCCTTATATGGATACCGGTCCCGAGTTTACTACCGACCGGGATTTCAGCAAGGTACCGATTCAGGTGGGAGAAAGCATCCGTCTGCGGGCCACGTATCTGGGTTTGACGGCGGGTTATATCACAATCACGACTAACTCGGGGACAATTGGAAATCGTCCCCTGTACAAGTTATCACTCAAAGCCAGAACCGGAGGGATGGTCGAATACCTCTATACCCTCGAGGACCGATTCACCAGCTACTTTGATCGAAAAGGCCTCTTTTCCTGGGGATACGACTACCATCAGCTGCACAATGGTGAGAATGAGACTCGAACTGTTCGTTACAATCACCGTGGTGGCTACTTTACGAAAAACGGTGAGCGGAAGAGTTCCATTAAGAAATACACTCAGGATTTACTTTCAACCCTGTACTACGTACGAGCTCAGGACCTGAGTGAGAAGAAAAGGATCGAGTTTCCACTGCAATCCGACGACGAATCCTACGATGTTACCCTGGAGATTAATCGGGATGCCCGTGTTGCGACCAAAGACGGTTGGGTCGACTCCTATGAGATCAGACCAATCCTGGATAAATCACTGCACAAAGAAGCAGCTCGTGAGCACGTCGAAAGCATTTCCGGAATTCGTATTTGGTTGAGTAAGGATGATCGGCGCGTACCTCTAAAAATATCCTTTCCGGCAACGTTTGGTCATTTGAGCGCTTTTCTTGAGGAATACCGGGTGCCCTAGATGGTCCTCGTAAGCTGATGGAAGTTGTCATCGGTAAGCGTGTCCTCCTCTGTGTTCTGGTTGTATCAGTGTTGTCTGGTTTAGTAGGCTGTGCCGGATCGGATCAAAATCCTCACGATAGCTGGGTATTAGTCAGTGAGTCCGCCGAAAAAGACATGGGTAAAACTGAGGCAAAGCGTCTGGAGAAAGAGGTTGGGCTGTACGAGTCCGATACTTACGTTCGGTACCTAAATAACGTTGGAAACCGGGTGGCGGTTTACTCTCAGCGCCCTGACCTTGACTATAAGTTCCGTATTCTCGATATTTTCTGGATTAACGCCCTGGCTCTTCCGGGAGGGTATGTTTACGTAACGCGAGGCTTGCTGGATAACCTCGAAAGTGAGGCGGAACTGGCCGGGGTTCTGGCCCACGAAACCGCTCACATAGCGGCGTACCATGCAATTAAACGTCAACAATGGTCGGTTATTTCGATGTTGTCGGCGGCTGCGGTTGCCACCCAGACCGGTGGGCGTGGGCTTGGTGAGAGTCTCATGGCTCAGCAGATGGTGATACAGGGTTATACCCGAAGTAGTGAGGATCAGGCGGATCAACTTGGGATGGAATACATGGCTCGATCCGGCTACGATCCGGAGGGACTCATAAATTTTCTTCGGACGTTACAGGAAATACACGGTGAGATACCGGACCGGCGAGTGATCATGCTGCGTACTCACCCCTTTCTCGTCGATCGTATTGATAAGGCCAGTGGTGATCTTTCGTATTACCGTAGCCTGTTGTCGGACACCCCCATGGTTAAACGGCACCGCTACAATCGCTACAAACGCCGGTATTTGTACAGACACGACGAAGAGGCTTTTCTGTCACGGTTTAATGGATTTGTTGAAGCTTACGAAGAGCAAAATCTTACTCGACTCGAAACAATGCTGGCGGAGGACTTTCGGGTCGGTGACGAGGACTCCGGTGATACCAGTGCGCAGTTTCTCGCCGAGCTCAAGGACCGATTCCGGGATAGTGTTGAAATCAATTACGACTACCGCCTGCTTAACCTCGATGTTGGAGATACTCAAGCCACCATTCAATATGAGTTCAACAGTGAACGAAAACGTCCCGGCACCTCGGTTCCCAAAATTAATAACGGTGTACAGTTGCTGAAATGGAGGAAGAAAGACGCTTCATGGTACCTGAAGACTCTGATGTAAGGCCGACCAAGTCCGTCGTTGTGCGAGCTATCAGGGATATGTTGCGTCCTATCATACACGAGACGGTCGTGGTGGATCTTTTTGCCGGAACCGGTCGGGTCGGCAAGGCACTGCTCGACGAAGGAGCACGAAAAGCGATTGGTGTCGATCGTTCTGATCCACTGGAAGAACTTCCCGTGTCCTACAACTGGATAAAACGTGACGTTGAGGATTTCGTTAGTGAGGGACCGGGGCAGCCCGTCGACGTCGTGTTCATGGATCCCCCCTACGGCAGTCAATACCCGGTGGAATTGCTTACGGAATTACAACAGGTCGATTGGTTAAAGGACAGGGGGATAATCATCATTGAAACAGCCCGTTCGTTTGAATTACCCGATCGGATCGGTGAGGAAGACCCACTTTATTTGATGAGGAAACGTAATTATGGTGGCAGCAGGCTCTGGCTGTATCAGTTTGGGCGCAGTCAACCCGGCTACCAGGAGTAGCTTAAGTCGGATGGTTCCATCGGTAGAAACAGACCGTTGTTCCAGTTGCGAGGCTCTCCGGTCATGGTTGTCTTCAGGGTTGGTCCAAAAAAATTATACTTTCTGGGAGTGTTGATAAGTTTTGTTTGATTCCGTGCATGAGTCCGTTCGGGAATTACACAACCACCTGCGGGCCAACAACGCAATGCTCTCCACGGCTGAGTCCTGCACAGGGGGGCTTCTCGGAGCTGCTATAACATCCGTCTCCGGAAGTTCCGACGTTTACGAAGGCGGTGGCGTAACCTATTCGAACAAACTCAAACAGAAGGTTCTCGGGGTGGACGTATCCGTTCTGGAGGATCATGGTGCAGTGAGTGAACCGGTGGCTCGAGCCATGGCGTCCGGCGCGTCGGAGGTTTTTGACACACTGTATTCGGTTGGTATAACTGGTATTGCCGGACCGAAAGGCGGGACCAGCGAAAAGCCAGTGGGATTAGTCCATTTTGGGTTTCAGCTGGGTCATCAGCTCCGTCACGAACGGAAAGTTCTGGACGGGAGTCGATCGGAAGTCCGGTTCAGGAGCGTGAAATATGCCATCAATACAGTTATTGAAGCCCTGCGGAAACCATCGGTTTAGCTTCCTCGCCACAATATTTCGGAGGCGTTAGTAGTGCGTGCGTTCTTTGGTATACCCTGTCCGGAGTCCGTCCGGGAGACCCTTGAACCGATGGCAGTCGAACTGGCCGATACCACAAACATTAAGACTGTCCGCCCCGAGAATTATCATTTAACGGTTAAATTCCTCGGTGACATCAGCCAGTCGGACTGCCGTGATTTTGATTCGCTGTTACAGAGTCGGCTTCCCACACCGGGCCCGCTGAAGCTCGATGTAGAGCACGTCGGTGTTTTTCCCAGCATGGAACATCCGAGCGTGGTATGGGCCGGAATCGAACCGACCGAATCCCTCCAGTTGGTGCACGACGAAGTTGAATCCGTGGCGCTGGACCTTGATTTTGACCCGGAGGATCACGATTTCCGTCCTCACGTAACCCTTGGTCGTTACAAAAATTCCATGAATAACAAGCAGAAACTCCTCGAGTGGATTCAGAATTACGGGGATGAACACTTTGCGAGTTTTGAAGCTGGAAACCTTCACCTGTACGAAAGTGAATTAACGCAGGATGGACCTATTTATTCTTCTCTTGTGAGCTGGCCACTATGAGTTCAACGAAATTCTTCCTGGTTTCTCTGTACGACAAAGATTCTTACGGCAAGTGGATACAGGCCGTTGACCGCAGAACGGACTATCAATTCATAGGAACGGAGGGAACCGCAGCATGGTGTGAAAAACAGGGCGTCGATTGCACCACGATCGGAGAGGTTGTCGGTTTGGATCCCCGATTGGGAGGGAAAGTCAAAAGCCTCCACCCCGATCTCTACACGGGCATCATGGCCGACGATCCGTCCGACGTTCCGGAGGGCATTCCTTATTTCGGGGGAGTCGCCGTTGATTTAACGCCCTTCAAGTACGACGGGGAACTCCAACCCGGGAAGGTGGATATTGGGGGTCCCTCGTTGTTGAGGGCGGCCGCCAAAAGCTGGGAAACTGTAACGGTTGTTTCCTCCCCGGAAGCGGCCCGGCGACACGTGGAGATGATTCCTCTGAACGAGTCCGATCGTCGGGAACTTTCTCAAATGGCAATCGAGCGGACACTCCGTTACGACCATGAACTCCTTCCCGAAGTTAAACGGAACGACACGCCGTCCGAGAAGGAAGTTGATCTTGCCTTAACCGAGTTGTCCGACTTACGGTACGGTGAGAGTCCCCCTCAGGAAGCCAGCTGGTACCGTGACTTATTCGAGGACGACGAAGAGCCCATTCAACGGTTGGCCGGTGACCGCTTATCATACACAAACTGCCTCGATGCTCACGCCGCCCGCCGGTTAGCTCAGCCCGACAATCAGACCCAGGTATCCGTGATCAAACACGGTAACCCCACCGGTTGGGCCCGGGGGGAGGACCCGGAATCAGTCGTCGAGAAAGCGTGGCAGGGTGATCCCAAAAGCGCTTTCGGAAGCGTCATTGGAATCAATCAGACAGTCACTGAATCTATGCTCCGAGTACTTGAGGATGCTTTCATCACGGCAGTCATAGCGCCGTCTTTTACGGAAGACTGTGTCGATTACGTACGGTCCAACGACGTGTGTCGAGCACTTCGCTGGAAACCGGGATGGGGGTCCCGCATGGACGAATCCATTCATTCATTGGATATTGGCTACCTGGTACAGGATCATCCCGCTTCG
>JBDGPI010000143.1:55288-63626 GCA_042219765.1 Salsurabacterium abyssinicum (SeqCode)
AGGAACCCGATGAGTGGGAGGACGTCGGTAGTGTCAATATCAATAAGAAACAGGATCAGGCTATGCGCCAGGCCTGGCGTCTCTGTCGCTGGGTCACCAGCAACGCGGCCGTCATCGGGACTGTTGATCAAGCGCTTGGAGTTGGTGCCGGTCAGCAAAGCCGTGTCGACGCCGTTGATGTTGCCGTTCGAAAAGTAAATGAATTTCACGACGATGCGGGGGCTCCTATTGTAATGGCTTCCGATGGATTTTTTCCCTTTCCGGATAACATCGAGCGGGCTCACGAAGCTGGCGTCGATGCCATCGTATCCCCCGGAGGGTCCGTTCGGGACGACGAGGTGCTTGCCGAACGTGACATTGCCATGGTTTTCACGCACACACGGGCCTTTTATCACTAGTATCTGGCCCCGAAAATCTGAATTAAGCCTATTGAGAGTTCTGAAGCACTCTTGAAGTTTCTCTGGGACTCGGCACAGGGTAGTGGCACTGAAAACATGCCATTGTTCTTGTTACCCTTTAGCTTACTGTCTGACTCGTTACGTTCTGGAGGATATTTCCGTGGATGATAAAGAACGCATTAAGGATCGACTTCGAGAGGACGGACATTTCATAACGGAACCTCGAGAAATCATTATTGATTACCTTGCCTCCATGCATGAAGCATCCACTGTAGAGGAAATCGTCGAGGTGCTCCAGGAACAGGGACACGACATCGATCGAAGTTCAATTTATCGAACGATTAACCTTTTTGCCGAGTTAGGCATCGTTGACAATGTTCTGTTTCGGGACGGCGTTAAACGGGTGGAACTTTCCTGTGAGTACGGAGGGTCCCACCATCACCACCTTATCTGTGATGAATGTGGCAAAGTCATTGAATTTCAGGAGTGTGGAATCGAAAACCTTCAGCGAATCGCCGAGATCAAGCATGGTTTTGACGTTGATAATCATCACATGGAGTTTTACGGGAAGTGCAGTCAGTGCCGGGTTAGCGAGGAGAACGTTGCCAAGGCCTGACGCTACGTTAAAGCAGAATCGCCGGTTGTGACCCGGTAGAAATAATCCCTATTTCTTGACTTCCACCCTTTAATTTGTTTTAATTAGATTCGTTCTAAAAAATAGTTGAGTCATTCACTAATCTATTTCGGAACTGCTTAGGAGCTGATTGAAGTGGCATTGGTTGAAATTGACGATCTGCACGTTGAGGTTGACGATACTCAAATCTTGCGTGGAGTAGATCTCTCCATACCAGAAGACCGAACACATGCGATCATGGGACCAAACGGTAGTGGTAAAAGCACCCTTGCCTACACAATCATGGGTCATCCCGTCTACGATGTAACCCAGGGTGACATTCGGTACAAAGGTGAAAGTATTCTTGACTGGGAAGCCGACGAACGAGCGGAGGAAGGCGTTTTTCTCGCATTTCAGTATCCCAGTGAAATTTCGGGCATCAGTATTAACAACTTCCTGAAGACGGCCCTCGAGGAGCAGCGGGACGAAGAAATTGACGTAATGGAATTTCAGGATCTTCTGAAGAGTAAAATGGAGATGCTCGACATCGATCCCTCCTTCGCCACCCGGTACCTGAACCAGGGCTTCTCCGGCGGGGAAAAGAAGCGGGCCGAGATACTCCAGATGGCCGTCCTCGAGCCGGAATTTGCCGTACTGGATGAGACGGACAGTGGCCTGGACATCGACGCGTTGAAAGTTGTTTCCGATGGTATAAAGACCGTGCAGGACGAACAGGACATGATGAGCGTTCTTATGATTACGCACTATCAGCGGATCCTTGATTACGTTGAACCGGATCGTATCCACGTGATGATGGACGGTCAAATCGTAACGGCCGGTGACGCTGAGCTGGCCCACGACCTCGAGGACAAAGGTTACGACTGGATCCGTGAGGAATTCGCCGCTTAAGTAGAGCACTTTACTTCGGAGGGACAACAAAAAATGGCCTCCGGTTTTACGGTTCTTTGAACAATCATTGAGACCATGTCTCATACCGTGACAATGAATTGGATTACAGTTTCTGGCGTAGGCCGGAAACGCAGGATGAGCTTTGAACGATGATCTACGAACTGAACGTCGGAGGGTTTTTCCATGGCTACACAAGTTGACGATGTCGACGAAGAGAAGTTTGAGCATTTTCTGGACCGCGAATACGAGTTTGAAACACCGCCCGGGTTGAACGAAGAAGTCGTTCGGACCATCAGCCGGGAGAAGAACGAACCGGACTGGATGACCGAAAAACGACTGCGGGCTTACAAAATATTTGAACAGAAAGCGATGCCCGAGTGGGGAGCCGATCTCAGCGGTCTCAACATCGACGATATCGTCTTTTACCGACGCATGGACGAAACCAAGAACGAAAAAGACTGGGATGACGTCCCCGAGGACATTAAGGAAACCTTCGACAAACTGGGGATTCCCGAAGCAGAACAGAAAGCACTGTCCGGTGTGTCCGGTCAGTTCGACTCCGAGCTGGTCTACCAGAACATGAAGGAAGAGTGGGAGTCCAAGGGCGTTATCTTCTGTAACATGGACGAGGCCGTCCAGAAGCACCCGGACATCGTGAAGAAATACTTCATGAACCGCTGTGTCCCTCCCTCCGACAACAAATTTGCGGCCCTTCACGGTGCCGTCTGGGCCGGCGGTAGTTTCATGTACGTGCCGGAAGGCGTGGAGATTGAACTTCCAATGCAGGCGTACTTCCGCATGAACGCCAAGGAACAGGGGCAGTTCGAACATACCCTGATTATTGCGGAGGAAAATTCCAAAGTTCACTACATTGAAGGCTGCAGTGCTCCGTCCTTTTCCGAAAACTCGCTTCATGCTGGATGTGTTGAAGTCTTTGTTAAAGACGGGGCCAGCGTTCAGTACTCCACCGTTCAGAACTGGAGCAAGAACACTTATAACCTGAACACGAAACGGGCCATCGTTGAAAGCGACGCCGAAATGCGGTGGCTTTCGGGCTCGATGGGGTCAAAAGTCACGATGCTTTATCCCTCGAGTATCCTGCGCGGCCGGGGTGCTAAGACGACGAACATTGCCCTGGCCTTCGCCAACAGCGGACAGTACCTTGACACCGGTTCCAAGGCGATTCACGTGGCCCCGGACACGAGTTCGACCATTCAGATGAAGTCGATCTCCAAGGGAAGCGGTCACACCGTCTACCGCGGGCTCGTGAAGGTCCTGGAAGGTGCCGAGAACTCTCAGGTCAACGTCGTTTGTGACGCCATGATGCTCGACGACGAATCGAGTTCGGACACTATACCGAACATGGAGATTAACGAGGATAAAGTGGAAGTCGGTCACGAAGCTACCGCGGGACGTATCAGCGAGGAGGACCTCTTTTACCTGATGAGCCGCGGTATCGAGCAGGAGGAAGCCCTTGCCATGATTATCAAGGGTTTTATTGATCCGGTGACCAAGGAACTGCCCATGGAGTACTCCGTCGAGCTTAACCGTCTGATTCAGATGGAACTCGAGGAGTCCGACGAGGTTGTTGACGAAGAAGGTTACCTCGAGGAGTGGGCCTAACGCTAATAACGGTATTAACCCTTTTAACTCCCCTGAAAGGTGATTGTAAAAATCCTGTTATAACACCCGACAGGGCTTAAAAACAAGTGCAAAAGACATTGGAGTAACGGAAAGATGCAAGTGGTGGTCTTTCCTTTCCCGGCATCATTCCGATTTTACCAGGAGGACAGTACTGATGGCTGAAGTAGCTGCGGAACAAGGTAAATTATCCCTCAACAGGGACCTAGTTGAGCGAATTTCCGATACCCTCGATGAACCGGATTACATGCGGGAGTTTCGTCTGGAGGCTTACGAACTCTACGAGGAACTCCCGATACCCTCCGCCAAGAACAGTGAGGAATGGCGGCGAACGGACGTAACGGACCTGGAGGACGCTGACCTTAAGGCCTCCAGCGGCAAAGGATTTGCCGAGGAGACACTACCCCGTTACCTCCAGGAGATCAGGGACAACAATGCGGACGAACGCAGTGGGGTTCAGCTCAGCCACAACGCCGGCGACGTTTACACCGAGGTCGGCGATGAATTAAGCGACAACGACATTGTCTTTTGTCCGATGTCCGAGGCCGTTCGAGAGTATCCCGACGTCGTACAGGATCACTTCATGACGGAAGCCCTGGAAGTCGACCTGAATAAATTTAGTGCAATGCATGCGGCTTTCTGGACGGGTGGAACCTTCCTCTACGTTCCGAACAACACCGAAATTGAACTTCCGGTTGAGATTCACAATTACATCGACCGGGATGGGTTGTCCCTCTTCGATCACAACCTAATCGTCGTTGGTGCAAACAGCCGGATTAACATTGTCGACTCGCACACCGGATCCGATGAACTTGAGGAGCGAGCCGTCTGTGCAAACGCCGTCGAAATTTACGTTGATGACGGAGCGGCCGTTGACTACAGCCATATTCAGGACCTCGGCAACAACTATTACGACGTCTCGATGCGCCGGGGTGTCTGCCAGAATCAGTCCCAGTTGAACTGGATTACGGGAACCCTCGGCGGTCAGAAAAACAAAACGAACGCCATTACCAAGCTTAACGGCGAGGGGTCCGAGACGTTCCTCTACGGTGTTATGCTGGCCTCCGAGGACCAGCACGTCGACTCGGATATTTCGACGGTTCACGACGCTCCCTACACGACCGACGAGATGCTCGCCAGGGGTGTCGTACTGGACGAGTCCAAAGGAATATTCCGTGGTGTAATCACCATGGAAAAAGGTAGTCGCAAAGCGAAGGGATCACTGCACGAGCGAGTTCTCATGGTCGGAGACGATTGTGAGGCCGATGCCGTTCCGGAAATGACGATTAACGAAAATGACGTGAAAGCGGCCCACTCCGCCTCCGTTGGCGAACTCGACCAGAAACAGTTACTCTACATGCAGTCACGAGGAATTGACCGGGAACGTGCACGACGGTTGATTATTCTCGGATTTTTTGAACCGATCCTCGACAAGCTCCCCGTTGAACGGGTCAAACAGAATCTCGTGGATCTCATTCACCGAAAGCTGGACGAAGCCAATGTTTGACGTCGACGAGGTACGCGAGGATTTTCCCATCCTGAACCAGGAGATTAACGGCGAACCCCTCGTCTACTTCGATAACGCCGCGACCTCCCAGAAACCCGAAAGCGTCATAGACGCTATTGACGAGTACTACCGGGAGTACAATTCCAACGTCCACCGTGGGGCCCACTCGCTGAGTGATCGGGCCACGCAGGCTTACGAGGACTCCCGTGAGGCCGTTCGTGACTTCATTAACGCGAATTCAACCGAGGAATGTATTTTTGTCAGTAACACAACCGAGGGGATCAACCTGGTGGCCAATAGCTGGGCGCTCCAGCGGCTCAACGAGGACGACGAAATACTCCTAACTGCCATGGAGCATCACTCGAATCTCATTCCGTGGCAGATGGTCGCCGACAAGACCGGTGCCACGATCCGGTTCGCCGAACTCAACGAAAAGGGTGAAGTCGACCAGGCGTCCTACGACGAGAAGCTTTCAACGGACACGGCCCTCGTGGCTTTTCCCCACATGTCAAACGTTCTTGGAACAATTGTCCCGGCCCAAAAAATGATCGAGAAGGCCCACGATGTTGATGCCAAAGTTGCCGTTGACGGAGCTCAGTCCGTTCCTCACATGCCCGTGGACGTCCAGGAACTGGACTGTGATTTCTTATCGTTCAGTGGCCACAAAATGTGTGGTCCAACCGGCATTGGAGTACTCTACGGCAAGAAAAAATTACTTCAGGAAATGCCGCCCTTCCTCGGCGGTGGTGAGATGATCGGTCGCGTCGAGCGCCAGCAGGCGACCTGGGCCGATCTACCCCACAAGTTCGAAGCTGGAACCCCGAATATTGCTCAGGCGGTTGGCCTCAAGGCGGCCGTTGATTACCTCAGCGATCTTGGCATGGAGACCATTCACGAGTACGAAACTGAGGTCATTAACCACGCCCTCGAGCGAGTCGAGGATATCGGCGGGATGACCGTCTACGGTTCGGCCGACCACCGTGGGGCCGTGCTCTCGTTTGCTATCGAGGATGTTCATCCACACGACCTCAGCCAGGTGCTCGACAACCACGGTGTGGCCATCCGAGCGGGCCATCACTGCGCTCAACCGTTGATGGACTGGCTTGGAATACAGGCAACGGCCCGAGCAAGTCTCTCGTTCTACAACAAGAAAGACGAAGTGGAACCATTCGTTCAAGGATTACAGCAGGCAAAGGAGTTTTTTGGCAGTGTCGCTGTCTGACCTTTACCAGGATATTATTCTCGACCATTACAAGAATCCTCGGGACTACGGGGAGATGGACGACCCCGATATCTACGTCGAGGACAACAACCCATCCTGCGGGGACGACCTGCAGTTAAATTTAAAACTGGACGATGACGAAGAAGTCATCGACGATGTTTCTTTTACCGGTCAGGGCTGTGCGATATCGATGGCCTCCGCAAGTCTCATGGCCGATCGACTGGAAGGCAAGACCATCGAGGAGGCCGAGGAACTCCGTGATAAGTTCAAGACCATGATTACGTCCGACGAGGAGCCCGAGGACCTCAAGGAGGAACTTGGAGACCTCGTCTCCCTGAAGGGCGTCATTAAATTTCCGATACGGGTTAAGTGCGCGAACCTGTCCTGGAATACCTTCAAAAAAGGGCTTAATGCCCACGAAGAGGACGGTCTGCCGGTCGAAATCATCCAGAACGAGTAACGTTACCAGCCGTCGTACGAGCGACACTATTCGTCCTGCTTATTACTGATCTCACCTTAACGATACCTACCATCTGACGGAGTCACACCCAGTCATTACGGAAACAACCGGCTTTGAGTCGGACTTATGACCAGGTTTTCCTGTAATGCGGTGTAAGCCCGACCAACTCAAGCCAAACTTTCTCGCCCAGCCGTCGTTGAACGATCCGAGTGGGTCTTTCTCAAGAGGTTAAACAGTCGGAGTTTCCGGGAATTTAATTTTTTCAGGGATTGAATCTGTGCTAAACTCTCATTGTAGAGTGAAGTGATAGACTTTACCGATAGGGACATCTGATCTTAATTGATTCTATTAGCCCCATTTCTCGAGACTCTGGATAATATCGTCAGGGTCCTGGCCGTTATCCAGGCCCAGAACGATCAGTCTCAGATTGTTCGTTACTGGATGCAGTTTGCCTCGGTGGTGAATGAGTGGTTACTCTACGGTTACAGCTTCTTTATGAGGATTTATCCCTGGGGTTGGCTTTACTTGTTGTTGGGACTCTGGATGAGTTTCATGCTCTATTGGGCAAAAGAATTTCCGAAGTTCATACGTGTGTTTTATTACATGGGCTTCCTTGGTTACCTGGTCGCATTGCCATTTGTGATGAAATACCTCGCCTGAAGTCGTATTGATTAGTATCTCTGTGCGGTACCGAATGTCTCCTTTTGCATAAAGTATGACGATCGAAGTAATTTCATTGATGGATTATTGTTGAAGATGGACACTGGGATTGAATGGCGATTACTTTCTCTATGCTTTCGTGTTCATTTCGCCATATTCCCTCAACGGCGTAAGGATAAGTCATTCAGTTATTAATATTGATTACACGGACTTAAATGAGTTGCTCACCCGCAAAACCTCCCTCCGGCCGAATGAGTATTTATCGCCTGAAAATAAGTTCGTAACCCACGGTACCGTATCCGTCTGAAGCCAGGGGAAGCGATGGACTTAGCTATTGGTAACAAGGAACTTTGATAGGTCGTTCGGCTCTATACTGATGCGTTCGAACATGAACCGGGAGATAAGCATAAAGGTATTAAATCATCCAGTGTAAATACAGCGATTGCGTTCAGAAGATTTCGTGAATTAACTCTCGTCTGCTTTGAGTACAGTTCTGAAGAAACGTTAACTGGAAAGAAATAAAAGAACCGACTGACAGGGTATATATCCATAAAAAGGACAAGGCACACGGGTAATTTCCGGGACAAGAAATTACCCTGGGGAGTCAGTCAGGGACGAGAAACAGGGAGAGACACGTAGACAAAATGTGCCAGTTTCCCTGCCAGTCGGCTTATTCTATTGACGTCTTATTCGAGGGATACCTTTAGTCTTATTTTCTCACTATAGCGGTCAGTTACTATAAGTTCCTAAATCTGCCAGAAATAGTCTCCTTCCAGTGTACTGGAGCAGAAAGTTTTCTCCCTTTTTGATTTTCGATAAATTCATTCCGATTTGATCTGTTCAACGAAGTCGTGAAGGTACTTACGGTTCTCAAGCCCCGGTTCGATAAATTGCACACCCATTTCCATGAATTCTTTGTCGTCGTCAA
>JBDGPI010000143.1:63636-78104 GCA_042219765.1 Salsurabacterium abyssinicum (SeqCode)
CGAGCTCCAGGTGAACCAGTGCAATGTCGAGGTCGAGTTCGTAGCCCTCCTCGGGCTTAAATTGCAGGGACCCTCGCATGTTTTCGTGGATCTTTTCGTTGTAATCCTGGACTTTAATCTGGGCTCCTCCGACGCTGAGATCCAGAATTATGCCGTTAAGTTTGATGGCCTCCCCTTCGAATTCCTGAAGAATCACCTGACAGGGAATCTCGTCGACATCCACGCGGTCGTAAGTGCGGTGTTCCTCGAAGTGCATTCCCTCCGGGAAGACAAGGAGTATTTTCTCGTCCATGATATGGCGTATTTCGGCCTGGCCCCGTAAGGTTAGTTCACCCTCATGGTAGGCACAGGAGATTTGACGGCCCTCCCTCAACTCGGTCAAGTCCACGTCCTCGGGTTTCGTTATGGCCACACTGTCGTCACTCTGTTCGACAATCTTACAGATTTCGGTGGTGTAAGTGGTATCCCCGATTTTGAACATGACCTCCAGGGTGTCATTTTCCTCGAAGGTTGGAACGTAGTGGGTCTTTCGACGGATAGCCCTATCGGGTGCGTGCGTTAGGCTCTGAATGGCGAAGAATAGAAATTGCTCGAGGTACTCCGTTTTAATCTCCGGATCGTAACGGTGCTTATCCTGGAATTTTTCGATGAGGGCTTTTAGATAGCGTTCCTGCTTGTTACTGAGTTTAATATTCTTTTGTATACCCTCGAGGATTCCGACAGTACTACCCTTACTTTCACTCTCGGCAAGAAAGTCCGTGTACATTCGCAAAATCCAGTACGCGATTACAAGAAAAATGATTAGTACAATGGCGCCGACGTAAATCGGTCGAGGGTCTGGGCCCTCACGAAAGGATCGGGCTATACGTTGATACGGGTTGAGGTCCTCGGGATCCTGCTGGGCAAAAATTGGTAACGATACGCTTAATAGAAAGGTATTGACCTGATGGTAAATTTGCAGAAACATCCCCAACTGGTCCACCGTCCCCTTTGGTTTAGGTCACTAAAATTATTATCGGTGAGGACGGCCCGCGACATTAACATACGTTATACGGTCTTAGAGCAACCACCGTACAACAGTCTTCTTGGCGTCACTGGGTTCCAGATCCTCAAGCGTTGATAGGACCCAGTCCTCGACATCAGGGTGACCTGAGACAGCGGCAAGGCGGAGAAGTTGAGTTCGAAACTCCGGGTCAACAACCGGGTAGAGTGATTTGATACGAGGGAATACTTCGGTGGGGTGCCAGCGGTTTAACAGTCGCTTGACGGCCTTCGACCATTCGGCCTTATACGTCTTGATTACGGAGTCAAGCAGTTGAAGGCCTCTCTGTTTGGGGAGGTTGTCCAGGACAGCTATGGCCGAACGGACGACTCGGTCATCATCAGCCTCAAGGAGGGGTTTGAGTGTCTCGGAATAATCCGCGTTTTCGGTAGAACCCAGCAGCTCACAGGCCAGGATTCGGTATTCCGTTTCATCCTGGTCCAGGAGAGCCCCCACTGCCTCCATCAGTGTGTCGTCATCAAGGTCCTCCATTGCAAGGGCCGTCTTTCCCCGGACAACCGGGTCGTCGTCGACAATTAACTGAAGCAGGTACTGGTTGCGATCGGGTTGATCACTGTGGTGAAGGGCCTCTATGGCGTATAATTTGTCCTCTCGATCCCACTTGTAGATTGAATCCATTGGATTCAGGCCTCCGGCCACTCAAGGATGATTGTTAAGTCATGATTTTGGTTATGCAGGTCAATCGATAATTGTAAGTGTTTACCCTCATTTGTACGTATAAAGACACTAACCATTAGATCATAGTTTGCAGTGATACGATGGAGTTCTATCAATTTTTCACTGTTTCTCGGTAGCGTAAGCTGTTACCCGGGAATCTATTAATTTTTTCAAGGAGCGACAGTAATGGCCATTGCCCTCCTGGCCCTGCTATTCATAAGCCTTCTCGCCATCGGTTTGAACCTCCTCCTGGGGGAGTTTACCGGTCTATCAATTTATCTTTTCGGTGAGGCCTCACTGGCCATCCACATGATGCTTGGCATTGTGGCCTCTTTAGTAGCGTTGTTTAGCGTTGTCATAACGATGTTTTACTTTATCGGGACCGGGAAAGCGGTGAAGGAAACGGTTCAGGAATGGGAGCTCGACGAGCGCTATTACCAGATGGTCCTGAAGTACAAGAAAAAGTATTTTCCCACCATGACCCTTGCACTGGTTGTTTACATAGCGGCTCCGTCGGTTGGAGCTGCCGCCTCGGCCGAGTACGTTAGTGACAGTGTTCACCGGCTGGTAAGCTACGTCACATTTTTAACCCATGGTTATATCTGTTACCAGGGTTTCTACTATATCTTCGAAAATGACAGGTTGGTAACGACAGTCGATCGGCTTGCCCGTGAGGCCGAAGAAGAGGCAACTGGTTCGCATGACGGCGACTGCGGAAATTGAGGATCGTCTCCGGTTGGCTCGCCTCTGGGCCAGGCAGGGAGGTCGAATGGCCCTCGGGGCGTTTGAAAGCATTGAGTCCGAGTGGAAAAACGACGGTGGAGAGCTGGTGACCGAGGCTGACCGAACGATAGAAAAAGAACTTCGCTCGAAGATCAGGAATCGGTTTCCTGAGGATGCCGTGGTTGGTGAGGAGTTCGAAACCCTCTCCGGTCAGAACCATTTTCGCTGGTACCTGGATCCGATAGACGGCACCGCTGCCTACAGCATGAACCTCCCGATATGGTGCGTCAGCATTGGTCTGTTTCACCGGGGATCCCCGGTGGCGGGGGTCCTGAGGGCACCATTCATGGACGAGGAATTTTACGGTTCCAAACTGGAAGGCCCTTATAAAGACGGCCACAAACTCAAAGCCGATCCCGATTTGCCCGCCGACTGGACCTCCGAGTCCCTCCTCTGTGTTACATCGAACGCCCACCGGGCTTATTCAATTGATTTTCCGGGGAAATGCCGGAGCCTTGGCAGCAGCGCTTACTACCTCGGACTCGTGGCCGACGGGCGGGCGGTAGGGGCCCATGTAGGACGACTTCACTTATGGGACATAGCCGGAGGGCTCGGGCTGACCTCGGGCTATTCCACTCGGTTCGTTACCCTTGCGGGCCGGAGCCCCAATTGGGATCGACTCCGGCAGGGGAAGTGCTCGGAAGATCCAATTCTCTTTACGCATGAATCGCTCGTTGAACCCCTGACGGAACGTATCAGGGAACGGTGAGGATTGCGAACGTAACGATTGCTTGATGTGTGAAAAGGCGGTTTCAATTCGCCGATTGACCGACGGTTTCCGTGGTGGTTTCGGATATTACCGAGATTAGGGTTGATGGATTAAGCCTGGAACGTAAACGATGAACGGTTGCTGTTGTTCGAGGCTCCGAAAAGTGATTGGAGATTACCCGGGTCAGGACGACCGAACTGACGAGAGTTTTGACGTGGATTCTGTCGGAACCCCTGGTTCCGGTTTGTGTTGCCGGGTTGATTACGGTTGTTGTTTCCAAGACGGGAGAATTTAGACGGATTCGACCGCTCGAAGGGAGAATTACTGGAATTGCTGGCCAGTCGCTCCCGATTGTCTTCCTCGGTCTGGCGGTTTCTGTCCTCGTTTTCTTTCCGCAGTTGCTCGAGAAGATCCTCCTGCCGCTTGTTTTCGTCCTCCTGGGCCTGTTCGGATCGCTCCTGCTGGGGACGGGTGATTAATTGTTCCGTCTGAGCCCGAAGTCGCCGGTTTTCAAGGTTTTCGAAAAACTGCAAACGAACCGGACGAGAGGGTTGAGGGGGTTGTTGTTCCTGGGCTATTGAGGTCGATTGAGCACTCGTCTCATCGCGGACAGTCAATGCACCGTCGTCACCGGTGTTAAGGGTGAGCGTATCTTCGCCGGTGAGGGTCAGTGTTCCAGCGCTGCGATTGTTTTCAAGTATTCCCTTGGCCTGTCCGCCGATGTCGAGTTCACTTTCGCTGCTAACCGTAATGGATTCGTCAGTCGCCTCGTTAGTAATGGTGATGGTGCCATCGTCGTTTCGGGTTAAGTTGCCCGTTTGTCCCTGGGAGAATTCCAGGAAAGCCCCACCCTCGCCCTGTACTGTCAGGGTATCCGTCTCGTTTGAGCGCTGACTTTGCACTGTAAGGGAATTGTTGGATTCGGATAACCCCAGGGTGGAAGCAGTGTTGGGGTTACGAATTCCCAGCCCGGACGGTGATTCGGTCGTGTCAAAGCTGGATCCGGCATCAACGGTGACCGGATTATCCTCACCAAAAACGGTTAACTGTCCGGATCCTTCGGTGGAGACTTCCTGACCGGGGTCAATTTCAATTGAGGTTTCCGTCGTATCGTTTCGAAGCAGGAACGTGTTATCCTCGGTCTGAATGAGCCGGCCCTCGTCCGATGCCTCAAAGGAGACGCTCTCTCCATCCTGGTTTTTGACCGTAATATTCTGACCGGAGACTTCCAGTGCGTTACCACCCTGAGGCGGTGCGTTTTCGAACGCCTCAAATTGTTTCAGGGAACTACCAAGTCGAACCTGAGTCGGAATTGAGGAAAACAAAGAATTTTGCGAGGCATTCCGGGACTGATTTCGGGAGCCCGATCGCTGTCTGTTGGTGGACTGGTCGTTGCGTTGTTGCTGGTTGGAAGTATCGGAATCGGGATCGGAGAAGACCCGATTATTATTGACAAGGTTCGACTGATTAATGTTATCGGAAGGTGGCTTAAAGACGGTATTTTGACGCAGAATGTCCGGCTTGTCGCCGGGTGAATTTATAAAGAAACCTTGTCCCGTTCCCCGTATTGAAAATGACATTTTGACCTCTCCCGTCTTTAAACCCTACATATAGGATAAAGCCGGCTATTCAAGATGTCAAAAAATTATGACGTGATTTTAATCACGTTGCGATGGGGTAACAAATTGGAAAGCCCGGGCAATGTTATATACAATAGGCAGTCACATACGAATCCTTCCCCTGGGAGGAAAGGTTATGGAGACCCTGTCGGATCAGGAAATTCAAGAACGCCTCGAATCAATTCCCGAGTGGCATCGTGAAGGCGATCGAATCGTTCGAGACTACTCCCTTGAGGATTTTGTGGAGGCCGTGGAGTTCACGAACGCCCTCGTCGAACCGGCGGAGGATGAATTTCATCATCCCGACTTAGAAGTCTCCTGGGGAGCTGTAACGGTAAATTTGACCACTCACGACGCCGGAGGACTAACCCAGAACGACTTTGATCTTGCCGAACGATTTGACGCAATTTACGAGGAGGAATTTCAATGAGTGAAGAGGGAGAGGACGAATTGCCTGAGGCATCGCCCCGTAGCGACATCGATCACGACAAGGAGCTTGAAGTTGAGGGTGGAACACTTGTCTGGCGAGATCCTGTGGCGTCAGGGGACCCCGTTCGGACCGCTTACGTCTGGCCGCTCGCAATTATTGCCTTGATAATTACGGCAATTATTGCCGCCCTGGTATGATCCGAGTTGACGGAGCGAATTGCTGACGGAGTCATTCTATGTTTGTTCTCCGTTTAATACTTTTTCTCTTTGTAGCCGGATCCATGAATATTATAGCCGTTCTGCTTGCTCATACCCTTCCGGCTCTTCATGGTTTTCATCGCGAAGCGGTGGCCGTAACGGCGGCGTTTGTTCTTCTGGCGGACGTCTTTTTTCTTTATCTGCTTTTTTTTCGAAGGAGTGTCCTAAATCGGAGATCTGGCTACGAAGAATTCGATGAAATACTTGACGAAACCAAGACGGGAAGCGACGCGGATCCCGAGGAAATTGAACAGGCCTACAACCGCTGGAAAGAAGATTACTGAGCGTCAATGAGTAATCAAACCGTCACCTCCGCTGATATCCGGGCGGCCGAACACCCCCTTACCTGCCTTACATGCTACGACTTTCTGACCGCTCGTGTCATGGATCGAGTCGCCGAACTGGACATGATTCTGGTGGGCGATAGTCTCGGTATGGTAAGTCTTGGCTACGAATCGACCTTACCGGTTACCGTCGACGACATGGTCCATCATACGGCTGCCGTCAGCCGGGGAGTAAACCGGGCGTTTGTCGTTGCCGACGTTCCCTTTATGTCGATGGCTAAATCCAAAAGCCACGCCGTTACGGTTGCTCAGCGATTGATGCAGGAGGGTGGGGCTCAAGCTATTAAAATTGAGGGTGGGGAGCGCCACCGGGAAGTTATCAATCACCTCGTTTCACATGACGTTCCTGTTGTCGGTCACCTTGGGCTGACGCCCCAGTCCGTCGAGGCTATGGGAGGTTACAAACTTCAGGCTAACGAACCGGACAAAATCAAACAGCTATCGATGGACGCAAACATCCTTCAGAAGGCCGGCGTACTTTCAATTGTGCTGGAATGTATCCCGGCGGAAGTCGGGGATGCTCTTACGATGAAGCTTGACGTACCCACCATTGGTATTGGTGCTGGTAACGGCTGCGATGGTCAGGTCCTCGTCTGGCAGGATATGATGGGACTCTCGGACACTGACCCTCCCAAATTCGTAAAAGAGTACGACCAGTTCGGTGACCACTTTGCCGACAAAATCAGAGAATACTGCAATGATGTCCGAAACCGGGACTTTCCGGACGAGGAGCATTCCTTCACTCTCGGGGAGGACGTTTCCATGGATCAAGTTAAGGACTGGGTTGACGTTAAATAATGGACATTATCGAGCATCCCGACGCCATGCGGTCCCGTGTGATGGAAGCCCGTGGTCGGTCCGGGACCGTCGGCTACGTTCCGACTATGGGGGCCCTGCACCGGGGTCACAGGAGAGTCATACAGGAAGCTAAAAAGTATAACGAGACTGTAGCTGTCAGTATCTTCGTTAATCCAACCCAGTTTGACACCGACGAGGACGCGGAGGTTTACCCCAGGAAAGTCGAGGAGGATCACGAGGTTCTACGGGATGAAAACGTGGATATAGTGTTTGAACCGAACTACGAAGCAATGTATCCCGACGGAGACGTGACCGAGGTTCACGTGGATTTACCACTGACGGACCGATACGAAGGGGAAATCCGTCCCCGGTTTTTCCAGGGGGTTGCCCGGATTGTTTCAAAATTCTTCAATATCATACCTGCCGACAATGCCTACTTCGGCGAGAAGGACCTCCAACAGTACCTAATGCTCGAGCGGATGGTCGAGGATCTACATTTTCCGCAGACGGTCCATTCCGTTCCGGTGGAACGGGACCAGAACGGGGTCGCTTATAGCTCCCGAAACGAAGCTTTTGACGATCAGGACTGGGACCTTGCCAACCGAACGTTTGAGCTGATGCAGGAATTTCGCAACCGGGCCGACAGTCTCACACGAGAGGACCTGGAATCGTACCGAAGGAAACTGAATGACGCTGGCCTCGCGGTAGAGTACCTCGACCTAGTCGGGATTCCCGAGTACGAACCGACCAGCGTAGACGATCCGACGGCCGTTTTGATCCTGGCCGGCTACGTGGGTGAAACGCGCCTGAAGGACAACCGTCCGCTTCACGTTGAAAGTCTTAAGGAGATGGACTACGGTTAATCGTACTTCACAAGCAAGGGGTTAACAATTTATGAGTGGACCTGATGTCTCCGAGACGGCAGCCGGACACATTATTGAGGATCGACTCGAGGACCTTGAGATTGATCCCGATCAGAAAGAGTCTTTCGTTGATGAGCTCGGGGACGATACCTTGCTTGAAATGTACCGTCGGATGGTACTTATTCGAGAATTTGAGGAAACAACCTACCAGATCTACCTCCAGCGAAAAATTGGCGGCTTCTGCCATATTTACTCCGGGGAAGAAGCGGTAGCCATCGGAGCTTTCGAAAACATCGATACCGACCAGGATTATTCCATCACCGCCTACCGGGATCACGGTCACGCGCTGGCCGCCGGCATGTCTCCCAAAAGTGTTATGGCCGAACTTTACGGTAAGGCAACCGGTTGTTCCCGGGGTAAAGGCGGTTCCATGCACCTGTTTGATACCGACCTTAACTTTATGGGAGGCCACGCCATCGTCGGAGGTCACCTTCCGCTGGCGGCGGGCCTCGGATTTAAGGTGAATTACCGGGAGGAGGACAATGTGGTCCTCTGCTTCTTTGGCGACGGGGCCATGAACCAGGGGGCTCTCCATGAGGCGATGAACCTGATCGGCCTCTATAACCTTCCGGTGGTTTTGATCTGCGAAAATAATGGATACGGAATGGGAACGGCCGTGGACCGTGCCTCGGCCGAATCGGACCTTTACCGGCGTTCCGCCTCCTACGACATTGACGGATATCGGGTCAATGGCCTTGACGTGATGGCTGTCTACGAGCTCGTCGGGGACGCAGTTGAGCGGGCTCGTCAGGAGAACAAACCGACGTTTATTGAAGCGGTGACCTACCGGTTCCGGGGTCACAGTATGTCCGATCCGGCCGAATACCGCTCCAGGGAGGAACTCGAAAACTTCAAGAAGAAGGACCCAATCAAACACATGGCCTCCATACTCACGGACGAGGGCATAATCGATGACTCCGACGTGGATGCCATCCAGGACGAAATGCAGGAAACCGTCCAGGAGGCCGTCGAGTTTGCCGAGGACAGTCCCGAACCCGAAAACGAGGAAGTCTACGAGGACATCTACAACGAGTACCCCCGGGATTTGACCAACCCTCAGTAGGCTTCTTCATTTAATAATTTGATTCCCCTGAAATACTGGAGCTAATGATATGGGATTACGCCAGGAACTTGTCGAGATCGAGAAAGAGTTCTGGGAGGCTCCCCCGGATGGGTCCATCTACAATGAGCGTATGGTGGCCGATGGACGAATTCTGATGCCGTCACCCGGGGGCACGATGGATCGTGATGAAACCGTTGAGGCCGTCGAGGGATCAAAGCCCTGGACGTCGTACGAATTTCTTGATCTCAAGTGTCATGAACTGGGCGATGATGCCGGCCTTTTGACCTATCGAACGTGTGCACATCGGGACGGAATGTCCGAACCCTACGAAGCATTAATCACGAGTGTATACCGAAAAGAAGGCGGTTTTTGGAAACTCGTCACACATCAGCAGACACCGTTGAATGCGGATGGCTAGAAGCATTTACTTTAAGTAAATGCTTTTGCCGTCGCGAAACCATGATTGCAGCCGGGTGAAAGACGTTTGTTGACTCTCGACTTGAGACTTTTGACTCTGGACTGAATCACTATGCCTGAGATGGAGTTTCGCCGGGCGCTTGGTCTTGCAATGGAAGAAGAAATGCAGCGGGACCCCGACGTCTTTCTTATGGGAGAGGAAGTCGACGAATACGACGGTGCCTACAAAGTCAGCAAGGGACTAAGCGATAAATTCGACGACAAACGAGTTGTTGATACACCTATCAGCGAAGCTGGGTTCGCCGGACTCGGGGTCGGGGCGGCGATGGGCGGCCTTCGCCCAATAATTGAATTCATGACCTGGTCATTTTCGACGGTAGCCTTCGATCAGGTTGTTAATAACGCCGCCAAGGTTAAGTATATGTCCGGCGGGCAGGTTGATGTTCCCATTACGTTTCGAGGTCCCAATGGAGTGGTTCATCAACTGGCTGCCACCCACTCCCACGCCGCGGAATCCTGGTTTGCCCACGTCCCCGGCCTAAAAGTCGTTGCTTGCAGTACGCCCCAAACCGGCAAGGGGTTACTTAAATCCGCCATTCGTGACGACGATCCCGTACTCTTTCTTGAGAGTGAATTGATGTACGGCATGGAGGCGGACGTGACCGAGGACGAGGATTTTACTCTGCCACTGCATAAGGCACGGGTGGTTGAGGAAGGATCGGACGTGACAATTGTTTCCTATTCCAAGCGGATGAATCAGGCGCTGGACGCCGCCGAGGAGCTGGACGCCGAACATGGCGTGGACGCCGAGGTCATCGATCTCGTGTCCCTTCGTCCACTCGATGAGGAAACAATCGTTGAGTCCGTCCGGAAAACTAATCGTCTCGTTATTGTCGAGGAAAGCTGGTCCACCGCCGGCATTGGTGCTTCCATCGTTGATATTGTCCAGCGTGAAGCGTTTGACTTCCTCGACGCCGAGATTCGCCGGGTAACCCTCGAGGATGTGCCGATGCCTTACAACGAAAAAATGGAGAATTACGCTCAACCGGATCCCGACAAAGTCGTCGAGGCCGCCAAAAAAACACTGTACATGGACTCTTAGTGACCGGTGACGAGTCCTAGATCTGAAGCTAAACAGGGATTGGTCGTTTGAGTAATATTACTCAATTTCGTTATCTTTTAACGTTCAGTCTTGGATGTTTTTTATTGTTACAACGACTTTCGACCTTCGACTTTTGACTTTGGACTGAATTAAAATGGCCGTTGAACTTCGTATGCCTCAGCTTTCCGACACGATGGAATCCGGTACGATTGTCGAGTGGTTTTACGACGAGGGGGACGAAGTCGAGCGGGGGGACGTCCTGGCCGAAGTCGAGACCGACAAAGCCACGATGGATCTGGAGGCATTTGACGAAGGCGTCCTCCTGAAGAAACTCGTCGACGAAGGTGAGGAGGCTCCGACTCAATCGCTGATTGCGATTATTGGTGAGGAAGGCGAGGATACTTCCGATCTCCTCGAGGAGGCTGAGTCCGAACAGGATGAAGGTGCCGAAACCGACCAGGAGACTGAGGCGGCTGAGGAACCCGAGAAAGAAGAGGCACCGCCGACCGAGGAACCCGAACCAGTTGCCACCGATCAGGAGCCATCCGAGACCGGTGAGCCGAGTGAGACACAAGCTACTGATACCTCATCAACCCAGGAACCGGAAACAACACAACCTGCCAAACAACCATCCGGGGACGGTCGACTGCGGGCCTCACCCGTAGCCCGCCGTATGGCCGCCAAGCACCGGATTGACTTACAGTCCCTTGAGGGATCCGGTCCGGAGGGGCGGATTGTTAAGAAGGACGTAAAGGATGCAATCGAATCGGGCGGGCCCAGGCTTATTCCCGGTCAATCCGCCGGGAGTGGACAATCCTCCCCCCTGCAGGAACAGCAAAAGCCCCTATCGGGCATGCGCAAGACGATTGCCCAGCGGATGTCCCAGGCGAAACGTGAAGTACCACACTTCTACCTCGAACAAGACATTAATATGGAGCAACTGGTCTCGCTTGTAGCTGACCTGAAGGACGACGGTCGTGAGGTATCGCTAAACGACTTTATTCTACTCGGTGCCGCCCGGGCGCTCTGTGAGGTCCCCCGCATGAACTCCTCCTACCAGGAGGACCACGTCAAACTCTACGGACAGGTGGATCTCGGGTTTGCCGTGGCCGTCGAGGATGGCCTGTACACGCCGGTTATTCGGGAGGCCGAAACAAAATCCATCGACCAGATTCACCAGGAGAGCAACAGCTACGTGGAAAAAGCCCGCGGCGGCGACCTCAAACCCGAGGAGTACAAGGGTGGAACCTTCACGGTCAGTAACCTCGGGATGTTTGATATCCTCAATTTTTCGGCCGTTATCAATCAACCCGAGGCCGGTATTCTGGCGGTTGGTAAAGTCGAGGAGAAGCCCGTCGCCGAGAACGGTAATGTCTTCGCCCGCAAGCAGATGTCCGTCACCCTGTCCTGTGACCACCGGGCCGTTGACGGCGCCATCGGGGCCCGTTACCTGCAGGCCTACAAGTCCCTCATGGAGAATCCCGCACGGTTGTTCATGTAGCATCCTCATGGAATCAAGTTGGAAAGTTTATAAGGTTTGTAAAGTCCGAAAGTTGAGGTAATACCGGAGGGTGGATCCCGATAGTAAACTGAAACGGTGTGATTGGATTAAAGGGTCTGCTTTTAGTATGTTTGGATCCTAGTTTTGTTCAACGGGTATCTAAACTTTTAAACCTTTCAACATTTAACTTTTCAACTTTTAAACCTTGTAACTCGTTAAATCGTACCGCATTCAGCGGGAGTCAATCGTGATCTTTCCTCAGGAGGTAGCACCATGAGCTACGATTTAATCGTTGTGGGTGGTGGTCCCGGTGGTTACGTCGGGGCCATTCGAGCCGCTCAGCTGGATCAGGACGTCCTGGTGATTGACGACGAGGATAACCTGGGGGGAGTCTGCCTGAACTGGGGTTGTATACCAACGAAATCACTGCTTCATCACGCCGAGCAATACCAGTACATGAAGAACGCCGATCGCTACGGATTTGAAATTGATAATCTTTCCGTGGACTGGAATCAGCTGATTGACACCAGCCGTCAGGCCGTTAAACGGCTTGGCAAAGGCGTGGAGGGTCTCTTCAAGAAAAACGGCGTCGAGTACGTCAACGACCGGGCTGTGCTCACCGGTCCGGACGAAGTGACCCTGGACGATGGTGAAACTCACGAGGCCGAAAATATTATGATCGCAGCGGGTGCTCAACCCCGAACCCTCCCGGACATTGAACCCAACGGTGATCGAATTCTAACAAGCCGGAACGCCATGGTTCTCGATGAGTGTCCCGACGAAATCGTTGTTCTCGGGGCCGGCGCTATCGGGATGGAGTTTGCCTACTTCTTCCATAGTTTTGACGCTGATGTAACTGTTGTTGAGATGCAGGACTCCGTTCTGCCGGGCGAGGACGATGAGGTTTCGTCGGCACTTAAGTCCCACTACGAGCGGGACGGAATGACCATCGAGCTGAAAACGGCCGTGGACACCGTCGAACAGAACGGTGATTCCGTGACTGTTACCACTGAGGATGGTGAAACCCTGGAGGCCGGCTACGCTCTAATTGCCCTCGGGGTCGTTCCCAATACCGACGGTCTCTGGTCCGATGAACTCAACCTCCGGACGGACGACGCAGGATGGATTGACGTGAAGGAGGATTATTCTACCAGTCTACCGGGGGTCTATGCTATCGGGGATGTCACGGGACCCCCCTGGCTTGCTCATGCCGCCTCCCACGAAGGGATTAAAACGGCTGAAGGAATCGTTACCGAAACCGACATTGAACCTCTCAAGGACGAGGATGTGCCGGTCTGCACGTATTGCCAGCCCCAGGTGGCCCGGGTCGGACTAACCGAAGACGAGGCAAAGCAGGAGTACGACGAGGTAAAAATCGGGAAGTTTGATTTTCGGGCTATCGGTCGTTCCGTAGCCGTCGACCAGACCGAGGGGTTCGTCAAGTTGGTCTTTGCCGGGGAGTACGACGAACTGGTCGGAGCCCACCTGCTGGGACACGAGGCCACTGAACTAATCTCGGAACTGAACCTTGCCATGCAGCTCGAAGCGACCCCCCACGAACTCTTCGAGACCATACATCCCCATCCTACATTTTCCGAGGCCGTGATGGAATCGGCCCTGGACGCGGAAGAACGGGCAATTCACCAGTAACGGTACTGTCATCGACGAGTTGGTTTAACCGGTCTTCTGGGTGGACTTTCCTAAGATTTCCTTCGTTGCGATGATCGCCCGGTCGGCGGACCACTATGGCTAGGAATGTATTACCGAACCGATGAGAGGAGCATTCAACTCTGTATAGACCCGATCCCCGCTAACCCTGTGAATTATCCTCGGAATAAGTTGGGTTATGATTGATTATTGCTGGAGGTTTTGCTCGTGAAACATAAATCCTGCTGTACGGTCGTTCCGGGTCCCGTGAAAAATAGGGTGGAAATTAATAATACTTGAAAGGTAACGAAAATGTCTTTTAATAGGCATTAGAAACCCAAATGATGGCGGAGTTAAACAGGGTACCGGCCTGTCAGTCCTGGTGGGTCCCCTGCATGGAACCTGCTGAGCGGGCTTGTGATATCGATGGGAACCAGCGATTCTTCCTGGCGTGACTGGTTTCAGGACCAGCTTGATGAATGGCGGCGGGAGGGAATCATAGACCAAAATACTTACTCGACCCTGAATGACCGTTACACCGGATCCTTTGGACCGTCGTCCGGCAACGCTGGCGGCCGCTTGATTTACGTTGTCGGTCTTCTTGGTTCAATCCTCCTCGGTCTCGGAATCATTCTTTACATTGCCGCCAACTGGCAATTTCTTTCCCCCCTGATACGAACCCTCACCCTGGTGGCCGGTACAGTGTTGTTTTACTTAACCGGCTACTACCTGGCATTTCAAAAACGTACTTTTGAACGTACCGGTCGGTCGTTGCTGTTCCTGGCTCATCTTGTTTACGGACAGTCCATCTGGCTGATTGCTCAGATTTACCACCTTGGTGAGCACTATCCTGACGGGTACCTCTACTGGTTCCTCGGTGTTCTGGCAATGTCCGTGGTCCTTAAGTTGACGTCCGGTGCCCTCCTATCGGGATTGATTCTGATGACCTGGGTAAGTCTGGAGCACCTGGGATTCCACCGACCCGTTCCACTGTTTATGGTGTTAGCCACCTTTCAGTTCGGGCTGACTTACTGGATTAAGTCGAAATATGTCCTCGCCCCCTCACTTCTGGCGGTTGCCCTCTGGTGTCTCCCGGTATTTCCGGACACACCTGACAGTCCCGCCGTTCTGGCCCAGTATGGCCTAATAATTGCA
>JBDGPI010000144.1:0-22520 GCA_042219765.1 Salsurabacterium abyssinicum (SeqCode)
CCGGCTCCAGGCTGGTGCGAAAACTCGGGATGTCACTCCGGGAGGTCAGCACGGAGCAGGCCAGGCAGTGGGGGTTCGAAGTCGACCATCCACTGGTTCAGGTCAAGCGACTCGTTAGGGGTTCCATCGCTCATCGCTCGGGGGTCCGACCCAGCGATATCATTCTGTCACTTAACCGGGACCCGGTAAGTTCGCTGTCGTCCTTCAAGCAAAACCTGAGTCAATTGCACGCCGCCGGGACGAACTCTATTCTGCTGCTGGTACATCGAGACGGTAACAGGACTTTTATAAGCGTTCCACTGCCCAACCTGGAGTAGTCCTAACGGGTAGGAACCAGCAAAACCGGTATCATCTATGTGTTCCTTTTTTGAGCCTTCAAGGGGTCTCCTGGATGTTAGAGTAACTTCGGTCCGAGACTCAGGAACTCCAGTGATCCAGGTTTAAATTAAAATCCGGGGAAGACTTTGCCATGCTCGTGTTGGTTTTGTTCTGGTCGTTCGTTTCGGTCATTGCCACGGCGATTCTGTGGAAAGGTAGCGAGTGGCTCGAGTCCTCCAGTGAGGGACTTTCGGTCTATTACGAACTCCCGCCGATCGTCCAGGGGGCCGTTGTCGTCGCCGTTGGGTCGAGTTTTCCGGAACTGTCGACGGCTGTTCTGTCGACGCTGCTTCACGGTGACTTTGAACTCGGGGTTTCGGCTATCGTCGGATCGGCTATTTTTAACGTTCTCGTTATCCCGGCCTGCTCGGGGCTTTTCTCCGAGGACCCTCTGAATTCAAACCGTGACCTTGTCTACAAGGAGGCCCAGTTCTACATCATTTCCGTCGCGGTGTTGCTGATCACCTTTTCCTTTTCCGCCATCTTCTTCCCGATTGAATCAAAACCCGGAATCATTCTTGGTGAGATGAATCGTTTGCTGGCCCTGCTGCCGGTGGCTCTTTACGGTTTTTACGTCTTCATGCAGTATCAGGATACCATGGATTTTGAACCCGAGCGGGATCCATCGGAGATAAAACCGCTTCGGGAGTGGGGACTGTTGCTTGTAAGCCTGATGGTGATTCTTGTGGGGGTTGAGATGCTTGTCCGGGCGGCGATTCGCTTCGGGGAACTTATGGGGACTCCATCCTTTCTATGGGGAATAACGGTTGTTGCAGCGGGTACCAGCTTACCCGATGCTTTCGTCAGTATTCGAAGTGCCCGCGACGGGAAGACTATAACCTCGCTCGCGAACGTGCTGGGAAGTAATATATTCGATTTACTGGTCTGTATTCCGGCCGGTGTGCTTTTGGCCGGCACGGCAACCATTAATTACACCATTGCCGCTCCTCTAATGGGGGGCCTGACCCTGGCCACACTACTTCTCTTTAGTTTTATGCGGACCGACATGATTCTCAGTGAGTTTGAGTCCATACTCCTGCTGGTCTTTTACGGCTCGTTCATCCTCTGGATGGGCCTCGAGAATTTCGGTCTTGTGGATACGATTCCCTCGCTTCCACCCTGAGGTACTGATACTGGCCTCCCTTTTTAGGTCGCTTTATTGATTCCCTGATCGGAGGTTAGTTACCGACTTTCGAAGACTTGATAACTCTCGGGAAAGATCCAAATAATATAAAGGTGACTAATCTATATCAATTCCCTGAGGGGTGAGATTCCTTGGAGGATTTACTGGATGTGGGGGAGATGCTGGATAACCCAATTCTCCTGCTCCTGCTGGGTCTTGGTGGCGGTGGTGGAATTATGGCCCTGATGATACTGGGGTCCTTTTTTACCACCGGTGATGTATCGGACCTCTTCTGGGGAGTCTTATTTCTGCTACTTGATTGATGCCGAATTTAATCCTGCGTTTGTTGGTGCTTAATGCACCCTGTTTGCAACCGACGCCTGCTTCCTTAACCATGGGCCGGACTCGTTTCCGTTCATTGTCCGGTATTAGCTAAGATATTTCTGCGGTAATTCACCGATAATTGAGGCTTATTGATACCTGTCCGGAAGTATCAGCTGTACAATTCCAGACAATCAATTGCTGAAATCTTTGGCTAAAGGATTATCAGTCAAAACTTTTCAGTATTTTGGTTAACATCAATTTATAATTAATCGGAAATCAGCACTGTCCCTTACCGGCAATGCGGCTGAGATTGCCGAGCGTTACAGTTCCTCAGGGTGGTTGTCTTGGACCGAGGGTACGTTGATGTCTTAATTGTTGGTGCCGGTGTTTCAGGTATTGGCGCCGGGTGTCACCTGAAGCGAAACTGTCCCGACCGTTCATTTCTCATTCTCGAGCAGCGCAGTGATCTCGGAGGGACGTGGGATCTGTTTCGTTACCCGGGGATCCGTTCGGATTCGGACATGTTTACCTTCGGTTACAGCTTTCGGCCCTGGACGGAGACCAAGACCCTTGCCGACGGCAATGCGATTAAGAATTACGTGCGTGAAACGGCCCGTGAGTACAACCTGCAGGATTTGATTCGTTACCGGCGTCGTGTGACGGAGGCATCCTGGTCCAGCGAGCAGCGGTTGTGGACGGTCGAGGTTCAGCGAGAGGATACGGGCGAAACGGAAATGTACACGACCCGGTTCATAATCGAATGTACCGGTTACTACAATTACAGCCAGGGCCATGAAGTGGACTTCCCCGGGGAATCGGATTTCGAGGGACCGTCTTTTCATCCACAGCGGTGGCCCGATGACCTGGATTATTCCGGTAAAAAGGTCGTGGTCATCGGCAGTGGGGCAACCAGTATCACACTGGTTCCGGCCATGGCCGAGACGGCTGAGCACGTCACTATGCTCCAGCGGTCGCCCACCTACGTCCTTGCCATGCCCTCGGAGGATAAAATAACCGAGTGGCTGCGGCAGTACCTGCCGGAGTCGGTGGTATATCGAATTACCCGCGGCCGGAACATTCTGCTTCAGCGTCTCCTGTACGATATCGCGCAGACCTTTCCGACTTTTACACGCTGGTTAATCCAACGGCAGGTTCGGTCCTGGCTGGGGGATGACTTCGACATGCGTCACTTCACGCCCGACTACGATCCCTGGGATCAGCGTCTCTGCGTCGTACCCGACGGAGATTTATTTCAAGCGATACGCAACGGTTCCGCATCGGTGGTCACGGATCATGTTGAGCGGTTTACCGAAAACGGCATTCGACTTCAGGACGGTCGGGACCTCGAGGAGGGTGACGTCCTTGAGGCGGACGTTATCGTTGAAGCAACCGGGCTGGACCTGCAAATAATGGGAGATGTTGACCTTATCGTCGATGGTGAAACCGTCGATCCCTCCGAACGACTCGTGTACCGGGGAGCCATGCTCGAGGGAGTCCCGAATGCCGTTACTATTTTTGGTTATATCAATGCTTCCTGGACCCTGAAGGTCGACCTCGTCTGCGAGTATACCTGTCGGCTTCTTAATTACATGGCCGATAATAATTATACCCAGGTGGTTCCCCGGGCTAACGAGGACATTGAGATTGAGGGCCATGCCATGGATGAGCTTAAAGCGGGTTACATACAGCGGGCCTCCGATCGGCTTCCTCCCAAGGGGGATAAAAGTCCCTGGCGAATTACGAACAATTACTTTTACGACTGGTTGAAGCTTCACTATGGGTCGATCGAGGATGGTGTACTGGACTTTTCGGGGGGCTGGCCCTGAGGATGGATCACCAGCGGTACGAAAAACGAGCCGTTTCGGTGGATCGGTTTATTAAAGGAGGGGAATCGCCTTTTAACTCTCCTTGAGGAAAGCGGCAAATGATACTGAGTGCAATCAGCCCAGGTTGTTTATTTAATATCCGCGTCCCATAATGCAGAAAATATCTTTATTTTTTCTTCATTAAGTGAGGCTCCGGACAGGGTTATGAGCCCGTTACTGAACGCAGGACGGTCCTTCTTTGACTCATCGTCGGATCAGGAACGATCCACTCTGGCAGAAGCCCGCTTTAACGTTTACATGCGTGACCTTTCACTGTATTTGATGAAGCGTTTCTGTATTGCCATTGTTCTTCTTATAGGCGTCGTGGGGATACTCAGTCGTTTTTTCTACGACGGTGCTCAGTTTCGGGCACTTTTCAGGTGGCGCCTGATGATCGTTGTTTTCACCACTATTTTGGTGTTTGGATTCAGTGTTTCTCGTCGTTTGCGCCGCTGGTTTATACCGTTGTACGTCGGTGAGTTTTCCCTTGTCATGTTTGCCAGCGGGTATTTGCTGGTGCAGATTCAGGATCATCGGAACCTGGGGATTGCCATTCTCATAACACTTCCACTCTGGACCGTTCCGATGCCCTCCGGGCTTAACGTGCGAATCTTCACCTTAGCATGCTCCCTGTTGGCGGTACCGGGCGTTTATTTCTTTCTGGGCTGGGAGCCGGTGTTTCTCTCAATAATAACACTGTTTCTGGGACTTATGGCCGCAGTGAGTCTCTTCCTGGGTCACGGTATCTTCTACCGGCTGAACCGTGAGAATTATTTCAGTAATCGGGAGTTGGAACTCAAGCGACAGGAAATTGAATACATGGCCCGGCACGATCAGTTGAGCGGGCTTCTCAACCGCGGGGGCTTCGAAGATTGCCTGGACGACGAAGTCAACCGGGCCCGACGCTATGGTGGACCCCTTACTGTTCTGATGCTCGATCTGGATCACTTCAAGGAAATTAACGATACTCATGGCCACGGAGCCGGGGACAGGGTTATTGAGACGGTCGGCCAGCTGCTCCAGGACGAGACCAGGGAAACCGACGTTACGGGTCGGATCGGAGGCGAGGAGTTTGCCGTTCTTCTTCCCGAGATCTTACTCGAGGACGCCCGTGAGTTAGCGGCGCGGATCCGGGGGGGACTGGCGGACAAAACCTTTTCCGCCGGAAGTGAAACATTTGAGGTTACCTGCAGTATCGGAGTAGCGGAATGGAAGTCGAGTGACGATACGGCCGAAGAGTTTCTCCAGCGGGCCGACGAAGCCCTGTACCAGGCGAAGGAAGCGGGGCGCAATCGAGTCGTTTCGGGCGGTGAATCGTGAGGATTACCAGAGCCATTCCAGATCGAGTTTCTCGAATTTCTGCCTGAATTCCTCAGTTTTCCTGACAGCCGGAAAATTCTTCTGGTATATGTTTAATAATTTCCGTCCACTGGGAGTATCCTGGAACGCAAAATAAAGGTAGAGCTTTATCCGTCCGTCGTATTCCAGTCCCTTTAATTTCTTTTCACTGTAGTTGTTTAAGACAGCAACATCTTCAATCATGTAATCCAATCGATCGTTCCTCAACATTCTGAACCCGTGAATTTGTTTGGAAAAGAGAACTTTTTCAAAGTCAAAGTCAAGGTATTTTTCGTAGGAATAACCCCTGACCCAGCCGACTTTTTTCCCCTTCAGTGATTGCAGTCCCCGGAACGGCGTTCCTTTTTTGTACAGAACCGTGGCATGGTCGGCGTCGTAATAGAACCGTCGGTCAGGGTAGAGAACCCCCGGTTGTTCCTTGTAGTAGGAGGCAACGAAGAGGTCGGCTTTGTTATTTTGGACCATGTTGACCGTTCTCAGGTAAGGGTAGATCCCGTGTTTTACTTTAATTCCTTCAGGGTTATAAACTTCGCGCAGTATGTACCAGTATAATCCGTCGCCATCGGCGTCGGTGAACTTCCTCCATTCTTCACTGACGGCATGGACTACGTCTATGGTAGTGGTGTCCGAGGTTTCCACGGTTGGACCCGATTCATTCCGAGTCGATTGTTGGTTCGGATGGGTTGAGCTGTCAGCGGATACATTGCTGATAAACGCGGTGAACGAGTCGTACAACTGCATCGTTTTATCCGTCAGGGGCCGGGATGAATAAACGGCGAGAAGACCCGAAAGGATGAAAACGATTAAAATTGCCCTTTTTTTCATGACTTCAACCACTTGAACAATGTCTGACACCCTTGGACGTTGTTTCTGCTAATTTTAAGGATAGCAGCTCGGAGTGGTTAATTCGAGCAACGAGTGAAAATGAATAGCACTAAAAATCGTAGTATTTAGTGGGTGACAGGACATTGATCCATTTCAATGCATTCAGTGGTCCGGCTCCACTATATTTTATGGAAAAGTTTTTAAGCAATCTGATTATGTCTACCATTTGATGAGTTCAATTGAAATATCAGTTTGATTCACGGATTTTAAATCCCTCGCATTAGGATGATTCCAATGGATTATAAGCTCTTCGGTAAGAGTGGCTTACGGGTGTCGGAACTGTGTCTTGGGACAATGACTTTCGGTGAGGACTGGGGGTGGGGAGCCGACAAGGAAACTTCCAAAGACATGTTCGAGGCATTCGTCAATGCCGGTGGCAACTTTATTGATACTGCCAACAAGTACACGGATGGTACCAGCGAGAAGTTCCTCGGTGATTTCATGGGATCCGAGCGGGACCGTTTTGTTCTGGCAACGAAATACACGCTCAGGATCCCAACGCAAGTGGGAATCATCGCAAAAATTTAATCCAGTCCGTTGAGGGGAGCCTCGAGCGGCTGGACACCAGTTACATTGATCTGCTCTGGCTGCATGTCTGGGATTTCACCACGCCGGTCGAGGAGGTCATGCGGGGACTGGATGATCTTGTCTCCAGCGGGAAGGTTCATTACATCGGAATTTCGGACGCACCCGCCTGGATCGTTTCACGGGCCAACACCCTTTCCGAGCTGCGGGGCTGGTCCTCGTTCGTGGGGCTTCAAATACAGTACAATTTACTCGAGCGGACAGCCGAACGGGATCTTTTGCCGATGGCCGATGCCTTTGACCTGACGGTTACGCCCTGGTCTCCGCTCTCCGGTGGCAAGTTAACCGGTAAGTACCTCGAGGACCGACGGGACGAGGGTGGCTCCGACGAGACGTATCGGCTGGAAACGGACCGCCGTGATAGTCCGGGAACCGACGAGGAACGAGAGGAAGCGATCATCCGGGAAGTTGTCTCAATTGCCGAGGACCTTGGATGTAGTCCGGCCCAGGTGGCAATTGCGTGGATCCTCCACCGGAACCCTGATTACATTCCAATCATTGGGGCACGGAAGCTGGATCACTTAAATGACAACCTCGGGGCTCTCGAGGTCGAGCTGTCCGAGGATCACATGGAGCGACTGAATTCGGTCAGTGAGATTGATCTTGGATTTCCTCACGAATTCCACCGTGACGAATCGGTGAGGGAGCTGGTTTACGGAGAGAAGGAGGATCAGCTGGATTTCGGGGATCGAAGGGATTGGTGACGACTCTGGGCTGATTAGAGAAGCAAGAACATAGGTGAATTAAGGGGATTTCTGACGGTTGTCCAGCCAGCTTACGATATCCTTATAGGCTTTAAAACGTTTTGTGTCGAGCAGTGTGGCATGGTTGGAATCGTACACTTTTAAAGTCGCGTCCTTGCTGGACGAGCGCTTGATTATCTCCTCGCTGGAACTAACCGGAATGAGCATATCTCGCTTTCCATGGAGGACCAGCAGGGGTCGGTCCAATCGCTGAATATGCTCCCGGTTGTAGGCGTCGGCCTCCGACAGGGCCGTAAGGTAGGCCGCCGGTAGCCAGGCGTGACTGACGTGCGGGTCGTTCAGGAGACGTTCTTGCATTTTGGGATCGTCGATTACCATTCTGAGGCCGATGTCACTGGGCAATGTCGGCCAGCCGGGCACCCATTCCCCAAGTTCCGCTCCGAGACCCATCGACAGGCTATGCATTGTCTGGGGCCCCCGCAGACCCAGTAGCTCAACGTTGGGTTTGTACCCCGGGCCGCTGAAGATCATTCCGTCGAAGGGCAAATCGTGCTTGAGGTAACCGTACATCGATACGGTTGCCCCGAGGCTCTCCCCTATAACGTAAAGGTCTTGTTCGGGTGATTGTTCCTTGAGGTGTTCAATTGCCAGTTTGACGTCGCTAACGTACCTGTCGTGGGATGCAACGTATCCCTTTGAACCATGACCCTCCGAGCGTCCCCAGCCTCGAAGATCCAGTCCGTAGACAAGGTAACTATTGGCGGCGAGATACCGGGCGAGCTCGGAGTAGGCGCCGCTATGCATGGTGGTACTGTGTAGCAGAAGAACGGATGCTTTTTGTTCCGAGGATGGAATCCAGTATTGAGCGAAGAGTTCAAGACCATCGAAGGTGTTCAATGTTTTCCGTCCGGTGACGCCGTCGAACTGCGAGAGAGAGTCCGGTTTCGGTGGAGCGACGGACTTTTCGGCACATCCGCCGGCAAACAACACCAGCAGCACAACGATAGCGCTCAGGGTGATCCGTTCGGTTACGGTCGATTTACTTCGGTCAGACGTCATGAATTACCCTCGGAAATCTCGGTCGGAAAATTAATTGGACTGTAATTCGGTTAGGATCTCTTAGAGTCTGCAGTACCACCGATCAAATGACAAGATACTCCCGTGGACTCCCGGAGAGTTGCATAGCGTCAGGACTTAATCCAACCAAACATCCGGGGCAATCCCCAGATCAGGGATGAAAGGTTGGGCCAGAGGAAGTGTTTCTCGTCGTTAGGTATTTCCCGTCGGTGTGATGGTTCATCGGAGTGTTTTTCGAGAAATTCCACAATTGGGTCGGCATCCACACGGGAAGCGGTTTTGTTGCGGGAGTGAAGCACGACTTCCCGATCCGGATTGAGTACGTAAACGTTTGGAAACGCAATTCCTCCGCGTTCCTTTTCGTTAAGAATATCCCACTCAGTGATTAGTGACTTATCCTCGTCGCTTAATAGTTCGAAGGGAAGGTCCTCCTGCCGCCGGAGGTTGCTGAGTTCCTCGGGTGTATCGACTGAGATTGCCCATAGTTCCGCCCCGAGATCCCGTATTTCGTCGTACCGGTCCGCCAGAGCGGCTAACTGCCGCCGGCAGAACGGTCACCAGAAGCCCCGGAAAAATACGAGTATAACCCTGCCGTCCTGGAGCGCTTCGGTAAGTGAACGAGTTTCTCCACGATGGTTTGGTAGTTCGAAATCCTCAACAGTGTCGCCAAGACTGTACTTCATCACCGACACCTCAGGTTTCAAGATTGGTCAAGGGAGTTTAACCAGTCTATCTCCCGGGAAGTTGTTCGGAAATACCACTAGGGAAACTGAATCGTCGAGACCGTAAATTTAAGCAGCCATTTGCGCTGATAATGGGATCAAAAGGTGGCGGTTAATCGGGCTCAGGTGGATGAATGTTCCACAGGAAAATCCGAAGCTTACCAATGGAATTAGTACTTTTCCCCGTAAAGACCGGTTAGAAGTCGTGGCTGACGCCGGTTAGCTCCTCGGAGAGGGTCCAAAGTTTTTTCGCCTCATCCTTGTCGTAAGCTTTCTCGGATGCTTCCACCCGGGCCGGGTACCCACGGGCTTCGAAAAATCCCCCGGGTCCGATGTAGTCACGTCGATTCACGTCGTCCTCGACCGTCGCGTAGAGTAGCGGCAAGGCTCCCATTTTCATGGATTGAGCGAATAGCTTATTTGTAAACCGGTAGAGGAAGGACAGAATACTCCATCCATCCAGGGCCGGACCGCTGAACTGGAGGTTCGTGGCCGTGTAGCCGGGGTGGACTCCGACCGCCATGGCGTCGATGTCGTGTGTCTCGAATCGTCGGTCCAGTTCAAACGCAAAGAGCAGGTTGGCCAATTTTGATTGTGCGTACGCTCCCGTTCGGGAGTAATTGTCCTCACTGTTGATGTCGTCAAAGTTTATTCCGTCCGTCATTTCGTGAGCGAAGGAACTCTGAACGACGACACGTGCTCCGGCAGTATTTTTGATGGGGTCAAGCAGACGGCCAGTCAGTGCGAAGTGCCCGAAGTGATTGACACCGATCTGTAACTCAAACCCGTCCTCGGTTTTCTGGTAGGGTGGCTGCATGATGCCGGCGTTGTTGAGTAGGCCATGGAGATGGTCGTACTTCTGGTGAAATTGCTCGGCAAAGGTTTGGACGGAATCGAGGCTTGCGAGGTCAAGGAGAATTATGTCAAGGTCGGCGTCGGGATGCTCCTCCCTGATCTCGCCGGCGGCCACCTCGGCACGGTCCTGACTGCGGCAGGCCATCACAACGGTGGCGTTTTTGGCGGCTAATCCTTTCGTGGCGGCGAACCCCAACCCGGAGTTGGCTCCCGTCACAACAAAGACCTTGCCCGATTGATCCTCAATGTTGTCGTAGTCCCACTTCTGTTTTGAAAGGGATTCAGGCGACATTCACTCGACCTCCAGTAATTTTCGCGAAATGGTAAGGGTTACAAAGCTTACAATGACTCGTCTGGAGGCATAGGTCAATGCCATTAACGCTAACCGAAGTGGGTGAGGATTTACTTTTGCTTGCTTGAAGACGAGACGGGCCTCCGAACTATTCGGTCGGTGGGTTAAATTGCAGTCTGACGGGTCCGCTGGCGGCCTCAATATCGACCGGGTTCCCATCTTGCAGAACCTTGATTTTTCCTTGTTGCTGGAGTTCGCCGGCGGCTGTTCGAACAACGGGCATAAGGTCCCTCCAGTCATCAGTGTAAGCCCGGGCGGCCTCGGACGGACAGATGGTCTTGTCGGGCCCCCGTTTGGCAGTCAGTTCCAGGATGAGATCACGGAGCTCGTCCTTGTCGTTCGCCGGCATGGTGCGATCACCGCTTAGGTGTGTTAATTCCGACGGCTTCCGTGTTTTTCGTAAATTTTGTCGGCTTCCTTCTGTGCTTCCTCGGATTCTTTTACGGTCCAGATTTTGTCCCGGGCGCTCCGGTAGGCTTCCTCCGCGTCGACCACCGGCTCCGGGTAATCCTCCCCGATGATACAGCCGCTGTTTCGCTGTACGTACCCGGGCATCCCAGAAGGTTCGGCAAGGTACTGCTTGGGAACGTCCTCCAGTTCCGGCACGTACTTGCGAATGAAGTCACCGTCGGGATCGTGATCGTGAACCTGCTTGGTCGGGTTATAAATACGGATGGAGTTTATACCCGTTGTGCCGGATTGCATCTGAACCTGGGGGAAGTGAATACCGGGTTCGAAATCAAGGAAGTGCCTGGCGAGGTGCAGGGCCGGTTTTCGCCAGTGGTTCCAGAGGTGGTAGGAGGAAAATGACATGAGCATGGCCCGCATGCGGAAGTTGATCCAGCCGGATTCGTGCAGGGCTCGCATGCAGGCGTCCACCATCGGAAAACCCGTACGTCCTTCACACCAGGCCCTGTGGAGGTGTTCGTCGAAGTCATCCTCCCTCAGGCCATCGTAGCTTGTCGCCAGGTTTTCGAATTCAATCCGTGGTTCGTCCTCGAGTTTCTGCATGAAGTGACAGTGCCACCGCAGTCGCTTCTGGAAGGATTGAAGCGAGTTGAGCCAGTAGGAACCAATCTCGACCCCCCTGTCCCGGTAGGTCCTCAACTGGTTCTGACGGCGCCGGGTTAGTTGATGGACCTGTTTGATGGAGATCGTTCCCCAGGCCAGGTGAGGACTGAGGCGACTGCAGCTATCCCAGGCCGTGACGGGACTCGACATTTCCGATCGATAACGTTCGCCTCTGTCGTAAAGAAACGTTTTCAGGACCCGGCGCGCCCGGGTTTCACCACCGTTTTGTCGTTCAACTTTCTCGGAGTCCTTGAGGTCGAAATTATCCAGCGACCGGCGGTTTTCGTGGTCCAGGTCATCCGGTACATTCACTGAATCGGGGGTTCCATAAAGGGACTTGCTCATCCGGTCGTCCCAGCGATCCGCCCAGCCATCGCGGTCCTCGAGCCTCCGGATTACGCCGGTCTGCGGGATTTCCCTGAATTCAATGTTTTTATTCCGTGTCCACTTTCGAACTCGTTCGTCACGATCGTAGGTCAATCGGTTGCCCGTTTCCTGGTGAGCCCAGACACGGTCGATGGGATGTGATTTGTGAATTCGTTGAAACACGTCGGGTAGACGCCCGACACGGTAGGTTATTTGTCCACCGATCTCGCGGAGCGATGATTCGAGCTCCTTTAGTGATTCGTTAATGAACCGGAGGTGAGAGGAGTCAAACTCCGGGGATTCGATGAGTTCCGGTTCGTAGACGTAGAGGACGATACACTGGCCCCGTTGACTGGCCTTGACCAGCGGACCGTGGTCACGAATGCGCAGGTCTCGCTTCAGCCAGACTAGCTGGTAAGTCATGAATCCGTGGGTTAAGTTTCCGGGAGTGTGCCGTTAAGACACTTTCGAAGGTCGAGCAGAGCGACCTCCTTGTCCTTGCACTCAAGCATGACGTCGAACGGCTCCAGGTGCTGTGTTTCAGTCTGGAAATTACTGAAATCGTCCGGGTTGATACGGTCGGCGTGGTGACCGCCGCCGGACCCGGACGCCGAACTGAAGTGAACTTTCGGCACGCCGTCATCCTTGTTCCACGTCGAAAAACAGCGCTCGAGCCACTCGGGAATGGACCGTTCGGTTTCGGGTTGATTCAACTGGTGGTGAAGCCAGTCAAAGATTACTGGTAATCCGGTACTTTTGGATAGGTGTAAGACCTGCTTGATGTCGTAACTGGACTCGTCGTTTTCGATGACCAGCCGATCACGAATTGAGCTGGAGAGGTCGTTGGCTCGTTTCACGAACCGATCCATCGCGGCCTCTCGATCGTCGTAGACGCCGCCGATGTGGACGATGATTTTTGCAGTGGCATCAACGTTCAATGCATCGAGGAACTGGGTATGGTACTCGAGGTTTCTGACGGCGTTTTCGACGACACTTTCGTCCGGACTGTTCAGGACGGTGTACTGTCCGGGATGCATGGAGACACGGAGGTTATTAGTTTCGATGAAATCACCGAGGTTCCGTAGGTCCGGTCCGGCGTACGCAAGCCAGTCGAAGTCCACGTCGGGGTGGGACGCAAAGGGAATCGTGTCGGAGTGGATGCGAAAAAGGCTGATTGAATTTTCAACGTTAAACTCCAGGACGGATTTGAGTCTGTCCAGGTTTCTATCGATCAATTGCCGCAGACGCTCGGGCGATGCGTTGCGTAACTGGCAGCGTTTGACCGTCTGTGGGTCCGATCCGACTCGGATGCACGGGTAACCAAGTCGTCGTACACTCACGCTAATCACCCCCTGTAAGCGTTTATAAGTTTAAATGAGAGGGTCCGGCCACGGTAACACGGCCGGGAAGACGGACCTGTGAGGTGTCTTACATTTTGATGGAATTTCGGGCTCAACTAAGTCAAATCGAAGTCGTCAGGGTTGACCCCTCCTGTATGGAATAATTCGGGCGAAAATTCTGTTTTTGAAAATGGAAAGAATGCCGCCAACAGACAGATGGAATTTTATTGGTTGTGTGTTACGAAATCAGTCATTGGGGGTGTACTCCATGACTCGTTTGACGGACACACAAACAGGGCTTCTTAATGATTTAAGTAATGGTTTCGGTTCGTTGTTACCTAAACCTTCAAACGGGGGGTCGGATTCCGACTGGAGTCTCTCGGACTGGATGCCCAAGGTTGATATCTTTGGCGACGAGGAGGATGACCTCGTCTTTGAGATTGAAACTCCCGGTTTCGATCGGGATGACCTGGATATTCAGCTGCAGGACAACAAACTGATCATACGAGGTGAGCGCACCCGGGAGACAAGGGAAGAAGACGGCGACCGCAATTACTACCGTACGGAACGTCAGTTTGGTTCCTTCCGCCGAGTCTTTAACTTACCCCGTGACGTAAGTTCCGACGACATCCATGCCGAGTACAATGATGGCGTACTCAAGGTAAGTATGCCTGCCCTCGAGTCGTCGGAGCAGAAGGCGATCGAAGTCGAGTAATTCCTCAAATATCAATGCGACCGGCCACTCCCTCTTGCCGGTCGCATTTTTTATTGTTTTACTCGATGATTGAGGTTACTTTCCGTTTCGGTAAAAGACACCGAAGGGATAACAGATCCTCGGTTCATCACCGGGAGGTTTCCCAAATTAATTCAGGTGAGTAGATTACTGATCGGGCCGAGGCCAGCGTCATTGGTTACGAGGCCACCCTGACGAACAAATCCACGATGGAGTCCGTAGCAGTGGCCAGCGGTGTCACCGAGCCCAGACCAGTTGGCTCAAAGTTTCAGTTACTGAATAACACAGAATCGAGCAGATCCGTCTCTTCGGAACAGTTCTTACCGAACTTTTCTGACAGTCCGCCGGTTCAATATTCTCCTGAAACTTCCGTTGACGTTTAAATCCAAAATTGGCCGGAGTTTTTCTTTAGTTATTGTTTATATTTACCAATTCACGGTTCATTTCGGAATGCCCTTCAAATACGTGATGTACCCGGGGAATCGTCCCCCGGGTTTTTCATAACCGAAGTCCCATTCCATACCGTCAATATCATCGGTTAATTCTTTCATCTCATCGATGTTGTAGATTCTCAGGCAGGAAACCAGTCCGTCGAAGAGGACTCCGGCGGGTATCAACGGCACCACGTAGGTGTAAAACCATCGCTGCAAGTTGACGGGACGGAGAAATGGTCTGAGCAATAGCGAAGCGGGTGCCAGACAGGCCACTGACAATATATTCAGGGGATGGCAGCCGGCGAATTCCACGGAGAGAAAGGGATCGTTTTTTCTTGCTGCGTCCCGCAAAATTTGTCCGGCCACGTCCGGTTTGAAATGGTGGAGACTGTTGAACATGGTCCATATCCCGGAAAGGTCGTCGGGGACGTCCGTGGCGTAGATGGATTCTTCGATGGCTTTTAGCCGACCTCCCGATAGTGTCGAGGCTTCCCGCATGACATCGGGATCAGGAAATTTATCCGTCAGAACTCCCGATAGTTCGTGGCCGGATTCAGCGGCGGATTTGATGGCGTACGGCAAGGGACCACCGGCACCGGAACATAGATCCAGTATTTGTGTTCTACCGGTGGTCTTCGAGATGTCGATCAACAGATCCCCGAGGTAGTCCGTGAGCCTGGAGTACTGGGCTCCGGCCCGGAGGATTTCAAGTCCACCCATGTGAGCGGCCCGCGGGACCCATTCCTGGTCGCCGAATTCAATTAGGTGCAATCGTTTCATTAAAAATCACGGCTTGTCTGAAGCAACCAGGAGTATCGTTTTTCGTGAAACGTTGCGATTAGTCTAATAGGTTCCAGGAGAAAACGTCGTGGACCTTAAATAGGGGGTGTTCAAAGGAAAAATTGTACGCCTCGAGTTGGGAGGGCGAGCATTATTAAATCCTACCGGAAGCGGATTATGCCCGGTCCAGTTAAATCTAAAAGCAATTATTCAATTATTATACCCTCGGGCTGTTAACAGGTCCCTGAGGAAGAATTGAACAAGAAAGCAATTGGGGCTTTAGGGCAAGTGATGCTTTGAGGGAAACACAATACGTTGAATTAAGAAAAGAGAATTGAAGCTGGCCTCGAATACTTTTACAGTGTAATGAAGGGGGGTAAGCAGATTTTTCGGGTGAGATATCATGGAATCGCCTCCTGTTCCCGACAATGAAGCGGAGCGACTGGAATCCCTTCACAATCTGGATATTCTGGACACGGAGTCTGAATATCGCTTCGATCGTATAACACGCCTTGCCGCCCGGAGCCTGAACACGGAATTCTCCGAAATCAACCTCATTGACGACGACCGGCAGTGGTCAAAATCCCAGTACGGTACGCGGGATCCGGAATCCCCCCGGGAAATTTCCTTCTGTGCTCACGTGATTGCCAACGACGAACTGACCGTCATTCCGGATGCTCGCAAGGACAGCCGGTTCAAGGATAATCCCAACGTGACCGGCTACCCGCACATTCGCTTCTACATGGCCGTTCCGATCCGATCCCCCGAGGTCCATAACGTCGGAACACTGTGTGCCTTTGATTCCAGTCCACGTTCGCCGTCCGATAACGACATCAAAGTACTTCGGGAATTTGCTTCCATGGCGGAGGAACAGTTACAGCAAAGTATCGACTCGTTCCCGGAACTCGGCGAGCCCCGCATGAAAGTAACGGAAATCATTAACGAGGTACAACACCAGGTGCGAAACAACCTCCAGGTCATTCTCAGCCTTCTGGGGATAAAACGAAACGAGACCAACGACGAAGACCTACGGGAATTTTGCTGGTACATGGAGGATCGTGTCGGCACGATTACAACCCTCTACGACTGTCTCGATGAGGCGGACGAATCCGTTAGGGTTAACATGGAACAGTACGTCGAGTCCCTGCTTCAACAAATTTTCCAGCACCACAAGCCGCCACAGTCAATTAAATTAGATTACGAAACGGATTCGTTTCTTATGTCGCTCGAACGGGCGCCGCTGGTCGGTTTGTTGCTGCACGAATTGGTGGCAAACGCCCTGGAGCATGCGTTCTCCGTGGGTAAAAGCGGTTCCGTTCGGGTGACATTCCAACGGAAACAAAGGGAATCCGACGGTGAACACTACTGGCTTTCAGTGTCGGATACGGGTCAGGGGTTGCCGGATTCGTTTGACTGGCGGACCGACGGTTCGCTGGGGATGACGCTCATTCGCAACATTACGGAAAATAAGTTCGACGGTACCCTGGAATACGCAACGGGGGAGGGTACGACCGTAACAGTTGACTTTCACTGAGGGTAAAAGGCACTGATTGGTAGTGTCGTTGATCGGTGCCGTGTTCCCTGATCAGCCTTCTCCCCGGGACACATCGGCGATGGACTGGACCGTCGAAAGTCCTTGGCCAGCCTCCAGTCGGGCAATTCTTCGATCGAGTGTTCCTTGGCCCGGGGACTCGGGTCCCATTAACCGTGGCCGTGGGGGATTAGTCCACCTTCGCGCTCTTTTTGGGCTCTTGTTCGGGAATGGGGCAGGTCGCTCCTTCGGAGAACCCCTGCGGTTGGAGATCAAAACTTCTGTTGAAGCGGGCCCGGTAGTTTTCCCATGCGGCCAGCGCCGATAGTTCGACGATCTGTTCCTCGTTAAATCGGTCGCTGATTTTGTCGTAGAGTTCGTCACTTACCTCGGCGGGCGTCTTCGTCATTCCTTCGGCGAAGGACAGTACCAGGGACTCAGTTTCCGAGAAATTCGAGGCATTCTCGTGGTCCGCGAGGTTCTCAAGGTCCTCCTCCGACAGGCCGGTTTCTCTGCCAACGGCAGAGTTAAGGTCCAGTCACCAGGGACAACCCACGATCTGGGCCACTCGCAACTGGACCAGTGACTTCAACCGGGGGTTGATGGCGGAGAATTGATCGACGGCCATTTCGTACATGCCCGCACCGAACATCACCCAGCCGTGGTGCCCGACGATATCGAGGTTTTTCAGGGGCTTGCCGAACTGCCGTTCGGTCATCCATTTCAGGCCGCTGCCGACGATACTCGAGGCAGGAGGTATCCGCTGGAGACTATCGTCGGAATCATCCGTTGAGGATTGGTTGAGTTTCGGTGAACCGGAATCGCTTAACTGACCGGAGTAGACGAGCAAAAGCAACGGAAGAATGACGAAAAACCCTAGCGACGATAGTTCCAGAAGCCGGTCGGGTCCTCGGAGCCCCCCATGGTTGAGCCAGTGAAAGAGGAAATGGGGGAGAGAATAGATTAACCAGGCAACGAGACTGAGCCGGATCCACCGGAGTTCCATCGTCAGGGATCCCCCGAGGATCAGGACCGAAAGGGCCAGCTGGGAGAACCCAAAATCGAGGATTAAGTGCACGTTGTAGGGTCCGTGGATCCCGAGCCAGCTCGTCGACCAGCCGAAGGTTTCAAACCAGTGATGCGGTGCTGCGATCATCCAGATCGAGAGAACAAGAACCGGAAGTCCCACCATAAGAAGTCCCAGCCGGTACATCCAGAAAAATGTGCCTTGCCGCCCGTTAGACATGGTTATCCCTCGAATTTAAGAGGTTTCGGAGGTACTCGACAAGATCATCCGAGTAATGGTTTCAATGTATTCGTCGTCCTCGATACCTGCCGGTGGATCTCCGAAGAGCAGGCTTATTTGTTGGTGCTGAACCATGGAATTTACGACGGTTACCATGACCCTATCTAAATTGTCCGCTTCGATTCGATCGTCCTCCTGTTTTCTTTGGGCCCACTCCTGGGCCAGGTCGTAGGATTTCTCAATGACCCGGTCGTAGAATCGTTGCATTAATTCCGGGAATTCCTGTTTGAGTGGTATCAGGGTCAGGTAAATTCTGTGTCCCTGTTTGATTAACTGGAGTCCCCACTTCACGAAAAACCGGACTTCCGCCTCGAAGTCTCCAAGCGGCATCATATCCAGGGTGTTCCGCATTTCCTCGATGTCCTCAATCTGACGGTCGAGTACCACCTCCAGCAGATCACGCTTGCTGTCGAAGTGCCGGTAGAAGGCCCCGGAACGGGGTGAAAGTCCTGCCGCTTCCTCGATATCACCGATGGTGGTCCGGTCGAACCCCGTCTGCGTGAACAGGTCCAGAGCCGCATCCATGATTTTTTCTCGGGTCGATTCAGTCTCGGTCAATGTAATCACCTGTTATTATTATGTAAACAATCGTTTACTTATCAACGGTTCTGCCTGTTTTCAGCAATGTCATTCAGGGCTAATAAAGCCATAAAAATTTTCTATTGAGTCAGAATCTTATAAATTTGTCCGGAAAAGGTTGGAAGGGGTTTTGAAAGATTTGCTGTAAATTTGTAAAAGGCCTGTTGAGGAATGTCTGTTTGGGAGCCTTCGAATCCATAGGATACATCCCGAAATTACCTCGAGGAATTATTCAATTATTATACCCCCGGGCTGGATACATTGATTCTAAATTTTGGTGGAACGGTTTAAGAAGTAGGTTGTAATTTTCCCCTTGCCCTTCACTTCGACGATTCTCCGTTCCTCGAAGCCGAAGGTTCCGTCCGGGTCCTGTTCTTGGATGGCCTGTTTCGTGGCGGGAGTAACCTGAATCCTACCGGGTTGTCCCTGTGATTCCATCCGGCTGCCGACGTTTACGGTGTCCCCCCAGACGTCGTAGGCAAACTTCTCCTTCCCGATGATACCGGCCACGAGTGGGCCGGTGTTCATTCCGAGCCGAAGCCGGAAAGGCTTACCGTCCGCCCGTTGATGGGATTGGGCGGCTTCTATCAGGTCGAACGCCAAGTGAGCCGTTTGAATGGCATGGTTGTCCATAGGATCCGGGACGCCGGCGGCGACGAAGTACTCGTCACCAATGGTCTTTATCTTTTCCAGGCCGTATTCGTTAACCAGTTTGTCGAACCCCGAGAAGATGTCGTCCAGGATGGCAACGACGTCCTGGGCCGGCAGTGATTGAGCCAGGGTGGTGAATTCGACAATATCGGCGAAGAGTACCGTAACGTTTTCGAATTCCTCCGAGACGTCCTGGTTCTGCTTGAGCTGTTGGGAAACTTTCTCGGGAAGGATGTTAACGAGGAGGTTTTCGGAGCGTTCCTTTTCCTCCTCAAGGTCGGCCGAGAGGAAGAACGAATATTTGTACAGCTGATGAATAAAGTGTCCGGCGGTTACGGCTATCGCCCCGGTCCCAAAGTTCCAGACCGCTGACAGGGCAAAAATAGAAGCATGGACCTTCGGGGTCCCTCCGATCAGGGCCGGGGGATCCCCGATGAACATCCCCAGGTAACACATCAGTACGAGTACTGTTGTTGAGACCACTCGTTGCTTCAGGTTCCGGCTGATCAGAATAATCGGAAAGAAGGGTATTACAAACGACCAGGCCACAAAGAAGGTCAGCAGGTACTTCGGGGTCGATTCGGCAAAACTGAAGAGGATGTAGAAGGTCCAGAATAGCCCCAGACCAACCCCGACTTCGTAGATAAAGCGTTTTTGATTGGTTGATAGGTTGAACAGATAGACTGTACCGAGGGTTAGGGTCAATAGAGCGATAACGCCGAGCCGCCAGAGTAGCATCGCCCGGAAGGACGACCCCTGAAAATAGATAAAATCCGCCGGCCAGATCAGAAAAGTGACTGCCCCGAAGAAGGCCAGCAGGTAGGTTATAAACGTAATCTCCCGTCGGAGGGCCTTCTCGTGAAACTTTTCTTCCTTCTCGGGTGACGTGTCGGTTATCTCGAAAAGGTCATCAAAGAAACTCAGACCGTTTTGAATCAAGATGAACCCTCTGTGTAAACGTGGACTGAAACTTTTGTGTTCTGCTGTAAGTTAGCGACTGAATTGCTGTGACCGCCGTTCAAGGACCTATGGTAGGACTCCACCGTCGAGTTGGGAATATCCTCAACACTAACCCACGAAAGTTTTTCTATACCGGATAATTTATTGTTCCCCGTAAATCGGTCTGATAATCAATCAATAGTATTCACTTATTATACCCTCGGGCTCATGGGAGAATTTAATTGCAGAAGCTTGTTCCTTTCCAAAAACCGATCATAATCAATCTTAAAGAAGCGAAATGGAAATTCCCCTCTTGTTTCGGCCAGCCCTGCTCTGTGTCTGCCCCCTATTTTGAAATGCCTGAACAATTCTGGATAACCCTTCAGTCCCGTTACGAATTGGTATGTGCCCGTGACGAGTCCGGAACCGACATCGAGCAAATGGTCCAGAAACGAAAGGTTTCCTGAAATCGTAGGGCGGTTATTGATTGTATGAAATAGCGCAGCATCTCTTGCGTCTATACTAATCGAATACTCGCAAGAGGATTAAAATTAAAGTGGGAAGGACTTCGGGATACTGTGTCTTGATATTATGCGCTTTTTCATACGTGAACAATTATACCTCCGAGGACATTATTGTTGTTATTGTAGGGTCATCAACCGGAAGAATGGATGAATTGGATGACCGATTTCGTGGGGAATGCAATTGCCTCAACATCAAAACCTCGGACATTTGACATTCGACCAATTTTTTTGAATGTAAAATTATTTTATTTTATATGTTTCGCAAATTTATTTCTGTGCCTCTAAATATGAATTTAGACGTTTCGCTATGGGACGGGATTTAAATATAACTCCGCTTTCCCAGTTTTTGCCGACCAGGGCGGGAAGCGTTAAATTATGGGATCCGATAAAAACGTATTTCGAATCTACGGTGATTGCTTTTATATGCTGGGTTTTGTTGGATTTATACTTTCGTGCTGATACATTTTTACGCCTTAGATAAGAAATTAATCCGTCGGATTCATGGTCAACTCCGATTTTTACGGTCACTCCGGATTGGGCCTTGTCTACCAATACATCAATAATGTCTCTTACCTTCGAGGTATCTTTCGGCATGATATAAAACATACCCATCTTGATACTACCAGTGGCCTGATTTATCAAGTTAATAATTGGATCTTTCATGCTTGTACCCAAGAAAAAATCAAACCGTTGAATTTCCTTAAGGTCTTTTTCCGGTTTAAATTCATTAAGTTCTTCATCGGAAAGTTTTACGGTTGATTTTTGTGGGTGATGTTGCTTTTTTGATTTAGTTTTGTAGTTATGAATATCTGAGAAAAGAGATTCAAATTTGTAGTTAATTCGTCGTGAAGCTTCCTCTCTGATAGCGGTACCCTGTAAATAGATCGCTACTTCCGAATTTTCACTTAATCCGGCGTTGGTCCAATTGTGGTTGCTGATAAAAAGCTTGTGATTGTCTATGAGAACGACTTTACCGTGTATCTGTTCATCCTGAGGAGTTAATTTCAATTTTGTATTGATACCGGCTTCAGCGAGAATGTTGGCGGCCTTTTGATTGACTTTCACGAGATCTTTTCTGGATTGACTTGAGGATAAGATAAGGTCTACGTTAACTCCTTCTTTCGCTTTGTACTTAAGGGTCTTAGCCAGGTTGTAAACCGGTGTACCACGTTTTTGATGGAAGTGATCAAGTTGAAAAACGTATGTAATTATTCGTATGGATTTCTGTGCGTCACGTATTGCCCGGAGTAAGGACTTATAGTACTGATCGTCCAACAAAAGCTTACCTCTTACGGATTTCTCTTTTTTATCCAAGTAGGTGGAGCCTTTAGTATTTTTTTGGTCGGTAGAAAAGAAAAAGTAGGGTACTGGGACGAGTAGAGCAGATACTAAAAAGATCAGCCCTAAAATAACGACAAAAGACTTTTTTTCTACTTGCAAAAAAAACTACCTCCTGTTATAAATACCATAAGGTGCCTTTCTGATTAGTGCGAGCGAACGGATGAGGACTGTCGTTCGGGGGCAAATTTTGTTTTCCTTATTTTGCCCCCATAACCGACAGTTGCGAATTATTGAGGCTCGCTCCGCTCGCGCCGTGATACGCGGTTTTTCCTGACGCCGCCCGTGCGCTGCACGGGTGACGATGGAATAGCCGCGATGTTTAGAACGTTGGCGAAGACGGCTTAAAATACCGTCCACCTCTCACTGGACGGTAACACAATTGCCGTACTCCCCGTGTTAATCACACGGACGGAACGACATCCGCACCATCCTTTGTTGATTCGTCGGATGGTTCCGGATTGTTCCGTGCCGACGAGATCACGGACTATCGGTTGCCGTTACGTCTGCTTTTTTCAGCAGTCAATAACGGAACCGAACCTGGACCGTTAAGGCACGGTTACGTGTGGCACTGCTTCTACGGTTAGTACCGAAGAAGCAGAAAGCCCACAAACCATGCAAACACGGTCCACAGCGGCGGATGGTACCGCCTCGGAGGCGGGGTCTTCCTTCCGGAAGATTCCCCACTTCGAGTCTGGT
>JBDGPI010000145.1:0-6306 GCA_042219765.1 Salsurabacterium abyssinicum (SeqCode)
TAAATGACGGCAGGGCCGGATGTTGGCGTGGAGGTCCAGCTCCTGTCGAAGCTGTACGTTGACGCTCATAAAACCTTCACCGACGGGGGTGGTGATCGGTCCTTTCAGCGCACATTTCGTCTCGTGAATAGACTTCACCACGTCGTCGGGAAGGGCCGGGCGATCCTCCTCGACGGCCTGTGTCCCGATGATACGGTGGCGATCCCAGTTGAATTCGAGTGGTGTGGCGTCGAGCACCCGGAGTGTGGCTTCCATGACCTCCGGACCGATACCGTCCCCCGGAAGAAGCGTGACATCGTAAGACATGGTTTGATGACCTCGTTACAAAGATGGATGAAACGATTAAAGGATTTGTTTATAAATTATCAGGACAGGTCCGGCAATGTGAATGGGAGTAACAATCTTACCGATTTTTTACAGCCAAAAGTCGACAATCAGTTGAGAAAAATTGCCCGTACATGAACAACCGGTCCTAAGGGGAAACGACGTGTTGTACAAAGGCGTGACGGATTACGGGTAAGGGAACGTCGTTCAGTAATCCATTTTTCCCGTGGCGATCATCATGTGGTGTTTGGGGTGATTGGCTCCCTTGGCCATGATCCCGTAGAACCCGAGGGCGCGTACTTTTTCAAGTGTGGAGCTATCCTTAGTTTGGATAGTTAATCGAAAACCGTCTTCGGACGATTTGGTTTGAATGGTCCAGTTTTTCATGTTCTTTAACGTCATTTTGGCGTGGCGAGGTACCATGCGCCGGACGGCCCCCTTGGTCCGGTCCGTTCCGGTGATCTCGAACGTGACGCTGTTTTTTCCGGACACACGTTTAACATTCGTATTCAGGGTGAGTTCGTGCATGTCGATTAAGTGTTTTCGAAGCGCGTCGATGTTCACTTGACTCCAGTCGGTCCCTTCCCGTTTCTCCAGCATCCGGACCACCTCCTGGATTGCGGCAAAGGCCCCCTGGCCGGCCTCTTCCGGTTTTGCCTGTGCAGATTGATCGTGGTTCATTCCTTTGTGTTGATTGTGCGTGGTTGGTGGGGAAGTTTGTGCGTGTACCAGCCAGCCCCCACAGGCCATTCCGAACACAAATATTGCTCCATAGATCAAACTTCGTTTCATCACACCGGAACTCCTCCAATTCGTGTTGTGGTCCTTATTCAATTTCAGGAAAGATTAACATGTACGTTTGAAAAATTCAGATATGGACAAAACCGCAAAGGAAGGCTCCGATTCCGTAGGCGATCAGGCCGGCACCACCGCCGCTCATCAGAGTGTCAAATCTTGCCCATATCATGGAACGGTTGAGGATTTTTTCCTTTAAGACACCGATCGAAAGGAAAGTCAGACCCGTAATCGTGGCACTGACCACAAACGTAATATCTCCGATCAAGTTTTTAAGCAGAAACGGAAGCAGGGGGGATCACCCCGCCGACGACGAAGGCGCCGAAGGTGATTCCGCCGAGTAGGCGGCGTTGGGCTTGTCCAGGGACATTCCCCATCGTTCCCTGACCAGGGTCTCCCCGCAGAGGAACTCATCCTCCACGATGGTGTCGACAGCCTCCTCCAGGGCCTCTGCTTCGAAGCCCTTCTCGGCATAGATATGCTCCACCTGTTCACGGGCCTCTCCCGGGATCTCCTCAATATAGTGACGAATCATCGATCGGATGTTATCCAACCGCTGTGAGTCACTGCGGGGGCCTTCGTAGTTGGTAGTTGCTGACCGCCATGCTGAAGCCGTCGGCAATCAGGTTGGCAAAGCCCAGCAGAATGATGACACCGCCGGCCGGTCCACCCCCGACGGCGCCGGACACGATGGCAAACGTCGTGACCACACCGTCGATGGCCCCGTCTCCGAGGTAACTTTTCGTGAAGCCTTCTTCCAGTGATTGTAGGTGTTCCCGAAGTACGTCATCACGTGGTTGATTGGTATTCATTTGATATCGACCTCCGGGGCACAAAATATCAATCCGAGGGAATCGTGATACTGATCCGGATCATAAAGGAATACAATTTTTCGTGTATGATTTCACCACGGACTTTGAAGAGAGACCGGGGGGAGGGACGGGGGGGTTCGCACGGCCGTTGGCACTACGGGAAATTACTGGTCAGTGAAGGGTAAATTGTTATAATTTCTTGTTTTAAAATGCCGGCTCGCCCAATAGAGGGAAGACCAAGGAATAAATAAGACTGAGTTGTAAAAGACACCACTGAAAGGACCGCGTGAACGAAGATGTCATGGCTCCTGTTTTTATATATATTACTTGGACTATTTTTCATTCCTGAACCCGCCCGGGCCATGCATATTTCGGAGGGAATTCTACCCTTTAACCAGGCCGTTATCTGGACGGTGCTGGGTGGTGGTTGTGTCCTGTTTGCCCTTTGGAAAATGAAGCGGTCCACCGACGGCAATTCAGCTTTTAAGCCTTTCCTGGGGATGGTGGGAGCCGGGGTGTTTTTGATCTCGGCGATGCCGATACCGGTGCCGTTTGCGGGGACGGTCTCCCACCCGGCGGGAACCGGAATTGCGGCGATCCTGGTTGGTCCGGCTGCTACCGTAGTATTAACTTCAATCACTTTGTTACTCCACGCATTATTCCTGGCTCATGGGGGACTTTCTACACTTGGCGCCGATATCTTTGCCATGGGGGTCCTGGGCGGTTACGCGGGGTATATCACGTACCGGTCGGGGCGCAAAATGGGAATCGGGCAGGGAGTGTCCGCCTTCCTGGCCGGTCTTGCAGGAGACTGGGCGACTTACGTCGGGACCAGTAGCATCCTGGCCCTGGCTTTGCACGGACCGGAACACGGGATCGGGGAGCTATTCACCACGGTTCTCGTGGCGTTTGTACCCACCCAGGTTCCCCTCGGAATTCTGGAGGGAATCGTGGCCGTGTTCGTGGTCAAGCTTCTGCTTGACCGCCGACCCGAGATGGTTCGTACCCTGACCCGGATCGTGCCCGTGCTGTTAGTTGGAGTAATGCTTCTCTTTTCGTCCCCTGGCACAGCACAGGCCGAGGACACGGGTCAAGCCTGGCCGGGAGTGGACGTGGCGGTGGTAGAAAAAACAGCCGAAGAACACGGACAGAAAGCAGCCGAACCCCTGATCCCGCTGGAGGGGGACCTGTTATTGTTTGCCTTCCTATCCGCCGGTTGTATCGGTGGTTTTGTGGTTGGATACCAGTACCATAAGTTATTTGTTGTTGAGACCGACGACGTGACCGACAACAACGAACGCAAACACGACGAAGACCAGCCGACGGGCGAGGACTGACCGGGAATGGAATGGTCCGAACTGATGTACATGGGGGGGGGCGACTCCACGAATCCCATCAACTGCGTGGATCCCCGGGTGAAGATCCTGTTTGCCCTGTCGGGGATCGCCCTGATTTTGCTGGCTGGTAACCTGTACGTTCCCGCTTACTTTTTGAGCCTGGCCGTGGTGCTGGGAATTATGGCCGATATCGACTACCATCAGTTTCTGGTGCGCCTGGTGGCCCCCTTCCTTGTTATTTCGGTTCTACTGGTGATTCAGTCCTTTTACTACGGGACGACTCCCTTGTACCGGTTCGAGGTTTTTGGATTTGAACCGACGATCTACCGGGAAGGAGTTCGCCGGGGCATTCTTCTTGGTTTGAGAGTGGCCGGTGGGGTTTCATTGTTGATCCTGTTGAGTTTGACCAGTACCGTTCTCAACTTATTGTCCGCTCTTAAGTATTTCTTTGTGCCGAGGTTGTGGCTGGAAATCATGTTTCTGTCCTACCGCTATCTATTTGTCTTTTTAAGCCACGTGTTAACCACCTTCCAGGCCCAGAAAACCCGGCTTGGGTACCGTGACTCCGCTACCAGTCTGAGTTCACTGGGTTCGCTGGCGGGACATCTGTTTCTTCACATATTTGACCAGACCCGACGAACCCACGAGGCGATGCGGATGCGGGGCTACCGGGGTACACTTCCAGTTCCTGACGTAACCGGTACGCCGGACGTTATGCCCGTAGTGCTGGGGATCATCCTGCTCGTTCCGGGGGGATACCTATGGTTGGGGATGTAGACGATCCTTTGTTTGAACTCCGTGACGTGACCTTCCGGTACCCTGACGATACCCTGGTATTTGACCGGATTAACACGGAAATTTCGGACGGGGAATTTCGTGTCCTGCTGGCTCCCAACGGGGGAGGTAAATCCACATTTATGAAACTCCTATGTGGTCTTTTGGAACCGGACGAGGGAGAAGTGTTGTATCGTGGCACACCGGTCAAGGAGTTCAGTGACGAGGAACTGTATTCAAAGATGGGATTCGTGTTTCAAAATCCCGACGACCAGTTATTCGGGGCTACCGTGAAGGAGGACATCGCCTTCGGTCCACGAAACCTTGGAATGTCCGAAGACGAGGTTGCTTGCCGGGTTGATCAAGCGCTTAATGATGTGGAGTTAGACATCGACACGGGGAAACCGGTCCACCGGTTGAGTTTTGGTCAGAGAAAACGCGTGGCTCTCGCGGGTGTGCTCGCCATGGGGGTGGATACACTATTGTTGGATGAACCGACCGGGGAGCTGGACCCATTGAGTCAGCAGAATATATTTGGGTTAATCAAGGAGTTAAACCGTGATCGGGGGAACACCATCGTGGCTGCGACGCACCACATCGATCTACTGGGGGCCCCGTTTGAAAATCTATGTGTCTTTCCGGGTTCGGACCGAGTCGTGGAGGGACCTCCGAAGAAAATCTTTAACGATGAAGAACTATTACAATCGGCCTCCCTTCGTCCTCCTATAGCTCAGACGGTGAGCCGCGAGCTACTTGAGCACGGCGGATTAGAAGCAATGCACGCCGAGGAAGCCGAGGAAGATCTTTGGGATTTCCTCGAGGAACATTTTTTCAATAATTTGTAAGGTTGGTATCGATCGTTCTCAAATCACTGTTTCCGGTTGTAGGTTTAAAAGTTGGTCGTCATTTCTCAGGAATGAATTGATTTACAGCTGAGTAATGACGACCGGAGGGATTCAAGCTTCTGACGTACAGGTCAGGAACGAGGAACGCTAAAGAGTCTTTTCGTTGGTCTTGTATTGCTCCTTAATGGTTCCGGTGTATCGACCATACGACAATGATCGCGCCGAGCCCTTTTTTTGTATCTTTGAGACTTTGTGGTTAAATTCGGATTGGCTGATCGCTAACTGCTGATACTGAACGCTCACAACATACAGGAGGTTTTTAAACATGGGAGAGGATTTAGCGGAGCATCACCTAAAAAACGTGGGAGAGCGGGAGACGCACCGGGTGGACCCGGGTCACGTCCAGCGGTTCCGGGACCCGGACCGGTTGGATCGACTGCGCCCGCCCGAGCTGGTCAAGAACTTGAACATTCTCGAAGGGGATTACGTGCTGGAAATCGGTTGTGGGGACGGTGTCTTCCTGGAAGTACTGGCGGAGGAAGTCGGGCAGCAAGGACGTGTGATCGGTGTTGATATCGAACCCGAGATGGTTGAGCTGGCCCGCCAGAATATTGAAAATCAGTCCCTCTCGAATGTCGAGGTGAAGCAATCCGAGAATGATTCGATTCCCCTGAAGGACGGTACCGTGGACAAAACTCTGCTGGTAAACACCCTGCATGAGATGGCCTACCCGAGCCGGACGTTGACGGAATTGTACCGTGTGCTCAGACCGGGGGGAGAGGTTCTTCTATTTGACCGTCACAAGGAGGAAACCGGGGATGAGGGGCCTCCGAAGCACCACCTTGTTAGTGAACAGGAAGCCATCGACCTGTTCAAGGAGGCCGGGTTTGAACGAAAACGTGAGTTTGAATGGGACCCGGACATGTACTCCATAATTCTGGGCAAGCTTTAATTACCCGGGAGGAGTAAAAGGATTTATTGTTCTTTGTCTTGGTCAATCGTGTTCAACCCGGTTGCGGTATTAATCGGACACGTTCGAAGGATAGCCGTTAACAGGAAAGCAACTCCCAGTATGATCGAAGCGGTTACCAGTATACCCGTCCACAGACCGACCTCGGAACTAAACGCAATACCGTAAACGGCGTAACCCAGAAGGATAATACCACCGGCGATACGTACCAAAAATTCAGTGAAACCAATATTGGGCTCCATGAGCTATGTTCCTTCCGACAATTAAGATCTAATGTTTACGGTGTATAAATGAATTTTAATAGTCCCGGTATTTCATTCACTCTCATTAACCCAATTAAACAATTCAGCATTTTATTTGAATATGACCTCGGTCATAAAAAGAGTTGTTTGGTGTTGTTGAAATCCCTAACTTATAGAATATTAAATCCGTTAATCGATGAACTCATT
>JBDGPI010000146.1:0-6339 GCA_042219765.1 Salsurabacterium abyssinicum (SeqCode)
CGATGCCGTCAAGAGGTGATATAAGTCCCTTCAAAACGTGGTAGCGCCCGCTGAAATCCCCGGAGTCCTCTATGGTGAAAACATCCTCGGGATCGGAGACCACGCAGAGACGGGTGCTGGTACGGTTGGGGTCCCGACAGACGTCACAGAGCCTCTGCTCCGCGAGACTGTGGCAGCGCTCACAGAACCCGAGTTCCCGTTTCGCGGTCGTGAGAGCATCGGCCAGCTTTTCAACCTCACTATCGGCGATGGACAGGATGTGAAAGACCAGTCTGCGGGCGGATTTATCACCAATACCCGGCAATCGCTTCAGACGGTCAACGGCTTCGTCGAATATGCTCACGGTCGTGCGGTCTCCCGTTGTGTTGGAGGTATAAGGTACAAGGTGCAAGGTGTAAGAAGTCCCTGAGACTGCGACACCTAAATTCATTTTAGCTTTGGATAGTATCCTGAACACGGGATTTTGCTTTCATCCCGGGGAAATCCACCGGTAACTGCAGTCCCGGGGATCACGATATTTTCCTGACGCCCCCAACTTATACTCTGCACCTTATACCTTGCACCTTAAAAATTGCACCTAAAACCGCGGCTACTTCCCAATACAGAACGTCGAGAAGATTCGATCGAGGAGGTCGTCGGTGGTGATCTGGCCGGTGATTCGGGCCGAGGCGTCCGATGCTTCATGCAGGTCCTGGGCAATTAACGTGGGATCGAGGTCCTGGTCAATTCCCTTGAGGGCGCGATTGAGATTTTCAAGACAATCCTCGAGGGCCTGAACGTGGCGGGTTTGAGTAACGAGCGGATTTTCAATGGTTACCTCATCCCCCATGAGCCGGGTTGTCATTAGTTGTTTGAGCTCCTCGAGTCCCTCGCCGGTTCTGGCACTGATGCGACAGTCCGGCTCCAGCTCGAGGGTGTCCTGAACGTGCCGGTCACTCAGCGTCTGTTCCAGGTCGTTTTTGTTGACGACAGTTATAGTCGGGAACCCCTGTATTAATTCGGCAATATTTCGATCGGCATCAGTGAGGCCATCGTGTCCGTTCAGCATGAAGAGAATTAAATCGGCATCCTCTAGGGTTGATTTAGATCGCCTGACGCCCTCGGCTTCTATTTCGTCGGGTTCGTCGTGTATTCCAGCGGTATCGTGGAGCTGAAAAGGGATACCGTTGATGTCGATCTGGTCCGTGATGACGTCGCGGGTCGTACCGGGCTGGCTGGTTACTATGGCACGATCACTCCGCAACAACTGATTCATAAGGCTTGATTTTCCGACGTTGGGTCGACCCACCAGAGCCGTTCGACAACCCTGCTCGAGTAACTGCCCGCGCTGTCCTTCCGCAATTAAGTCTTCGATTCGGGATTGGACGTTCCTGAGGCGGTCTTCTATGTCGTCAAATGGGATGGCCCCGACGGAATCCTCGTCGGAGAAGTCAAGCCCGGCCTCAATCCGGGAACGACAGTAGATGAGGGTATCACGGAGGTCCTCGACGACCTGGGAGAGTTCGCCTTCCAGCTGGCGGGCGGATGATCGGAGTGCCGCTTCGGATCGGGCCGATATCAGGGAGGCGACGGCGTCGGCCTGCGCGAGATCCAGTTTTCCGTTTTCGAAGGCACGGCGTGTGAATTCTCCGGGTTCGGCCAGGCGGACGGAATCCCTGCTGGTTAAATCCTCGAGCAGGGTTTGCAGTAAAAGCGGACTACCGTGACAGGCGAGTTCAAGGACGTCCTCCCCGGTGTAGGAATCCGGTTCGGGGTAGTAGGTCACGAGTCCACGGTCCAGGATGTCGTTGCTGTTCTGTTGCTTGAACCCACATAAAGTGGAGTGACGGGGCTTAAGCTCAAAAGAATCTTCGGTGAGGTTAGGTTGGCCCGCGGACAGTGTGTCGGGCCCGCTAACACGGATCATACCGACACCACCCTCACCAGCAGGGGTGGCAATAGCCGCTATGGTATCGCTGTCCGGGGACATTTAGGATTGTCCTCTGGGTAGAATCACGACCCGTCTGTTGGTGTCCTCCCCGATACTGTGGCTTTTGACGTCGTCCAGGTCCTTCACGGTTTGATGGACAATTTTGCGTTCGACCGGAATCATTGGTTCGAGTTCGACTTCCCGTTCTTCCTCGAGGGCCTGCTGACTGACTTCCCGGGCAAGTTGTTGCAGGTCCTCCCGACGGCGCTCACGGTAATCGTCGGCGTCGACGATTACCTCCAGTGTGGTCTCGTCGTCGGTCAGCTGATTGAGCATGCGTTCCGAAACGTGCTGGATCGCGTTCAGTGTTTCACCGTAACGGCCAATCAAGTACCGAAGGTCTTCCTCGGCGTCAATGTTTGCACGGTAAAAGTCACCGTCGATGGATACGCTTAGCTCGAAGTCCTCAAGGCCCATGTCGGTGAGGATGTTTTCGACAATTTCACGAAAGGTTTCAAGCAGGTCAACCCCCTCGGTGGACATACGAATACGGGCGGGCTGATGCTCCGTCTCAAAGATACCGGAGTCTGGTTCCTGGATTATCTCTATGTCGGCATCGTCCTGACTTTTTCCGAGCCGCTTGAGTCCTTTGTCGATGGCTTCCTTCACGGATTCCCCTTCAACTTCAATAACTTTCTGTGCCATAGCGACGTCACCTATCCATCCGTGCAGCGGGAACTATGCTTCTTCGACATCCAGATCCATCGATTGATTGATCATCCAGTACTGAAGCAACGTCACGGCGGAATTGGTCATCCAGTAAAGGACCAGACCAACGGGGAAACGCATGAAGAGTACAACAAATACAACCGGCATGATGTACATCATCATTTTCTGCTGTTGGCCGGTGGCTCCCCCTGTAGAAGCACTCATAGTGTACCATTGCTGAAAAAACATCAGAACACCCATTACAACGGGGAGAATATAGTATGGATCCTTGGCCGAGAGGTCCGTAACCCAGAACGCGAAGTAGGCTCCCCGCAGTTCAATGCTGTACTCGAGCATGCGGTAGAGTGCAATGAAGATGGGAAGCTGCATCAGCATGGGCAGGCAGCCGCCCAGGGGATTGACGTTGTGTTCGGAGTAAAACTCCATCAGTTTTTCGTTGAGTTTTTCTTTGTCGTCGGAGTATTCTTCCTGGATTTCCTTCATTTTTGGTTGCAGTTTCTTCATTTTCTGCATGCTGACGAGGCCCTTCTTCGTCAGGGGATACAGGAGGAATTTGATGGCCACGCTGAGTAGTATTATTGCGATCCCGTAGTTGGGAATAACGGCGTATATCCAGCGTAGGGCAATGAGAAGCGGGTAGGTCAGGAGAGTAAACCAACCGTAGTTGAGGGTGGATTCCAGACCGGAGTGAAACGACTGCAGGGTTGAGTAGTGTTTGGGTCCGAGGAATAGCTCGTAGCTGAAAGACGTTTTCTCCGCTTCCTCGAGTTCGATGGTGTCGTGCGCCGAGTAGGTAACGAAGCTGTCGCTCTTGTCGCCTTTGTCGAGGAACGCTCCTTCGTAGGGACTTTCCGGAATAACGGCGGCGATAAAGTACCGGTTGGAGACGGCCGACCACTCGAGGGGCCCCTCCACGTAGTTATGGGGTTTGTCCTCGTCCTCCCCGTTGCCCATGAAAGGAATCATCGAGTAAAAGCCCCCGGCTCCCTGCGGGGCCAGGTAGTTCATTTCACCGTTTTTTCCGTAGTAAAAGTAGACTTTGTCGAACTGCGTTTTTTCGTCACGACCCTGGCCGAAGCCGGGGCCCCAGCGAACCGCCGATCCCATGTTATCCGGACCGTCAGGGAAATTAAGGTCCTCGAGCGTTATTTCCTGTCCCGACGTATTTGATAGTTGAACGTCGAGGTCGACCCGGTAATCCTGAGGTAAAAACCGGTACGTTTTGGTGACGACCAGACCGTCGGGTCGGGTTAAGCGAAATTTAAAGGTCCGGGTATCTTCGGTGGGTACGTGTTTGTAAAGGTCTCTTTGGTTTGAGGACTCCGGGTAATTGAGGGCGTATTTCAGTCCATTGCCCTCCCGGTAGACAAGGTCGTAAAGTTCGTTTTCGTTGTCGATGTGATTGTATTTAGTGGTTTTTATTGATGTAAATCGGCCACCGAATGTGTTAAATGTCCCTTTCAAACCGGAGAGCTCGAAGGTTACCGTATCGGGTTGGACATCCGCTTGAGCCGGTTGGACCTGAGGAGCCGTATCGGAGGGTAGGCTCTCAGTCTCCTTTTCGCCTGCCGGATTTTGTGAGGTCGCTTCAGCCGGTTGCTGTTCGGTCGCATCCGGTGTCGTATCGCCGGACTGGGTGGATTTTTGAGTGGATTGTTGCTGCTTTTCGGCAAGCTTTTGCTGACTTGGTTGCTGGATGTAGGAGAAAATCATGATGACGCCCAGAGACAATGCAAGCGCCAGAAACATTCGTTCTTTCACTGAAAGAAACCTCCGCAAATTACCCCGGTGACTCGAGAAACTAAGTGGATACCGTCCCAGAAGTTACGAGGAGGGCGTTTCGTTGGTGGATCAGGTTTAGTTTGTCAGAACCAGGGCGTGAGTATTGATACGAATAGATGTTAGTATAGTTTGATCAGGACGTTCCTGAAAGGGTTGATCGGGTCCGTGCGATCCTGAATAATTACCCTCAGCACGGCTGAGTGACTGAAAGGTTCATGTGCTGAAATTTCCTCAATTCCAGGTCAGGCCCCGGGTCCAGCATGGTGCTGCCAGCGTCGCTTCAATGGACACTCGATAACCTTCCCGAGGACCCCGGGGTATACCGACTGCGTGATCTCCGGGGTGAGGTTCTCTATATCGGGAAATCCTGCAATCTGAGGGACCGCGTGCGGACCTATTTTCACTCCTCCCCGCCGGACCGAAAAACCTCTCACCTCCGGGCTCTGACGAAATCAGTTGATTACCTCGTCCTTAACACCGATCACCAGGCCCAGGAAGTCGAGTGGGATCTGATCCGCTCGTACCGGCCCGAGTACAATACGTTATTCCTCGACTACTGGAATCGACCCTACGTCCGGATTACCGTGGAGGATCCGTACCCGAAAATTGAACTCACGCAGACGAAGAAGAACGACGGTGCCGAGTACTACGGTCCCTATAAAAGTACCCGGCGTCTACGCATGATGTTGACGGCCCTCCGGGAAACGTTTCCGGTTCGGGACTGCCAGCTTGAAATTCCACCCGGTGGGGCCCCCGACGAACTCGATCGTTGCATGGAGGCCGACCTGAGTCGCTGTACGGCACCGTGTGTCGGAAACGAGGACGTTACGGCCTATCGGGAACGGCTGGAGGACGTACGGCGGTTCCTCGGTGGTAATTATCAAACCGTCATCAACAAACTGACGGATAAGATGGACGAGGCGTCACGCCGGCATAACTACGAAGCCGCCTCGATTTATCGCGACCGGCTCGAGGCCGTGAAAAACCTGGTCCACTACGAACCGTTCATCCGGGAGACCCTCGACCTTGACGTCTGGGACCGGTACGGAAACTGTGTGGTCATGCTTTCCGTGAGGGAACACCGGCTGAAGCGATTTGAGGTGTTCCATGGAAAATCCTTTCGGCGTTTTTTTCACAACCGCTACGCCGATGCGGAACCGACGGTCGACGTCGTGACCGGGGAGACGTTTGTCGAACCCGATGATTACCGGGAATATTGTCGTTCGCCCGAAACCGGCGAGGAAGAATCACTGCTCGACGCAGCCGGACGGACGGCCCGGTCCCACGCCGGTGAGGAAACTATCGGATCGTCCGCCGGCGTCGTGGATGAACTGACCGTTGATAACACGAGCGTGCGGTTCCGACGGACCATTAACGGTCGGTCCGAAAAACGTGAAATCAGCGTTCGAAACCCAACCGATGTGCTAAAATCGACGGTCATACCAACCTACCAGAACGACATGGAAAAGGGGCGCCTTTTGCCCGATTGTGTGCTTCTCCGTCTGGAGGAGGAAATTAAACCGAACGAGGAAAACCTATTTCGGGACACCCGGTTCTGGTTCCCGATTCACCTGGAGTGATCCGAAAAATGTGTGGACGCTTTGGACTTTTTGCGCCGCCGGAAATCGTGGCGGAGGAATTCAAGTTGCCGGACTTACCGTCTTTCGAGGCCTCGTACAACATCGCACCGACGGAGGAGGGTCCCACGATTGGCGAACGCCCGGATTCGGGCGAACGCTCGTTTTCGGCACTTCGCTGGGGACTGATTCCCTTCTGGAGTGACGGACCGGAGGACTTTTCCTCGGACCTGATCAATGCCCGGGCCGAAACCGTCGAAGAAAAGCCTGCCTTCAAAAAACAGTTCCGGGAACGGCGCTGTGTTGTGCCGGCCAGCGGATTCTACGAGTGGAAACCGTCGG
>JBDGPI010000146.1:6407-10043 GCA_042219765.1 Salsurabacterium abyssinicum (SeqCode)
CGAGGAGACCGGCGATACGGTGACCTCGTTTACGATTATTACGACGGACGCCAACGAGAAACTCGAACCGGTGCACGATCGGATGCCGGTCATATTATCCCCGGAGGAATACGATGCCTGGCTGGATCCGGAGAATAACGACCCGGACCAGCTGGTTGAGCTACTTGGTCCTTCCTCCAGCGATGCAGTTGACCTTCACCCCGTTTCAACGGCGGTTAATAATCCCGGTTACGACGAGCCCGGGTGCACCGAACCCGTCGATGCGGACGAGAACTGAGGAAACCCAGATGTCTCGCTACCGTTTCCGTATATTATCGTCCATGCAATGAACCCTGATGGGTTCATGGTCAGGACCCTATCGTATCGAAGCCGATTGAATAGTTACTAACGATTCCCCCGACCGTCGATCCTAACTCTACATCCATTTGTCAATTCACCCTGTCTTACCTGATTGAGTCGCTGGCCAGAAAGCATTTACATAAAGTAAATGCTTCTGTTGTACCGGTTCAGCATAGGTGGAGGGTTCATTGGCCCGAGAATATCTGGGTGTGATGAGAGTTGATGGGGTTAATTTTGGTCTGAATTTTCGGTTTTAGAGTCGTCGGTAGGCGAAGAAGATTCCAGTGCCCGAGAGCAGACCGAGGATGAAGGTGGTCCAGGTTAACCAGTTCCACTCGATCGGGTAGGGGTCGGGTTGTCGGGGTCCAGTGATTCCCGGGACGTTCGGAAGGTCTCCGTCACCGTCCCCGACCTTGATCAGTGCTTTCATGCCCCGTTCGGTGTGCGTCGGTATATCGCAGTGGGCGAGTAAGGTCACCGAATTTCCCGGGACCACAAAACTGCCGGTCACGGAGTTGGGACCCGTGACTTCCAGAGTGAACATACCCATCGGATAGAGGTACTCCGGTAGACCGTGGACCATCCACTGGTGCCGGATCGGATCATCGTTGACGAACGTTACGATTAATTTTGAACAGGGCTTGACCTGCCACTCGTTCCGGGCGTAGGTAAAAACGGTTGAGGGCGACTCAGCAAATTTTCGCCCGGCCCGTACGGTAATGGTCCGGGTTTCGCTGATAGTGGAACAGTTGTGGGGTAGGGTATCGGAGTTTTCGTTAACAATCATTCCCGTGTTGGGCGGAAATTTGACTCTCATGGAACCGTTGCGATCCATGGCCCAACCGGCTCCGGTGGTCCCTAAAAATAGCGCCAGAAGAGCCATCAGGCCAAGTACTTTGTACTCCAACCGGCTCATATCCAGATCGTCCAGAGAAAAACCAGCAGTAATCCCAGACCGATACCGAAAAGAAGGCCCCGGCCGAAGATCGGTCCCGGGGCGGGTGATGTTGACTGGACGGGCAGAAAGTCAGAACTGAAGCTCCAGATCGGTAACTCGCCCCGGTAGAATTCCTTCGTAAAGTATTTATCCATGTTGACTCCCAGTACCTGCGGCATGCCGGTGTCGTTGAGGAACCGTTCGTAAACGATGGCGGATACGTTTCCGCCGGGGGAGATACTGTCACTGGCAATGGCGACTTCCCGGTGATCGTGCAGCAGCCAGATTCCCGGACCGTAACTGTTGAGTCCGTTGTTAACGGCCTTCAGTTTAAGGTCCTCCCGTTGTGCCGCGCTGAGGTCAACCACGTCCCGGGTTATCCGTGCTTGTTCTGGACGCTTGACACCATCGCTGTGCGTTTGGGTCACTTTGTGTCCGTGGGTATGCAAAGAAACGTCCTCAAGTCCTCCGTTGAGCACCCGAAGCTTGGCGGTCTGGTTCTGTTTGACGACAATGGGTTCACGGAAGGTGTAAGGGAAGGATTTCCCATTGAGAAGGTAGTATTCCGCCGTTCGCTCGGTTGAATCATTGGTCCGATTCATTCGTTTCGCCGTGAGGCGAGGGTCCCGGGTGTTACGGATCAGGTTGTGAAGATCGGCGTCCACGTCCTGAAAGACCAGATCGTACTCCCGGTCGTAGGTCCCGCTAACACCCCGGGACGGAGCCCGAACCCGTCCGGCCCCGACGTTAATTGTCTGTAACGAATTGTCCGGTCGATCGGACTCAACGACGAATAATCCCTGTAACCCCATCATGATGTGGGAGCGCGGTTGAACGTGACAATGGTAGAACATCGATCCGGTTGTCCGGGGTTTGAGTGAATACCGGCACGTTTCACCGGGGAGGACCGGTTTTTCACTCGTCTGAGGAACGCCGTCGTTGCCCTGGCCCTCCGCGTTTCGAAAAGCGTGGTCCGCCCCGTGGAGGTGAATGGTATGGGGTAAGTAATGGGTATTTTCCAGTTTAACGGTAACGTCATCGCCCTTTTCGACGCGAATACTTGGAGACGGAACTCGTAGAAGCGGATTGGCGTCCAGGTCCTCACGGCTTGCGGTGGCCATCCCGCGGGTTTTGGGGGCAAAAACCCAGAAACCGGGGGTCAATCCGGGTGCTATTGAATAGGTCGGAACCGGCGTGACGGTTTCACCACTCCAACCGTTGAGTTCGATAACTTCCAGGGTAATTGTGATTTCGTCGGGGTCACCGTCACCATCCCGGTCATTCTTCTTTACGATGGCATCCCTGCTGAGGCCGGATTTCTTCAAGGTTTGCGTGTCCACGGTATTGGTTCCTTTTACGGAGGCGGCCACCGTGTGGGGATTGTCCGGATTGCAGTGCGGGGCGGATTGAACGGCAACGCCATCAATGGTTTGAGAGTCCCGCCGAGCGGGATTCGATTCGGGACAGTGTGGTTCCGGTTCCGGAGGGCTGTCGGATTCCGAGGGAGGTGCTTTGCGGTAGGCCCGTTCCCCGAGGAATGAGTAGTAAATTGGTTGCCAGGGAACCGGTATCCAGGAGGGTGGTGCCACCGCCAGGGAAAGCGTACCAACCGCGAGTACGAAGACCAGCAATTTTAGTAAACGCCGAATCATCCTATCGTTTCACCGCCCGAAACATCCGCCGGAACAATAGACGCTTTCCGTATTATTTTAATCGAAATAATAGATGGTTGCCCCCAGTCCGAGTAATAGGAGGGATACCAAAAGATAAGGGCTTTCAAGGATATTGAGAAGAGAATTTTTCAACCGCAGACCAGGCGGTGGACTGACGCCGACGTAGAGGGTAAAAATAAGTTTTTGATTGATTTGCGGCTGTGTAATGATCACTTCGTAGATGTCCGGTTCCGGAAACCGAACGAGTTCGGAGAAAATACCACCACTGAAGGCCTCGGAACCCGCCCTGTGGACGGGTGACGTCCCAGGGGAATCTTTTTTACGAATTGTAACATTCGTCCTGCCGGATTGTCGTTTCTCGTTGATTTTCAGCACAATCTGAGCGTCCCCGGGGGCCGGTAGCCGGTGACAGAATGGCCCATTCCCGCTCTGAAAGACATCAAAGTGAACTGTTAACTTATCCGTGCCGCTGCTGGTGGACCGCCGACAGGGGTTGAGGTTAACGAGACCCCCGCTGTGGCTCCGTCCCGGTTCGGGGTAACCGGTAACCGTTAGCAGAATCAGCAAAACACCAACAAGTTGCCTGGTAGACATTGGCCTCTCCCCATTGAATCGACCGTTCCATTGAGCCGAAACAATCGCTCGATGCCATTTCCTGGAAAAATGCGGGTGGGTTTATGTGATGAC
>JBDGPI010000146.1:10053-10608 GCA_042219765.1 Salsurabacterium abyssinicum (SeqCode)
CTGAATGTAGGCTCTAGCATACGACAAACGGACGGTTGGACAAAGGCTCGTTACGATACCCGGTACAGGGATCTGAACGGATGGTTGTTCCCGCTGGAGTAAGGTTAAGCAATCAGCGAACAAGGACTATAAAAACGGCAATGGTAGTCTCCGATTGTCTAAAACCCTGGCAAAAACTCCTCGGTAGACAGATTCCGGTGATATCTATTCAAAGGCATCCTTCCCCCAGCAGTGTAGAACAAGATAACCCGGGCTATCAGTCAGGCTGTTTTCTTGACCACCGGGTTTGCGTTGCCATAAACAACGAAGGTTTCCTCGGCTCGCTGCTGGATCTGTTCAATCTCGGTAATTGTAAGTTGACGGTGACTGGAATAGGGGGTCGGGCTGCCGGTAAGGCTTGAGTTATTTGACGGGTCGTTCGCCGGGAGGTTGTCAGTGTCGAGTTGAAGAGGTTTAACGGTCTTCATGATTGTTCCTCCTATGGGAGGGATATTGGCTCTTACTTCCTTTCACCACCTAAAGTTTCGTAAAAAATGGACGGTTTATAAACGTAAA
>JBDGPI010000146.1:10618-11409 GCA_042219765.1 Salsurabacterium abyssinicum (SeqCode)
ATTATTCACGTGATAGTGGGACAAAAGGATTCAGGGCGGGGAATGGAGTTAACTATCGATTCAAAGGGTGTGAGTAGAGTCCAGGGTTCGACGTCAGGTGATAAAGTTACGCGAGATCGGCCGGGTGACGATCCCTGTGGTGGTATTAGGTGTCCTGAGGTTCAGGTTGTTTTCTCAGGTGAAGGGATTTTTCCTTGCGTTTGCGCATGCGGAGGTTGAGGAACTGCACGCCGGCCGAGAAGGCCATTGCAAAGTAAATGTATCCCCGTGGAATGTGAAAACCCATTCCATCGGAAATCAGGACGGTACCGACCATGATTAAGAAGGCAAGCGCCAGCATTTTAAAGGAGGGATGCTCCTCGATGAACTGACCGATGACGTTAACACTGAGGATCATAACACCCATGGCCACACACATGGCAATTACGATGATGGATATTTCGTCGACGAGTCCGATGCCGGTCAGGACGGAGTCGATTGAGAAGACGACATCCAAAAGCAGAATCTGGAGGAGGACTCCCGTTAAACCGTCGGGTGTCATGAACGATTCGCCATGGGAGGTTTCCGGGCCCTCGAGGTTGTCGTGAATTTCGGACGTACTTTTCCCAAGTAAGAAAAGCCCACCACCTATAAGGATGAGGTCCTTGGTTGAGACGGTATGGCCAATCAGCTCAAACAGGGGTTCACTCAGCGAAAGAATCCAGGCAATGAAAAAGAGCATGATTAACCGGCCAAAGAGTGCCATGGCCAGGCCCAGCCGGCGGGCGAAATCACGGTCTTCCTCGGGAAGG
>JBDGPI010000146.1:11419-26282 GCA_042219765.1 Salsurabacterium abyssinicum (SeqCode)
GAACTCAAACGTCTCTTTACCCTGCTCTTTCGCCTCTTCCTTCAGTTTACGCATTTCTTCCTCGGGAAGGTTCTCGGAAAGAATGGAGATGAAAAGGATGTTGTCAACGCCGAGGACGATCTCCAGTGCAGTAAGGGAGAAAAAAGCAATCCAGGCTTCCGGTCGAAAAACCCACTCGAACATGATCAACACTCCAGTGTTCGTAGGATGTCCGGTAAACCCGCAGTTTGACGTATCCGCCAGACAGGGTCTTCATGGGCGGGCCCGGTTAACGTCAGCTCAGATAAAACTTTCTTATTTTTCGGAGTCCGTCAAGCATTCGGGATTCGTCAATTTACCGGCGGGGTTTTGCCAGCAGCGACAACAATTCACAGCCAGAAGACTACCGTTGACAGGACAAAACCAGGAATATAGTTTAATGTTAAACAAATAAACATCGAACTAAGAGGTGACAGGCAGTGGCAACGGAATTCGAGGGAACGCCGACGGAACAACGGGCGCTTAACTTACAAATAAAGTTGTTCCGGGCGACGAACTCCCTCCGCAACGAACTGAGCCAGTTCTGGGACGACCATGACTTGACTGAGAGTCAGTTCGCGACGCTCGAGGCGCTGCATCACCTGGGTTCGCTCAACCACAAGCAGATTGCCGACAAGATGCTGACCCGCGAGGCCAACATCACGCACGTTGTCGACAACCTCGAACGGGACAATCTCGTTTCACGAAAACGATCCGAGGAGGACCGCCGGGTAGTGGAGGTTCACCTCACTCAGAAGGGTCAAAACGTTATAGAGGAAGTCTTTCCGAAGTTCGTCGATCACCTGACTGAAACGGTGAAGGAGTTCGACGACGACAAGCAGCAGCGCCTGGCTGACCTCGCCGGGGAGTTCGGCCGCACGTTGGAGGAGTAAAATTTTTACCAAAATACTTTAATGTCAAAGTATCGGTACGATTTAATTTTTTCGGAGGTGTTTTGCAGAATGAACAACTCGAACGATTCAGTTCTGTTGTCGGGTCGCATCTTGTTGGCCGCCATCTTTGTTATGAGTGGTATCACCAAGCTTACGCAGTTCGGTGGTACCGTTGATCAGATAGCCAGCGTTGGTGTGCCGCTTGCGACCGTTGCCGCCGTCGGGGCTATCCTGGTTGAGGTCGGTGGGGGGCTTTCGGTTGTGTTCGGGTACAAAGCTCGTCTCGGCACCTGGCTGCTTTTTCTATTTTTGATTCCGACGACGCTGCTTTTCCACAACCCCGTGACGATGGAGGGTCAGACGATTCCCTTCCTGAAAAACCTGTCGATCATGGGGGGGTTGCTGGTTGTTGCGGGAGCCGGCGCCGGTCGCCTGGCGCTGGATTCTGAGTAGGTTGAACTCTCACGGCGCCCGCCAGTTAGGGCGGGCGTCGGACCATTTTTAACCGGATGAACGGGAGGTGGCTTGCGTGAAAATCGGGCACGTGCATCTCAAGGTTACGGACCTGGAGGAAGCCGTGGCATTTTACGAAACTGTTCTTGACCTGGAGGTTCGTGAACGGGCCGGCAATTACGTGTTCATGAGTGGGACCTCGGCCCATCACGAGCTGGCGCTGCAGGAGGTCTCCGGCTCCCCGGCCGCCAAAACGCATCAGCCGGGTCTATATCACGTGGCCTCCGAAGTACAGGGCGACGAGCAGCTGCGGCGGGCTTACGAGCGGGCCGAAGCTTTCGGGTGTGACCCGAAGGCAGTCGACCACGGTATCAGCGAATCCTTCTACCTCAGGGACCCCTCCGGCAACGGCGTGGAGGTCTACCGTGACACCCGCCCGGAGACCGGTCGCGAGGACTGGAACCAGCGCAGCAAACCACTATCGCTGAAAGGACGTGACGGCAATGATTGACGTGCGGCGCCAGGAGGATCACTTTCACCACGAGCGGTCCTGGCTGAAGACCGACTGGCACTTTTCGTTCAGTCACTACCGGGATCCCGACAACATGAATTTTGGGCCCCTTCGTGTCGTGAACAACGACTGGATTGACGGAGGGGGTGGATTTCCCACGCACTCGCACGACAACATGGAGATTATTACGTGGGTTATCGAGGGATCGCTGGTACACGAGGACTCCACTGGATCGACCGAGACCATCGGCCGGGGTGGTGTTCAGACCATGAGCGCCGGCACCGGGATTTCCCACAGCGAGTACAACGCGTCCCAGAGCGACCGGTTACACCTGATCCAGGTCTGGATCGAGCCCGAGGAACATGGTGTTGATCCCCGTTACGAGGATCAGGAATTTACCGATGATCAACTGGAGGACCGCTGGACACCAATTGCGTCGGGACGGGAGGATGCGGCCACCAGCATACACCAGGACGCCACGATGTTCGTTCGTCATGCGGAGGACGGTGACCGGTTCGAGTACGGTCTTGAACCGGAACGACGCGGGTACCTGGTGGTAATGGACGGAGCAGTCAGCCTGAATGATTCCTCGTTAACGGAAGGGGATGCTGGACGAATCAAGAACGAATCGACACTGACTTTTGAGGTCGAGGGTTCCGCCGAGTTGATGTTGATGGACCTGCCCTGAGCTGAGTGATTGAGTATGAACGAGATAATGCAGGAATTGCTGGAAACGGTTCGTGACTGGGAATCCCTGACGGTCGATCACAGCCACCACGGGGACATCACCCTGACGGTGGGACGCCGTCAGGTTGGTCACTTCCACGATCAAGCAATTCACGTACCGTTTCCACGATCGGTGCGGGACAGTGTGATTGAGTCCGGTGAGGCCGATCCGCATCCTTACAATCCCGACAGCGGCTGGGTCGAAGTGCCGCTGGAGGAAGAAGCGGACCTGAAGCGGGGTCGAGCGATCATTGAAAAAGCCACCCGTCTGGCTCAATCCGCCAACGAGAAGAAGACCAACGAATAGAGCCCAATTTGTTCGAATGGCGATTATTTTACGCTTTGGTTACCTGGTGTTCAGGATTGTTTAGATATTCCTTTTAGGAGGATTTTCAATGACAGTACAGGGTATCAATCACGTAGCACTGGATGTGTCGGACATCGAACAAGCCGTGGATTTTTACACGGATGTTTTCGACCTCGAAGTGATGAACCGTGAGGGATCCAACGCCTGGCTGGACTTTAATGGGCGGTTTGATTTTTTGGCGCTCTTTGAAGACCCTTCCGTGGACCCGGATCGGAAGAAGGATGGCCACTGGGGATGTGTCGTCGAGGACCTGGAGGCCGTTCGGGAACGAGCCGAACAGTGGGACGTGGAATTTTACGAGAAGTGGGATTGTTCCTTCTGGGATCCCTTCGGTTACCGTGTCGAAGTCATTCGGAAGTCCGACGTCAGCAAGGCTCCGACGCCCTACGACCCCGAGAAGGACGATTTTTCCGGAGACGTGTAAACAATAGCCCGGTCGATGGAGCGTTTGGAAACAACTTTGCCCACTGAACTCCCTGCTGATGACCACAATTCTTAACACAACGCACGGATAATTTCACCAAGGAGTGCTCATCATGGAAAAGCCTGCCGAAACCGACCACCCTGTTCACGAACTGATACAGCGTCGCTGGAGTCCGAGAACGTTTTCCGACGAACCGATTGGCGACGAAACCCTCAGGAGCCTGTTCGAAGCCGCCCGCTGGGCTCCGTCCTGCTACAACGATCAGCCCTGGCACTTTATCGTGGGAAGCAAACGGCACCACTCGGACACGTACGCTGATTTGTACGACTGCCTGGTGGAGGGAAATCAGACCTGGGCGGAGACAGCTCCCGTGCTTGCTCTATCCGTTGCCCGGACTCGGTTTGAACACAACGGCAAGGAGAACAAACACGCACTGCACGACGTGGGACTGGCCGCCGAGAATCTTGTGCTGGAGGCCCTGTCCCGAGGTATTTTCGTCCACCAGATGGCTGGGTTCAGCGAGGACAAGGCCCGTAAGACCTTCGATATACCGGAAAACCACGAACCGGTTGCGGCGTTTGCAATGGGGTACCCAGGAAGCCCGGATTCACTCCCCGAAGAGCTACAAAAAAAAGAGGAGTCGGACCGATCACGAAAACCACTTGATGAGTTTGTTTTTACCGGTAAGTGGGATTCCACACCGTCGTTTCTTTAGACTTTCGAGCACGCTGCCCCGGGACGAGTTTAACTCTCCGGGGGGGCTATTCCAATCCGTGGTACCTCGGTGTCAGCTTGTGCAAAGCTGGATTGAGGATGCGAATTAACCCCTAAAAACTAATAATATATTTCTTTAAACTTAACTCCTCGTGTAAAATGGTAGTAGCTACTATAAGTGACTTCAGGTCGATCTTGATCAAGTATAAAATGCTGTTACATTTTGTGGGAATGACCGGTCTGGTTAGAGGACGGTTCCATTCCGGACATTACCTGTCAGGTCGTCTAATAGCAACGGTGATTGACGAAGGGGTTAGCGCCCTACAGTATTCAGATTATTTTTTGCTTGATCCGATTTCGGGGGACGTGTATTCACGGCACTTATTATGAAAAATTACAGAGAGTATTTCTGCCAGAATTTAAAAGCCTTTCGTGAGACGAAGGGTCTAAGTCAACGCCAGCTTTCCTTACAGTGTGGCTTTGCACATTCCTACGTCGGTCAGCTCGAACGTGGAAAAAAAGATCCCTCCTTTGAGTCCCTGGTTCAGATGGCCGAGGTCCTGGATGTCTCCATTATTGACTTTTTCAGGGACCACCAGGATCAGGTTGCCGATGACATCAGGGATGCCATCCTTTCGGCTACCGGTGCTGCTGAGGATATTCTTCAATCCCTTTCCATTTTGAGTGTGAAGGTGGAGAGTGACCTGAGGATGGCGGGGATCTGGGACGCCCACGGACATATACTGGACTTCAATCGGACTGTTGTTGAGATCCTCGAGGAATCCGAGGAGGAATTAGTCGGGACGGAGGTCTGGGAGTTAAGTGTTTTCGGCGACCGCGATGAGAACCGGCAGTGGATAAAAAATAAGATTGAACAGATACAGGATCAGCCTAAAATTTACCGGACCCGGATGGAGCTGAAGCCGGAACCGAACCAGGAAATTCCTACCGAAGTTACGCTTACACCGCTAACAATTAACGGGACCGAGGATTATTTCATTCTCTGTGAGGGACACCGGCTCGACGATATTGAGGACTCGTGACCGCTAGTTCGTCACGTTGTACTGGTTCTTTCAGGGTTCGAACCTCACGGTTGTGGTAAATCCGTCCTCCGATTGGATGTTAAAACTACCGTTGAGTTCGTGATTGACGAGTGCCTTAATCAGCTCCAGCCCGGTGGACGAGGAGTGTTCCAGTTCCGATTCCTCCGTCATCCCGCGGCCGTTGTCCGAAACCGTGAGTCGAATTTCCCGACCGTTTTTTCTTAGATGAACTTGTATCTCACCGTTTTCACCCTCACCGAAGCCGTGTTTCAAACTGTTTACGACGAGTTCGTTAACGATAAGGCCGCAGGCAATGGCCCAGTCAGTCTGGGGGGAAATATCGATATCAACCGAGATATTAACGTCTATTAGCTCTCTATCGTGAAAATTTAAGAGGTGTTCGCACAGCTCCTCGAGATAGGCTTTGATATCAAGTTTCGATAGACGATCGGCCTGGTAGAGTTTTTCGTGTATCAGGGCCATGGCTTTAACCCGTTCAATGCTATTGAGGAAAGCTTCCTTGTCGGATTCCGACTCCAGGGTTCTAAGCTGCATTCTGAGCAGGCTTACTACGATCTGCATGTTGTTTTTGACACGGTGGTGTATCTCTCGGAGCAGCGTTTTCTTCTCTTCAAGGGAATCCTGTAACGTTTGCTGGGTTTTTTTCTTTTCCGTAATGTCCTTTGCGGAGCCGACAATTCGTTCCAGGGACCCCTGGTTGTTCACGGTAAACATTTCGTCCCGGATCCATTTAACCTGGCCCTCTGGGGTGACGATCCGATACTCCTGTGTCAGTTTTCCCTCCGAACCGCTGTTAGTAAAATCTTTTTTTTCCTCGATGGTACGGTCACGGTCATCCTCGTATATGGCCTCAGCAAACTGCCAGGGATCGTCCCGAAGCGCTTCAATGTCCCGTTCCCAGATGGTTTCGTAGGCCGGGCTCACGTAATACACTTCCGAGTAGTCGGGGGCGTAGTTGTAAAAAACCTCGTCGATGTTTTCGGCCATCTGACGGAATTGTTTTTCGCTTTTCTCCAGTTCCTTGCGGTGCTTTTCGGCTTGTTTCTTGGCTTTGCGCCGGGGTGTAACATCGATCAGGGAGATAAATACCTGCGAGAAGTCCTCCCGGGAGTCGGGCGGGACCATGTAATATGCCGTAACGGTACGCGTTTGACCGTCTATTGTTGGCAGGGTAAGTTCGAATTCCCCCCGGTAAGTACCCTGAAACATATCGTTCAGAATACTGCGAATTTTGTCCTTCAGCGATGGGGTCAAGAATTTGACGAGGTTATCAACAATCTCCTGTTTATCCTCGGCGCCGAGCAAATCAAGGCTCGAATCATTGATGTCAACGATCCGAGCTTTCTGGAGCAGTAACGTTCTGAGGTTGCGGTCCGGGGATAATTCAGGAGTTGGATTGTTGTCGGATGTACCGTCGCCATTGGCGACGGTTGCGTGGACGTCCGACAGATCGAAGTTCCAGAGGGGAGTTGGGGAGTGTTTGAAGAGCGTTAGATAACGGGAATACTCCTCTTTGATCGCATCCTCTTCCTCGTTTTTTTCGTCCAGTGGCCGAACCACTGAGAGAACGTACTCCTTCCCGTCGTCCGTGATGAGGTCCACGTCGACACTCACGGGAAGGGTCGATCCGTCTTTTCGCTGATGCTTTCCTTCAATCGTAAACCGGGGATGCTTCCTTAACTCCGAAAGGAAGTCCTGAAACTCAATGGTTTGACCAAAATTAACTTCTACTTCGGAGATGTGTTTACCGATCAGCTGCTGTCGATCGTATCCGAGAGTTTCGCTCGCACGGTCATTGACGTAGGTGAAGCGTCCGGTGTCAGGGTCGGTAACGTAAATAGCGTTGGCTCCCTGGTTGAGGAGATTCATCACCCGGTCGGAGGAAAGCTCCTTTTTGGAGGATTTCCGAATAACTGAAGTCACTCCCGCTGAGATTTATCCACCCATTGTCTGATTCAAATGCATATTAGCATAACTGCGAACAATCGAAATTTTTATCGTCAACCCGCGGTTCAGGTCTAATTGTTGTCCGGTGCAGGAAACCGTTTTCGGTCTCCTGGATCGCTGGAATTCGTTATAATAAAGGCATGTGTAAGTCGCAGCGGACCATACTGACGGCAATTGTTGTTCTGCTTGCGCTGGTCCCCACCACCGGTTGGTCCCAACCGGAAACCCCGGAAATGCGGCGTGAGCAGCTCGTTGAGAACTATCTGAAAGATCCCCGGCACGGGACACCTGTTACGGATACCCGGGTTCTGGATGCTATAAGACGGGTCCCGCGGCATCGATTTGTTCCGAAACGGCACCGTGACCGGGCTTACCGAAACACCCCGCTGCCCATTGGTCAGGGTCAGACGATCTCACAACCTTATATCGTTGGTATAATGACTCAGCTTCTGGAGCTTGAACCCGGTGACAGGGTGCTTGAGGTAGGAACCGGGTCCGGCTACCACGCGGCGGTTCTGGCCGAGATCGCCGCGGACGTCTACTCCATAGAAATTATTCCTGACCTTGCAAGGACGGCCAAAAAACGGCTCAAAAAGCTCACTTACGATACGGTAACGGTCCGCCAGGGCGATGGCTACTACGGCTGGCCCGAGAAAGCTCCATTTGACGCCATCGTCGTCACGGCGGCACCGAGCCACATACCTCCACCGCTGATGGAACAATTGAAACCCTGGGGCCGGATGGTTATCCCGGTTGGATCGCAGTTTCGTGTTCAACAATTAATGGTGGTAACGAAACGACCTGACGGAAGTTTCCGTAAAAGAGGCATTATGCCCGTTCGATTCGTGCCCTTCACACGTTCATCCGCCCAGGACTAATTAAAGACGTGCGGGCGCCCTCCGGTTCCTCCCCGTCGCTGACCCGGTTGATGACCGGGTTAATCCTGGTCAGCCTGACGGGGCTTACCTACGAAATAACACTTACAAGAATTTTCTCCGTGGCACAGTGGGACCATTTTGCCTACATGATCATCAGTATGGCCATGTTTGGATTCGCGGCCGCGGGCACGTTTCTGACGCTGGCTGACAGAGCAATCAGGGATCGCCCGGAACGATTGCTGCTGCTGATGAGTGGTCTTTTAATTGTTAGCTTACCGCTCTGCTACGGGGTCAGTCAGATCATCCCGTTTGAAACCCTCGAACTGTTTAATCAGCCTCTCCAGGTAGGCTACCTGGCCGTCCTCTACCTGTTGCTGTCCGTTCCGTTTTTTCTGGTTTCGGGTGTAATCGTGATCTGCCTGCGGAGTCGACCGGAGCGGGTCGGCCTGCTTTATTCCGGTAACCTGGTTGGGTCGGGTGCCGGGGCCCTCGGGAGCGTTATGCTTCTGTACTACAGCCCTCCGGGGTTAATAATCCATCTCCTTTGCGTTCCGGCAGTACTGGCGTTTAGTGCTTTTGGCGTGACGGATAAGGGGACCGGTCTGGTCATTGCTGGGATCACGGCTGTCCTGGTTCTTGTCCTGATGACGACCGGCTATCAACCCGTGAGGATATCTCAGTACAAGCCACTGAGTGCCATTATGCGGTCGCCGGCGTCCACTCTGATCGATACTGCTTACAGTCCTGTTTCCTTAATTCACGCCGTTTCGTCCCCTCAATTGCGTCAGTCTCCCGGGCAAATTTCCGGCTATCCCTTCGGGGAAAAGGGTGAGCTTCCCGATCAGATCGGGCTTTACCTGGATGGCGCGGGACCGACGGTGATTAATCGGGCGGATTCCCCGGCAAACCTTGAGCGGTTTGCCTACCTTGATTACGTAACAACGGCATTACCCTATAAGCTGCGCTCGCCGAAACGGGTGGCTGTACTCGGTGCTGGGGGCGGGACGGGTCTCTGGAACGCCCTTTACCATGGAGCGGAAACCGCTCTGGCAATTGAAGTTGATCCCGGGGTTTTTAGTCTGATGAGAAATAAATTTCGTGACGCTTCCGGTCAGCTGTACCATCGAAACGACGTAAAGCCGATCCTGGCCGACGCAAGAGGCTACTTCGAAAGTAACCCCGGGGAAACGGTTGATCTTATTCAGCTATCGATGACGAAATCATTTGCGACCGCCGCATCGGGGGTTCATGCTCTCAGTGAGAATTACCTGTTGACGGTAGAGGCGTTTGGACTCTACCTGAACCATCTGAACGAAGACGGTATGATCGCCGTAACCCGGTGGACCAGTTCACCCCCGAAGGGATCACTGAAACTTCTGGCGACCATGATCCAGGCTGCCCGTGAGTCCGGGATATACAATCCCGCAGGACACCTGGCGGTTGTGCGGTCCTGGAATACGCTTACGGCCGTCCTGTCGAAGTCGCCGTTAAAGCGCGGTGAAGTACGGTCGCTTGAATCGTTTGCGGCCACAAGGAGTTTTGATTCGGTCTATTATCCCGGGATTGCCGAAGGGGACGTCAACAAGTACATCAAGCTCAGGGAACCGATATTTTACGAATCAACGTTGAAGCTCTTTGAATCACCCGAGTTGTTTTACGACAGCTACCTTTACTCCATTCGCCCGGCCACGGACAATCGACCTTACTTCGGTCATTACTTCAAGTGGAGTTCCCTTAATCGTCTTGTTGAACAACTCGGGAACGAAACTATCCGCTACGTCGAGTGGGGCTACCTTGTGTTGTTGTTGACGCTGGTTCAGGCTATTCCCCTTGCCGTCTGTCTTCTCCTAATTCCCCTGGTAGGATCCTCGGATCTCTGGAATCATCCCGCTCTCACCGGGTTGACGAGCCTCTACTTTCTCCTGCTGGGGTTCGGGTTCATGTTCCTTGAGATAGCTTATATTCAGATTTTTATGAAATTCCTGTCGTTTCCCGTTTACTCCGTTGCAGTCGTGTTGACCGGTTTTCTCTGCTTCAGTGGCGTCGGAAGCTATCTGACCGACCGATACCAGAACACGTCGGAGTTTCGGCTTATTTCCTGGGCGGTGGGTGGATTGATCGGGGTTCTATTGGCTTACCGATTGTGGCTTGAAACGATATTTTACGCCGCTGCAGCCCTGTCGGATCCGTTCAAAGTATTGTTCGCGCTGATCCTGCTGATTCCGCTTACGACAGTTCTTGGTGTCCCATTCCCGGCGGGACTTCGGTTGGTCTCAAGGAGCGATTCAACCCTGGTACCAATGGCCTGGGCCGCCAATGGCTGTAGCTCGGTCATTGGTGCCGTGCTTGCCTTAGTGATTGCCATGCAGTGGGGTTTCGAGACCTTGATCCTGACGTCGGCCTTCATTTATATTGCCAGTCTCATCGTGATTTACCGGCTTCAGCATCAAACAGCCCGGGGATAATTTGTGGTCGAAGATCAAGGTATGGACTGGATCTCCTAGGATCCTACTATTCATAAGCAGAGACTCAGCATTCTTCCGGGCGATTGAAAATGTAATCACGTCTCTGTCCAGAATAGGGGTGTTTTTAAGGGACTTGCTGAACTCGTAGGACGGTTAATCAGTGGTGTCATCTTACTTCTCACAAACGGTATGTTCGTTACCACTGAATTCGCCATGACCCGGCTGCGTCAGTTTGATCGGGAGGAACTCGACGGCGGTGGTTCACTGGATCTGGCGTGGAAAATGACGGAGGAACTGGAGATCTACCTGACGGCCTGTCAGGTCGGAATAACGATTACGAGTATCCTTCTGGGAGTTGTGTTTGAACCGGGCGTAACGGAGTTAATTTTCCCGCTGACCGAAGTTTTTGGTTTCAGTGAACCAAACACCCGATTTGTGTCCGCTGCGCTTGCGGTTGTCCTGATACAGTTGATGCACACCGTCTGGGGAGAGCAATCCCCAACCTACCTGGGCGTCGAGAAACCCCTGGAAGTCGCCTCTGTCTTTGCACCGGTCCTGTACGTCTGGACCTGGGTCAGTTACCCACTGATCTACGTCGGGGATCATCTGGCGAAAGGAACCCTTGGTCTTTTCGGAATTAGCCTGACCCGATCCTGGACCGAGGACGAGGACATTGAGGATATGGGTGATCTTCGCCGGCAGCTCGGGGAACTTCTGAGTAAAGGAGAACTTCCGGAGGACCGGCGTGAAGAGGTGATCAATGCACTTGAAATCGAGGAGACGATTGTTGAGGAAATAATGATTGATCGAAGTCAAATAAAAGCTATAAATACTGAGCGTTCGGTCGAGGAGAACCTGGAGCTGATGAGCGAGGAACGCCTGTCCAGGTTTCCCCTCATTGATGGGTCACTGGACCAATACCGAGGTACAATCTACGTTCCCGGACTCATTCCCCGACTCACAAAACTCCAGGAAGGAGAAATTCAATGGGAGGACGTTGCGGTTGAAATGATGACGGTTTCCCATGATTTACCCGTCAGTGATCTTATCGATCGGTTCCAGGAGGAACAACAGGAATTGTCACTGGTGCTGAAAGCCAATCGAGTTGTTGGTCTTGTAACCTCGACGGACGCCTTCGAGGAAATACTCGGTGAATTACGGGATCCCTACGACTAGAAGGTTGAGCCGTTTCGCAAGTTCTTGATTCGCGTCGTATCGGAGAGTGAGGAAGACGTTTTCCAGTAACCTAGGTGAGGGATAAATCCTCCAGAATGAGGTGGGCGGCTTGTTTTCCTGACTGCAGGGCTCCGTTCAGGGATGGGGTACGGAAACGATCACCGCAGACGTAAAGTCCAGTTTCGATCCGCTGAGACGCCGGTTCGCTATCAGGGGTGCCGGGACGGTAATCCGGAAGTGCTCGTGGGATTTCGTATCGTCCCAGTAGGTCCCAGTTGCTGACCTGAGGTCCAAACCAGTCCATCAGGTTGTCACGAATCTCCTCTACGGTTTCGCTTCGTTCAGGGGAACGGACCGTGGAGACGGAGAGGAGATGTCGATTATCGGGACTGTAATTCTGCTGTATTAAGCTCGGAAAACAGAGGTTGGTTATGGGACCCTCGTCGGCGTTCAGGTAAAGAATGGGTTCCGATCGTGGTGGTTCCTCGAGACTGAAATAGTAGCAGTTGGTTCCGTTCCATTCCCGAGTGTCCTGACTGCCAGTTTCCTTAATTAAGCCGTCGGTCCCATCGGTCGCACAGAGGATTGCTTCTGCCGTAACGGTATCACCGCTTTCGGTCCGGACGGTACCATTCTCAATCGAAGTCACGTGAGTGTCGAATTGAAACAATCCATCGTCCAGACGGGAGGCCATTTGATCGGGGATGGCCTGCATACCGTTTTCCGGCAGTGCAGCGGAGGCCTGCGAGAACATCTTAAAGACAAACTCGAACATACGGCTGGAGGTCGCCAGGTCAGTTTCAAGAAAAATCCCCGAGAAGAAGGGCCGGAAGAAGCTATCGATAAACGTATCGCTGAAACCAAACTCCCTCAGGTACTCGAGTGTGGATTCTTCCTTCCGGTTGAGTACTTCACTGATTTCACTCTTTTTTAGACGTTGTTTCAGGCGAAAGAGCTTCCATTTGTCAAGCGTACTTCCCACTGAACTAAGAAGTGTTCGCCAGCCACTGAAAGGGTGTTGCAGAGGATCAACGAGGGATTGAAACTGTCCGCCGGAACGAATAAGCGCCCCGCTTTTGAATGTACCAAGGTTCAGTCCGTCGTAATCAAGAACGTGCTTCGCTTCGGGATAACCCGTCAGGAGAATCTGAAACCCGCGGTCCAGTAAGAATCCATTGCGCTCGTACGTTCGTACGCGACCGCCGACCTGCTGCTGGGACTCCAGTATGAGGATGTCACTGGTTTTATTGCTGAGTTCTAGTGCCGCCCTCAGACCGGCTACTCCGGCGCCGACGATAATGACGTCGTAGCTGTTAGCCATTATTCCTGTCACATCCCGTGGGTACTGATGATGGGCGCTTCCCGTAACACCCGCTTTGGTCGAACACGGATGAGGCTACTGTTGTAATCTTCAAAAATAATCATAGCCGGTCGCGCAACGGCCCGGAAAGGGACCCTTAAGGATCGTTATGTTACTCGTGAACACCCGGCGGTCATCGTATCGCTTGACGGTGTCGCATCAGTAGTAGCCCTAACGGCTGGTCAATTAATCGATTTGGACTGGGGCTTAATTCTTTAGGTAGTGACGTCCAGTAGTGATTGGGATCGGAGTTATTTTGAGGGATCCACGTGAAACGAGATCGGAAACATCCCACGGTGAGCAATGAGGGACACTTTTCTTCGTTAATGTGGTTCGGGAGAATTGGGGTCAGCGATAGTGACACTGGTGGTTGAACGAGATGTCCGTTGAATAAATGAGTATCCTAAGGTTTGTCAGCTGGCTTTGTGGTAGTTCTCAATGAGGTTTGGAGCAACTTGGCGAAGGTGCGGCGCATGGGAGTAGTCCACGACGCGTTCAACTCGAATACTCTCGTCGTAGATTGTCCGATTGACGGCCCGCTTCTGGAACTTTATGTGCTGAAGGTCGACTACGTAATCGTCCGGTCCAGTGTTGTCCGTAGCGTCGGAATTCACAATCCGGACAACCGGTCGCCTGAGGTTGTCGAAGTTGTTTTCCATTACAATGGCCAGGTCTTGATTGGTGAGTTCAACCAGCGATCCAACCGGGTAGAGTCCCTGGTATTTGATTAAATTTTCGAGTATCGGCCGGGTGTGTTCGTGGTGGTAGAACTGTTTTTTTAGCTCGAGAAAGGCCTTCGTCGGATTGGTCCGATGTTCACTCGAATGTGGTGTCATAAGGCGAGCGTACTCGTCAATTACGGAAACGATACGGGCCCAGGGATGAATCTCCGAGGAAATGTCAGGGTAACCGGAGCCATCCGGGCGAAAGTGATGCTGGAGAGCTATTTTTTGTATGTTGTCGCCGAAGCCGGCTTTTTTCAGAATCCGCTGACCTTTAATTGGATGATTTTCGAGAATTGATCGTTCTTTTGGAGTTAAATCGGCGTTCTTCCGGATGATTCGCTTGGCGATACGAGTTTTGCCAATGTCGTGAACCAGACCTCCCAGGCCGAACTCCCTTAATTCATCCCACTCATATCCCTGTCGGTAGCCGTAAAGAAGACAGAACAGACTGACGTTAATGCTGTGATGGTAGGTGAAATTACTGTACTGCTTAATCTGGGTCAGGCAGCTCACGCTGACGTCCGAGGCTTTCAGGTAGACGATGAATCGATTGATGAAAGGTTTTAACTGATGAAGTCTGGAAGCCTTCTTACGGTTTTCGTGGACGCTGCTGATAATAGTTTCAAGTCGATTAAGGGTTCTCCTGTAGGTATCACGAGCTTCTCGAGCAATGGTCGCCTTATCGGGGGAGCCCGATGGTGTTGTAGTAGCGGATTCCCCGGATGAACTTGCCTCAAGGTCCGGATCAATCCGAGTTCCCTCGGTTTTAACCATACACCGATAAACGCCAATTTCCTCCAGACGATCCAGGTCTTTTTCGTCCAGTACTGGATAGTCACTGACCAGTAACTGATGGTCCGGGCCGTACCCTTCTTTAACGTAGTCCCCAATTTCCAGTTCATCGAAATGCTTCGTCTTGCTCATCAAATGGGCCTCCATAAAATACTGTAGTAAATGGTTGATTTGATACTGCCGTCAGGACTCCTGTGTGAAATAATAATTATGAAAAAACTAATAAAAAGTGTTTTGAAGGTTATTTTTTGACGGGCCTAAAATTCATCATTTAGCAGTGGGTCGTCGCAAATAAGGAGATAAATTTTGATCCTCGAGCTGACCAGGTCCCATTGAACAGTCGTACGGAC
>JBDGPI010000147.1:0-2777 GCA_042219765.1 Salsurabacterium abyssinicum (SeqCode)
CGTCGGCCACCACGGCAAACCCCTTGCCCTGTTCGCCCGCTCGAGCCGCCTCAATAGCTGCGTTCAACGCAAGCAAGGAGGTCTGTTCAGCAATGTTGGAAATCACCCCGACGATTTTGCCGATTTCGTCCCCCGATTCTCCAAGCTGGTCAACTTTCTGGGAGGTCTCCTGGACACTTTCACGAATACTTTCCATCTCGCGAATGGTCCGCTCCACGGCATTTTCCCCTTCTTTAGCCCGTTCCTGGGCCGATTCCGCCACGGACTGGGCCTCGTCCGCCCGTTCGGCCACTTCCTGCACTGATTGTGACAACTCCGTAACGGCCGAGGAGGATTCCTCGATCTGGCTTTTTTGCTCGTTGGATACCTGGTTCAGTTCCTCGCTGGCTGAGAGCACGCTGTCGGCCGTAGATGACGCCTTTTGAGCGTAATTCCGGATATCTTTGATAATCTCGGCAAGGTTCCCCCGCATATTTTCAAAGGCCTTCCCAATCTCTCCTCCAAGTGGATACTGCTCGTGGAAGGAATCCCTTAACTCTCCATCCGCCATCGCCTGAGCTTTCTTCTGAAAGGGATCCACGATGAACCAGCCACACATGTAATACACAGCCACGAGTCCCAAACCGGCCAGAAGAAGTATAATCCCACCAGCCCACCACATGATCGAGGACAATTTCTGATTGACCGGTGTCGTGGTAAAACCCAGAGCAATGGACGGCACGGCTCCCGTGTCCCCCCCGTCTTTTTTCGCCGATACCTGCGTCCCGATGACCCGTTCGTTTTCAAAATCAAACCGGGTTATCTTCCCCATCTTAAACTCGGGCTGGGCAAACTTGGCCCTCGGCCGGGGAGCGGAAGCTTTGACATTGCCGTTCTTATCAATAAACAGTATAGTGGCTACCGGTAAATCCTTCCGGTTGACCGTCTTTTTGGCCAGCTTTTTTAACCCCCCCCAATCATCCAGTTGAAATTTTAACGACGCATCCTTTTTGACCGTCACCACGGCCTGCTTCAGGGTCCGTTCAAGGTTCGAGTACAGGACCGAGGTCATCTGCCACTGAATGTAATAAAGGGTGCCAGCACCGATAATGATGATGAGACCAATAACCAGCAGATTAATTTTCCATCGAATCGATAGGTTCATGAACCATTCTTTAACAGTAGTCAACTTTGGTTTCCTCCTGGCACATCTACAGTAGTATATTGGTAGTAATAACTGAAAAGTGTTGAACCTGTAATTTAAACTACGGAACTTCTAGCTCTGCAAACCCAATAGAAACCTCCATATCGTCGGGAATCGCCAAGACAACAACCTCTAAGAAAGAACTTAAGATCCCAGGTGATTTTGAACTAACGCTGACTGAGCATCAGCAAGCGAAAAACCGTCCGAAGTTTCAACCTTAACCACGTCAACGTTCCCTGGATCGAGTTCCCCCACCTCACTCTTACTGCTAACCGTGACCACACTTAACTTCTTTTCATTAACGTCCGTTCCGGCACTTATCACGTTAATTAGTGGATTATTTTTAACTGTGATCTTCCTTAAAGTCGATTGATGGACATCCACCGGTAACTTGAACGTTTGATCCGAAAGCAATTTCGAAGGAGCATCCCCGATAAAGACTGTCGCTTTAGCATTATTGATCTTTGCCGCCGCCTTCTGTTTACCGGAATAATCGGCCAGAGCAAGGGAGTCGACGTTAAATTCCTTCACGTTGATATCGTCCGGTAGAGCATCGGCAATATTGTTTTTCATTTTCTTATCGCTACTCGAAAAAAGAAGATAAACGTCAATGTCAGCAGCTTCGACCACAGCGGGCGAAATAAAAGCGAACGTCGCGAGGTAAAGCATAAAACTGACCAGGATTAAGCTTTTCTTTGACATTAAAACCACTCTCCTCAAAGTAATCGGAATAGTAATCAAACCTGCTTAAAGCTCATTGTGATCGGCTGGGTGAATGATCCCGTTTAAAACCAGAAGATCACCGATGCCATGTGCATCGTCGGATTCTCTTCACCCCCGGAGTTAATATACGGGTCGGGGGCTTTACTCCAGTTTTTTATGGTGGTCTGCTGGTACTCGTATCGTAAACGGGCGTTAGGTTCGAACTGCCACTCGGTACCGACGGTCCACCGGGACCGATACCACGGCGTAAAACCGGCTTCACCGGATCCACCGGCAATGGCCGTATCACGTTTCACGTGTTCGTCATTCGGATTCAGGTAGTCGTAGCGGGCAACCAGATTGACGTACTTGTTCCCCTGACCATAGCGGTAGGGAATGTAGTTCCCTTCGAGGTAATACGAGGTCATCGTATAATTGCCGGTGCTGGAATTGAGGGCTCCCGGCATACCAACCGGATTTATACCGGCTGTCTGCTCAACGTTGGCCTGCACGTATTCCCCCTTAACCCCCCAGTTACGAGGTTGATATTTAAAATGAAGTCCCTGCATCGTTAGCTTATTATCGTTAACCGGATTGTACTGACCGCCGTAATAGGAGAAGCCAACTTCGAGTGGACTACCGATCCGTTTGTAAGTTAATTTGCTTCCGTCGGTCCCCTTATTCTCCGTTTCATTCTGAATAAATCCATCCCGAGGACGGACGGTTGGACCGGAGGCAAGATTCACTGTATTTGCATCAAGGACTCGCCCACTGCTCTGAAGTCCATTTATCACGGCTAACTTCAGGTTAACCAGACTGTTACCACCAAGGATTTTGGAAAAACTCCCGTAGGTTCCCACGTCGGACCAACCAAAACCATGGCTATTCATCG
>JBDGPI010000148.1:0-760 GCA_042219765.1 Salsurabacterium abyssinicum (SeqCode)
ATTTCACGTTGTGACGTGATCGTTTCCAGGTTGATTTGAGGTTTCCAGCTTTCGTTGGGCGTGTCCTCAAAGATGTAATCAAAAGCCTGCTTGATTCTCTCGGCGGTTTCCGGCTTCGCGTAACAATCGAGTGGTTCCCCACTTCCGTCGGAACTGTTGTTTTTGTTTAACGGTCGGATGTCGTCCAGTCCCATGATGTGATCCGCGTGAGCGTGAGTGAAAAGTATAAAGTCAACGGTTGATATGTTTTCACGAAGGAGTTGCAGACGAAACTCAGGTGAGGTGTCGATAATAAAATTACATTCCGACGTCTCCACGTGAAGGGAACTTCGCGTCCGGTTATTACGGGGATTATCCGACGTGCAGACTTCACATTCACATCCGATTACGGGTACTCCGCAGGAGGTACCCGACCCGAGAAACACGATTTCCATGATCATTCACTCCCGTTGAACCGCTACTTCCCATTATAACCTGTTTGGGAACGGAATCATTCCCTGAGGATGTAATTGCTTCTATACTGTTTGTTTTTGGGTAAACCGTTAAAATACGTTTTTGGTGAATGATATCTGTTTTTAAATAGCCAGATTGATTTTGGGATTCTGAAACCACGTGTCAAATTCGTGGGGGAAATTACGTTAGATTCTTGGGGTGCTCGAAATCTAAGGTTTACGCTCGTGGATAAGAAAATTTACGAGGAATGATTGGTTGTGTGTGGATTTGTGACCTGGCAGACGGGGGATGGAGTTGCTCCGGACGT
>JBDGPI010000148.1:806-4531 GCA_042219765.1 Salsurabacterium abyssinicum (SeqCode)
ATGACTCCGGTACCTGGATTCATCCCGACCGTCACACGGCTTTCGGGCACCGCCGATTGTCCATTATTGGGCTGGACACAGGGTGTCAGCCTATCGTCAGGGATGGTTATTCCATTATTTATAACGGGGAAATCTACAACTACCTGCGGTTAAAATCCGAGCTGTCCACCAAGGGATATACATTTGAAACCAAGACGGACACGGAGGTACTTCTGCAGGGATACCGTGAGTGGGGATCGGATGTGCTCGATCGCGTGCGCGGAATGTTTTCGTTCGTCATATGGGACGACGATCGTGAGCGGATGTTTTTGGCCCGGGATCCAGCCGGACAGAAACCACTTGTTTATTACGCGGAAGGGGGTGAGTTCGCTGCGGCCTCCGAGATCCAGACCTTACTCAAGCAGTCATTGGTGTCACGCAAGGCCGACCCGGCCAGCTTGTCGTGGTATTTGAGCATGGGGTACGTTCCGTCTGCGCGGACCGGTTTTTTCAAGATAAAAAAAGTCCCCCCGGGCCATTACATGACGGTGAAGGATGGTCGTATACAGGACCAGGTACGGTACTGGGATCCGGTGAGCCTTTCCCCAAAATCGGAACCTTTGTCCGAGGATCGGCTATACGATGAACTTCGTTCCCGGATGAACACCGCCGTTGAACGCCGGTTGGTAAGCGACGTGCCGGTGGGGGCCTTCCTCAGTGGTGGAATTGATTCCACCCTTGTTGTTGGACTGATGCAGGAAATGAAGTCGGATCCCCTGAAAACGGTGTGTGTTGGATTCCAGGAGGATCGATACGACGAACGTGAATACGGGAAAGAAGTCGCCGACTTCTTTCAAACCGATCACAACGAGTTCGAAGTGGATCTTGAGCTGGAATCGGTGTTTTCGGACCTGGTGCGTCACTTCGGGGAACCATTTGCTGATTCCTCGGCCGTACCCACCTACTACGTGTCGAAGAAAGCCCGGGAAGTGGTTAAGGTCGTGGTATCCGGTGACGGTGGAGATGAACTGTTTGGAGGCTACCGACGTTACCGTGCGATGCGGTATTTGAACTCGGTGTCGAACTGGACACCGGGGTTTTTGCGACGATTCATGGGTGGGGTTGGTCGTAACATGGACCGGCCGGAGGATCGTCGGTCACGCTCGGGGGAACTCCAGAGATTACTGTCCTCCGTCGATCAAACTCCGGTTCAGCAATACATGGGAATGGTTGGACTCGGTGCCGATGACCTGAAAGCCCGTATCGGTATTGGACCGCTGGAGCGTCCGGCACAAAGGGGAGGGGACCAGTGGTTGGAACGCTGGTTCCGTAAGTTTGATCACGTTGAGGACCCGGCCCAGCAAGCCATGAACGTGGATATTATGAGCTATCTTCCGGAGGACCTGCTGGTGAAGGTGGACATAACCACGATGATGAACTCACTCGAGTGTCGAAGCCCCTTTCTGGACCGGGATTTAATGGAGCTGGCCTTCCGTATTCCGCCCGAACTCAAAATTAACGGTTCCGATCACAAGTACTGCTTGAAGAAGGCTTACGATGACTACATCCCGGAACGTGTGAAGAAGAGATCAAAACAGGGATTTGGGGTGCCACTTACGAAATGGTACCGGGAAGGGGAGGAAGCCCAGTTTCTCGAGGACCGGTTGATGTCCCAGAACCACGCTTTTTACCGCATGATCGACCGCTACACGCTGGAGACCACGCTCGAGCAACACCAGGCGGGTGACATCGACGTGGCTCCGTTCCTCTGGGCACTAACGATGATGAAGGGCTGGTTCGACGAGTTCGACGTGAAATTATGAAGGAATTAATTGAATGAGAAAGTTGATACCGACCCGAATTACGGCAGAAACACTGGAGCATATACAATCTCATGCCGGTCGGGGTCACATTCATGAGCACGAAATTCGAGAGGTTTTAAGGGATCCCGAACGTAAAATGGAGAAAAACAAAGGTGAATTAAGTGCGGATTTGATAGTAAAGGGGACTGCCGATAATGGAAAACAGCTGGCGATATGTGTTATATTTAGAAATGGTGTACCGTACTGGTCGGAAGTTATAACTGCATGGGAGGTTTCAAAATGACGGAATCCAATGTCACGGATGAGGACCGGAAGCGTGCAGAACAAGAATGGCAAAAAATACAGGATGATCCGGAATATTACGAGGAAAACTACGTCGGTGTAACCGACGAATTTTTGCCGGCCAATGTCGACGCATTATTGGCTGATCTGCAGTTAGGTTCCATTTCCAGGGAGGAATTCGTAAAACGTTACGAACAACTCAGCTCATCGAACAAACAACTATTCCTGGAACATCTTCCCGACTGCTTTCCTTCCGAGAAAAAATCCGCCTGATCTTAATAAGCGACCGGTTCGAAATCCTCCTTGGCCACACCACAAACGGGGCATTGCCAGTCGTCGGGTAGCTCGGTAAAAGGTGTCCCGGGATCGATGTTGGACTCCGAATCGCCTTCTTCCGGATCGTACACGTAACCGCAAATCGTACAGCGATAATTCTGCATTTCATCATCCGACATAATGCATTTCTCCTTTCAAAGTTGGGATTCACATAATGCTAAACTTGTCTAATGTGTTTTTAAACCTTGAGGAGAGTACGGCTTAAGTGTCAATCCGGTATATTCAGTAAAGATCTGAATAGGATCCAACAATGTAAGTGGAGTTGAGGACCAGTCACTCACCTAAACCACAAGAAACATTTAAAAAACTCGGATCTCATGTACATTTTGGTCCCCGACTAACGGTACAAAGACACCGTTATAATATAGTAGTTTTCATCGGTAAATTACGTTTTAAAAGGGATGGAGAACCATGTCCGGAGACGGGAACACGGAACCAGGCTCACGCGATACAACCAACGATATCACTCAAGCGACGTTTAATGATTGTGTAGATACGTTCGCGGGGTTTTTTACCGAAAAGTGGTCACATCTGGAAGGTGTTTGCACCGGTGCTTGTCGGAGGGGCCCTGTTACAGGCGACCGTGATGTACCTGACGGGAACCGGGAACGTAAGGCCCGCACAAACCCCCAATCCGGGGATAATCATAGCTACCAATCTTTTTATTATGGTTACGAACCTGTTGTTGTCGTCGTTTGGAACATCCCTGTTACGTCCCCTCAAGAAAATATGGTTGCGTGATGCTTCCGAACGCATGACGACCGGGGAGTTATTGAGTGACGTGAAGGATCGTTTCTTCCCGGCGATGGGAATTATGGTATTGACGATGATCATTTTTATGATCGGTGGGTGTTTGTGTTTACTTCCTGGATTGCTCGCCATGTTTTTCCTATCACCTGCACCGTATATTGTGGTGGAACGGGAAGCGCCCATTTTCGGTTCCCTGAAAATCTCCTACCAATGGGCAAAAAATCAGTGGCCGGTGATTCTGATTCTATTAATAGTCACGTTTAGTTTTGGATTTTGCATGGGGATCGTAAGCGGTTTCATGAATTTGTTTTTGCGCATGTCCCTGGGATCGATCAGTGTATTTATCGTACAGGGGACGGCCGGTGTAATAGGGATGACGTTAGGTTTTGCCCTGTTTTTGTTTTACGGTTCGTGTTTAATCGAAGTCGAGCGAGCTCAAACCGGAACGTGATTGGTCCACTGGTTCATACACGAAACACAGTCCGTACATCGTGATTTCTTCATTCCATTTTTCGATCTTGTCTGCCTGTCTTTTGGATATCTGATCGAATAATC
>JBDGPI010000148.1:4541-5163 GCA_042219765.1 Salsurabacterium abyssinicum (SeqCode)
CTACTGAGTGGTTAAAAGGGTGGTGTACTTTTATCTTGCATCCAGCCTTTAACCACTGAATTACAAAAAAAGAGAGCCCCATTTGACATCGGGTTTGTATTTATTTATAGTTATAACAGTTTTAACTAACAGGAGTGAAAATAATGAGCGTTGAAGTTAGTGACCGGGCCGAGCAATTTATCCTTCACTGGGGAGAGATGGGTACACGGTGGGGAATTAACCGCACGGTGGCACAGGTACATGCCCTGTTGTACGTCTGGCCCGAACCCCTCGATACTCAGACCATTGCCGATACGCTGTCGGTTTCCCGTTCGAACGTCAGTAATAGCCTGAAGGAACTGGAAAGCTGGGGTATTGTGGACGTCGTGCAGAAAATGGGGGACCGCAAGGATTATTACGAGACGATGGAAGACGTATGGGAGATGTTTCGAATCATCACGGCGGAGCGAAAGAAGCGGGAGATCGATCCGACCCTCTCCGTGTTGAGGGAATGCACCCAGGGGGATAACGAGGCCGAGGGACGGGATCAATACGCGTTGGAACGATTAACCGAACTGCGCGATTTCATGGAGCAGGGGGCCGGGGTCTGTGAAGACATTCAAAACATGGACGCGGAAAAGTT
>JBDGPI010000149.1:0-26603 GCA_042219765.1 Salsurabacterium abyssinicum (SeqCode)
CCGGAACTGCGTCATTATTAAACGTCACCGAGACAGCATAACCGGACCCGAACGGTCTGAAGCGGCTCTGCAACTAACGTTCCGTTGCCCGTCTCAAGTTTACCTACCTGATTGAGTGCCTCAACGGATGACTGCAATCCGGACTCCCGAGCGATCCTGTCCTCCCCACCGGGCCGGGACAATTATCCTGAAGTTCCGCCCTGAATTAAGATCAATTATTTTGAAACGCCTTCAGTGGAAGAAAGAGGTTCTCTGCTGTACAATTGTACTGGAGAAGCAGTAAGGTTATTTTTCTACATTAGCCCCAGCTATTGCGCTACCCGAGACTAATTCTACGGGCCCCTGCTAACGGATACGGCGGCGGATCGTTTACAGTGACCGTTCTTATTCTGTAGAAAGTTACAGGGGTCGCATTGAAGATACTTTCGGAGTCCAGGGGGGCGTTTGCCATGACCCTATCACTCGATCGAACGGTCTTAATCCCGAACTTACTTACCACGAGTTTGGTTTTTCCGTCAAAATCAGTCCTTCGGTCATGCTCTTCAACGCTCAACCGAAGTTCTTACTCCGTCGTCCCCCAAACGGTAAGACTATGCCCCCGGTAAAAACTGTTAGCACGGATGAGGATTCCTCCGGTGAATGGAAAGCCATACTCCAGACCTCCCAGCACTGGGAAGTTAAGGACGCGGGGAATTTACTGGAGTCCGAAAATATTCCTACGGTTGTTGAGGCGGAGCATTTCAGTGGTACGTACTTTGAGCCCTTCTATCAGAAACACCTTCTTTACGTGCCGGAGCCCCAGTACGAAGCAGCCCTTAATCGTCTGAAAGCTTCCCCCTACGAGAAATTTCTCCTGACTTACGAGTCGGACCTTGAGGACGTCAGCGACTGGCGCTACCGGGATGTTTTTCTCTTGCTCTCGGGTTTCTTAATTGGACTGGTGGACTGGATCGTCCTTTACTGTTTACACTTTGTTGACTACGTCAAAAAGGCACTGGTTGATTCATCCTCGGACAAACGTTAATCACCTGGAAAAAAAGTGCCGACGATGTTTTCACCAACGGTCAATCAAACCTAAAAAACAAAACTTAACACAGGGAGACACCTATGACTGTTCCACAGGTTCTGCGCCAGGCCGTTGAATCCGACCGGCTTGCCAGTTCTTACCTGTTTTACGGACGTTCTCCGGAGGAGTTTGCTGGTCCCGTCAAAGCGTTTCTCAAAGGCATGACCTGCACCGACGCAGACGGTCTTGACTACTGTGATAACTGTCCCAATTGCCGCCAGACGGAAAAACTCAATCATCCCGATGTAACGGCAACCGGGGCACCCGGCCACGATGGTGACGTGGATCCCGAGGATCGCCTCGGGGTGGAAACCGTTCGTGAGGAAATTATCAACCGTGCTTCACTGACACCGGCCAGATCCGCGTACAAACTTTTCTGGCTCCACGACCTGTCCCGCTTTACGACGGAAGCCGCCAACACTCTCCTGAAGGTTCTTGAGGAGCCGCCCGGCGACGCGGTCTTTCTGTTGACAACACGGTCCCGCTGGGATTGTCTCCCGACCATCCGATCCCGCTGTCAGTGGATTCGAGTTCCCAGGGAGGAGCCCAGCATCAATAGCCTACGGGATCGTTGTGAGTATCACTGGGAGTCAGTGGACGACGACGAACTCGACAACTGGCTGCGTCTGTTAAACGGTGAACTAAAAAGTCATACCTTCCAGTGGAACCGAAACTCCAGCCGGCAGTTTCTCGAATTCCTGCTGTTCGCACTGGACGAAAAATACCGGGCGTCCGGCAACCGTACCGATTCCCTAATGGCGGACTGTCCCGATGAACGCTTGTCCTACTCGTTGATTCCCGATATTCTCCAGCGGCTTGAAGAACTCGAGCGTGGAGGAAACCCAACGCTGGTCGTAAATTCACTGTTAGAGATGATTTTCTTCCCGGGAGCTCAAGACGAATGGGTCAACGCTATGTAACGACACCAATATATTACGTCAACGGTGAACCTCACATTGGCCACGCCTACACCAACATCGCCACGGATACCCTGGCGAGGTTCTACCGACTTCAGGGCCACGAGGTCTTTTTTCTGACCGGAACCGACGAGCACGGTGAAAAAGTCGAGCGAGCCGCCGAAGAGGCCGGCGAAAGTACTCAGGAGTTCGTCGATCGCGTCCACGTAACGTTCAAAGAACTCTGGGACGACCTGAACCTGAGTCACGACCGGTTCATCCGTACGACTGAACCGGACCACGAGCAAGCCGTTCAAACCATTCTTCAGGAACTCCGGGACCAGGGGGATATTTACGAGGACACTTTCGAGGGACCCTACTGTGTGCCCTGTGAGTCGTTCTGGACCGAGGAGGAACTCGACAATGGTAACTGTCCGGAGTGTGGCCGAGAGGTAGAACATTTAAGCGAGGAAAGCTACTTCTTCAAACTCGAAAAATACGTGGACGATTTAAGGGATTACATCCAGAACAACCCCGATTTTATCCAACCGGAATCGCGTCGAAACGAAGTACTCAGCCAGATCAACTCCGAGGACCTACAGGACTTAAGCATTACCCGCACCCGATTCGACTGGGGAGTGCCGGTACCCTTTGACGACGACCACGTGACCTACGTCTGGTTCGATGCCTTAATCAATTATTTAACGGGAATTGGCTACCCTGACGAAAACTACCAGGACTGGTGGCCCGCCGACGTCCATATTATCGGCAAGGATATCCTGCGCTTTCACGCTGTTATCTGGCCGTGTATGCTGATGGCCCTGGATATTGATCTTCCCAACCGGGTTCACGCCCATGGCTGGTGGACCCACGAGGGGGAAAAAATATCCAAATCAAAGGGAAACGCCGTCGACCCCCGGGAACTCACGGAGGAATACGGGCGCGACGCCCTGCGGTTCTTCCTGCTGGATCAGATTCCCTTTGGCAACGACGGTACCATGAGCGACGATGCCATCCGGGAGGTTATTAACGGTAACCTGGCCAACGATTTAGGTAACCTTGTCAGTCGTATCCTGGGCATGGTTGAGAAGTATCGAGATGGCGTCGTCCCGGACGTCGAACCCTCGGATGCAACGAATGAAACCATCAAAACGCAGGCGAACGATTATAGTGAACGTTATATTGACCACATGGAGGACTTAGCGTTCAATAAAGCAACTGAGGAATTGATGGGGTTTGTCAGTACCGTTAACTCCTGGATCCAGGACGTTAAACCCTGGGAACTGGAGGATGACGATCCTCAGTTGGACCAGTATCTTCACGAAATGGCACAGGCAATCAATCAGCTGGCCTATCTCAGCAAACCCATGATGCCGGAGACGGCCGACGAAATCTGGGAACGACTGGACCACAAACCCGAACAGAACATTAAAGCTGACATGGATTGGTACGAACTTGAAGGAGGCGAAACGACATCGAAAGGCTCAGCGCTTTTCCCCCGGATGACGACGTAAAATTAATTGACACCCACGCTCACCTCTACGAGGAATATTACGAGGATGATTTCGACCAGGTCATGGACGAACTGCGCCGGGACATGTTCCGGGTGCTCGCCGTGGGAATTGACAAGCAAACGAGCGAGGAAGTCATTCAGTTGGCCCAGGAGGAGGACTTCGTTAAGGCCGCCGTTGGCATTCACCCGAACCGGGCCGAAAAACTCAGCCAGGAGGAACTCTACTGGTTCGAGCAGGCCTGTTACGAAAAAGAGGTCATTGCCGTCGGAGAAATTGGTCTTGATTACTACCACGAGAAGGTCCCTCGCGAGACCCAGCAGTACATGTTAAATCAATTCGTTGGACTGGCCCACGATCTACATCTTCCCATGATTCACCACGTCCGACCGGAGGAAAACAGCGGGAAGCAACCCATTTTTGACAACCTCTTCCCGATACTCGACCGACACGGAGGCAAGGATCACTCCCTCGGAATTTTCCACTGTTTCGGTGGGAACTCCATGCGCTTAACTCAGTGTCTCGACTACCAGATGCATATTTCCTTTGCCGGTAACATTACCTACCCGAAGGCCCTGGAACTTCAGTCAGTCGCCAAAGACGTTCCAATGGATCGGTTACTCGTGGAGACGGATTGCCCGTACCTGACGCCACAACCACAGCGGGAAAAACGCAACCAGCCAAACTACATCTGGCCCACCTACGAAAAGCTCGCCAGTCTTCACGACTGGGACGTCGATTTTCTCGTGGACAAAATCTGGGAGAACTCCGAGAAACTCTTTGGTTGGTCCCCGGACCGGGTCAGTACTTGACCCCGGACTTTTCCGAAGTCCTTCCTTACGTTTCAGAACGGTTCGAACCGGTACAGCGGAAAAAATTATCCCAGCGGGAAAGCAGGAATAGGTCGGAGAAGGAACGTTCCTAATCCCATTGTAATGGGATTATCGTCCGTAAAGTTATACCTTGACAGCTTACCAGATGATTTATCCCTGGTTCTTAACCAAAGCGATTGTTCAGATCCGCCAGCGTATCAATATCATTCCACTCAGGAAGAACTTCCGTCCGGAGCGACTGATTCTTCGCCCGGTCAAGGGTTTCCTGTAAAACGTCGGAGTGGCTCCATTCCATGTTGAAAAAAATGGCCTTCGTAGGATTTTGCATGCCCACCAGGTAATATCCCCCATCATGAGCCGGTCCAAGCACAAGATCGTTCTCTTTGAGTAACGAAACGGCGTCCTGAAGGTATTCCAGAGGAAGTAAAGGCGTATCCGAACCAATGATAAGTGGTAGGGACCCCTGACCACTCAAATACTGTAACGCATGGAACATACGCTCACCGAGATCGGCTCCTTTTTGTTTTTCTAGCGTGAGCGAATCAAGCCCTTCGTACATCCCCCGGAATTTATCCCGCTCAGTCGCCGGGGTGAAGAAAACCGTGGTCTGGAATTCGGACTGCTCGAGCCGTTTCAGGAGCCAGGCTGTGCATCCAGCATAAAAGGACGCCGCGCGGTCCATCCCAATGTCCTCACCAAGGCGCGTTTTGACCCGTCCGGGTTCCGGGACTTTCACAAAAACCCCAACGGTAGGATTCTTCGAGGAATTTGAGCTGGTCATAATACGGCTCCCGAAGTAAATTCAGACTTTTTCCCGATACCACCACAATACAAAGAACGGACAGGCTTAATAGACGGTATTACCGTAATTTAACTTCCGGAAACATAAAGGAAAATTTCCCCACTCCGGAGAAAAAAATTTCGTTTGGATAAATTCACTAAATTTTGAACTGAAAACAATTTTTTTCAGGCGGAAAAATACGAGACGGCGGAAACGATTCTATCAACGACGAGACGATCCAGCAGACCGGATATACCGGTGACGATCCGTATTAAAAATCACTCAATTCTCCACTACACACAGGCGCGATATCGTGTACAATGTCGAAAACTCGGGGACCATATACTGGACGAAAAAAAAACAACTATCCGTAGCGGAGCTAATTTCAACGACCAATCGAGCGCTGTGTAACAATAATCACTTTAAGGACATGCATAGTACTTAAGGAAAATTCGTGACCCAAATCCATTAATGATACTTTGGACAGTTACCTGTATTGACCTGTGGATAAGTTGAGGACTACGTCGTTGAAAATTTCTTTATAACTGTTCACAATCTGTTCTCGGTCAAATTTGATTAACAATCACCGGTAATCGTGACAGTTTATTCACAGCTTATTAATAGAATTTATTCTTGACCTAAGGTTGTTTATGAGTATTTTCCACAGTTTCCACAACCCTATTACTATTACTAGTTTTTAAAACTAACCATACAGAATAAGCTTACGAGGAGGAACGCTTGTGAAATTTACCGCCAAAAAGAGCACTTTACTGGACGGATTAAAAACCATTAGTGGAGCCGTAGCAAACAAATCAACGCTTCCTATTCTTACGAACATAATTCTGGAGGCAAGCGACGATCACCTGGAACTGGTCGCAACCGATCTTGAAGTATCCATTGAAACCAAGACCCCGGCGTCCATCCAGGAAGAGGGAAGCTGCACAATCCCCGCCAAGAAACTCAGGCGCCTGGTAAACGAACTTCCATCGTCGGATACTTTACTTGAATTCACCCTTGAGGGAGACTCCAAAGCAGAGATTAACGTTGAGGAAACCACGTCCTCCTTTGAGATGCCGGTACTTGACCGTGAGGAGTACCCCTCCTTACCTCAGGTCGGGGAAGGTACCTCATTCGAACTTCCCGCGGAAACACTCGAGCACATTCTGAATCACAGTACATTTGCCGCTGGGACAGATACCAGCCGGAGTTACCTCTGTGGGGTCTACTTTGATATTAACGACAGCCAGTTAAACGTTGTTTCGACGGACGCACACCGTCTTGCCAAGCACGAGGCCGAACTTGAACAATCGGACCTTGACCTCAGCTTGCTCGTTCCCACTCAGGCCTCCAAGGAGTTAAGTAAAATTCTCCGGGATGCCGAGGAGGATACCGTCCACATTCACACCGACGAACAGCTCGTAGAATTTAAGACGGATTCCACGCGGATGGTCAGCCGTTTAATTGACGAGGACTTTCCCGATTACAACCAGGTGATTCCACAGGACTACGAGAAGCGAATGACGGTTGATCGGGACCGGTTTTTGGATGCGGTCCGCCGGGTGTCACTGATGGCCGACGAAAAGACTCGACGGTTATTAATAGAAGTCGATTCCTCCGAGTTGACCGTCCGGGCGGAAACATCCGAGGAAGGCGGCGGGGAGGAAATTCTGGATATTAATTACAAAGGGGATCCCCAGAAGATTGCCTTTAACGGAGATTACCTACAGGCCGTTCTGAAACACATTGAGGACGACGAAATTTACTTTGATCTCATTTCGGAGGATAGTCCCGGTACCTTCCGGCCGATGGAAGCCGAGGACAATTACCTGTACATCATAATGCCGCTGCGGCTAAACTGAGCCGTCTGAACCGTCTCGAACCGGTTGATACTTGATTCGCTGACAGTCAGTCAATTTCGTTGCTGGACCTACCGTGAATTTCAGTTTGGCTCGGATATAACGTACATTGAAGGACCGAATGCCACCGGGAAAACAAGCATCCTTGAGGCCATTAATTACCTTTCGAAAGGCCGTAGCATGCGGGCTACCCGTGATTCAACCTGCGTGCAGTGGAACAAAGATTCATTTTCCCTCAGGGCGGAGTTTCTACCCGACGGAGTAGAAAACGCTTCCCCCAGTTCGCTGTCGGTTTCCTACGGGTCCACTCCCGACACCAACCATGACCGACGGCGAGTTATAAAACTAAACGGCGACGTTGTGGAGAAACTCTCCGATTTACACCGGAAGTTTCCCACCATTCTCTTCACTCCGGACGATCTTAGCATTCTGAAGGGGGGGCCGGCCAAGCGCCGTGACTTTCTTAATGAACTACTCAGTTACCTCGACGATAACTACCTCGATTGGCTGAAGGAATACCAGAAAATTCGTCAGCAGCGTAACTCCCTTCTGAAAACACCGTCCCCCGACCACGTGCTTCTCGATCAGTACGATAGTCGCTTGGTGGAACTGGGAGAACAAATCGTACAGGTCCGTTCCGAGTTAATGCCGGAACTGGAGGCCGAAGTCCAGTCCAAGACCAGGAAGCTGCTTGACGAGGACGGAATCGAGTCAATGAGTCTGAATTACGAGGCTGATGTTGAGCCCTCGGATTCCTTTGAAACCGTCCTTGATGCGTCCCGTTCGAACGACCTTGAAAAAGGGTACACGACACGAGGGCCTCAACGGGACGATTGGATGATTCAAATTAAGAATCGCCCAGTGGACCGGTTTGCCTCCCAAGGGCAGCTTAGATCCCTTTTATTGACGTTGAAGCTTGCCGCTAATTCGGTTATAATTAACCGAGTTTCAAGGGTGCCATTACTCCTTTTAGACGACGTTGAATCGGAGTTGGACGAGAAGCGCCAGAAACGGGTTCTGGACTTGCTTGGAGAGTGTGCCTCCCAGGTTATTATCACGGGAATCGGTCACCTTGATGTTTCCGCTAACGGGGAATCGGAGACCTTACTTTCACTGGAAGCGAGGTAAGATTTCTGGAGTCGATAGACGAGGTCCTGGACGAGTTTATTCAGGACAATGGCCTCCACGATCGAATCGATTCCATCCGATTAGAGGAAGAATGGTCCGACATTCTCAACCAACCCCTTTCCGAGAACCTATCGTACGGTGATTTTGATGACGGGCGGCTCAGGCTGAAGGCGTCGAATCCCAGCTGGAGTCAGGAGGCGTCACTGAAGAAAGAAGCGATCAAGAAGACCATTAACGAGTACTTTGATCGAGTGCTGGTCGACGAAATACACATACAGAATTAATAATCAGGGTTTTTCTTATGTCCGAAAACGAAGATTACGGTTCTCAACAGATTCAAGTTCTGGAAGGTCTCGAAGCAGTTCGCAAGCGACCCGGTATGTACATCGGCAGCACGGAACAGAGAGGGCTTCATCACCTTGTTTACGAGGTCGTCGACAACAGCATTGATGAAGCTCTGGCAGGGCACTGCGACACTATAGACGTAATTGTTAACGACGATAAATCCGTCCTTGTTCGTGACAACGGTCGCGGAATCCCCGTGGACAAGCATCCCGAACACGGGGTCTCCGGTGTTGAAGTTGTAATGACCCGGCTTCACGCCGGTGGGAAGTTTGATTCGACGAGTTACAAAATTAGCGGTGGGTTACACGGTGTCGGTGTTTCCGTGGTTAATGCCCTTTCCGACTGGCTCGAAGTAACAGTTTACAAAGAGGGGACGAAGTACAAACAGCGGTTTGAGGAAGGTAAACCGACCGGTCCCCTCGAGGAACAGGGGTCCACCGACAGATCCGGAACGGAAATACACTTTAAACCGGATGGTTCCATTTTCGAGACGGACGTCTTTGATTTCGAAATTCTCTCCAAAAAACTCCGTGAACTGGCTTACCTCAATCAGGGGCTGAAAATCAACCTGATCCACAAACCCGACGACAACGAGGAAAGCTACGAGTTTGACGAAGGGATCCAGGCATTTGTTAAGTACCTGAACCGTAATTACAACGAACTCCACCCGGACCCGATTTTTATTGAGGACACGGTTGATGATATCCAGGTCCAGGCGGCGTTCCAGTGGACCGAGGATTCGTACTCCAAGCGGCTTTTCGGGTTCGCCAATAATATTAATACCCACGAAGGTGGTACCCACGTAACAGGTCTGAAGACTGCTCTCACCAGGGTAGTGAATCAGTACGGTCAGAAGAAAGGGATCCTTGACGACGACGGGCTGAAAGGGGAGGACGTCCGTGAGGGACTGACGGTTGTTTTGAGTATTTTAATCCCCGAACCCCAGTTTGAGGGTCAGACAAAAACGAAACTTGGTAACAGTGAAGCCCGTGGGGTTGTGGAAAGTGTTATTAACAAGCACCTTTCGCGTTTCTTCGAGGAGCATCCCTCGCTCGGCCGAGCAATTGTCGAACGAGCGCAGGCGGCTGCCCAGGCACGAAAGGCCGCAAAAAAGGCTAAAAAACTTACCCGCCGGAAGACCGCACTGAATTCCGGAACACTGCCCGGTAAGCTGGCTGACTGCACAAGCCGGGATCGCGATCAGAGCGAAATCTTCATCGTTGAGGGGGATTCGGCCGGTGGGAGTGCCAAACAGGGCCGAAACCGTGAATTTCAGGCGATTCTTCCCCTGAAAGGGAAAATTCTTAACGTGGAAAAGGCTCGAATCGACCGGGTCCTGGACAACAAGGAAATCAAAACCATGATCCAGGCCCTCGGAACCGGTGTCGGGGAAGAGGATTTTGATCTGTCCAACTTACGCTACGGCAAAATAATTATTATGACTGACGCCGATGTGGATGGTGCTCACATACGGACACTTCTATTAACTCTTTTCTTTCGCTACATGCGTGAATTAATTGACGAGGGTCATGTTTACATTGCACAGCCGCCCCTTTATCGGGTGAAGGCCAACGGTGACGAGAAGTGGGTCTACAAGGAGCACCAGCTCCCTGAAATTCTCGATGAGTACGGGGAATCAAACACCTCGGTGCAGCGGTACAAGGGACTCGGTGAAATGAACCCGAACCAGTTGCTTGAAACAACCCTTGATCCCGAAACCCGGACCCTTTTCCAGGTAACGCTTGAGGATGCAGTCCAGGCGGATGAACTGTTCTCAACCCTCATGGGGGACGATGTTGAACCCCGTCGACAGTTCATTGAGGACCACGCCGACGAAGTCCAGAACCTCGACATTTAAATCCTTTAAGGAAGTACGTGTCCCATCGTAACTTCAATGTCCCATTACCTTCTAACTTTTAATAGGTGACCTAACTTGGCCGACGAACCGACCGACACTGGTGAATCTCTCGAGTCCAACGGCTCCATCGAGAAGACTTACGTGGAGGACGAAATAAAGGAATCCTACATTGATTACGCTATGAGTGTCATCGTAGGGCGGGCTCTGCCGGACGTTCGGGACGGGTTGAAGCCGGTCCAGCGGCGTATTCTTTACGCCATGCACGACCTTGGTCTCACCCACCGATCGGCCCACAAAAAGAGTGCCCGTATTGTTGGTGAAGTTCTCGGTAAATACCATCCTCACGGTGATTCGGCCGTTTACAACACGCTGGTCCGAATGGCCCAGGACTTCTCACTGCGTTATCCACTGGTTGATCCCCAGGGGAATTTCGGAAGTGTCGACGGGGACAACCCGGCGGCCATGCGTTACACGGAGGCCAAGCTGGACAAAATTTCTTCCGAAATGCTCCAGAACCTTGACGAGGATACCGTTGATTTCCGTCCCAACTTCGACGATTCGCTGGAGGAACCCAAGGTTCTAACCAGTCTTTTACCGAACCTGTTAATTAACGGAGCCTCCGGTATAGCGGTCGGGATGGCAACAAATATACCTCCCCATCAACTCGGCGAAGTTATCGACGCAATTCGCCATCAGATTGATAACCCTGATTGTTCCGTTGATGATTTAATGGAGCACATCAAAGGTCCTGACTTCCCGACCGGGGGTCTGATCTGTTCCCGCGAAGGTCTCGAGGAAATGTACAAAACCGGTAAAGGGAAAATTATTGTTCGTGGCAAGGTCAATGTTGAAGAAGACCACCGGGGGGAACCTCAGCTTATCATTCATGAAATTCCCTATCGGGTTAACAAGGCGAAAATGATCGAAAAAATTGCCGATCGGGTTAACGACGAGGTCATAGAAGGAATTCGGGATATTCGCGACGAGTCCGATCGAAATGGAATGCGGGTCGTCGTTGAACTCAAAAAAGGAGCAAGCCCGGAAGTTGTCGAAAATCAGCTGTACCAGTATACCCGGCTGGAAAACACGTTCGGGGCGACGATGCTTGCTCTGGTCGATAACGAACCCGAAGTCCTCACCCTGAAAGAAATGATCAAGCACTACATTAGCCATCGTATTGAGGTCATTCGCCGCCGCACCGAATACCGGCTTCAGAAAGCCAAGGACCGGGCTCATCTGCTGGAAGGGTATCGCATTGCCATTGCAAACATCGACGAAGTCGTGGAAATCATTCGGGAGTCCGAAAGTCCCGATAAGGCCAAGTCCACGTTGATGGAAAACTACGAGGTATCCGATCGTCAGGCGGACGCCATACTGAGGATGCAACTTCAGAAATTGACGTCGATGGAAGTCGATAAGATTGAGAGTGAGTACAACGATCTGCTCGAGGACATTGATTACTACGAAACGGTTCTGGCTAGTGAACAAAAAGTTCGGGAAATACTTAGTGAAGAGCTGCTTGAACTGAAGGAGGAGTACAACGACGAACGTCGCACTGGCTTCAGTGACAAACCCCTGGACATCAGCAAAGAGGACCTCATTGAGGATGAACCGACGCTTTTAACACTATCCCGTGAGGGGTACATAAAACGGTCCGATCCGACGAAGTTTCGGGTGCAGCACCGGGGTGGAAAAGGTATTTACGGGGCGGATCCAAAAGAGGGGGATTCGATCAACGACGTCTTTTCGGCCTTCACTCACGATTACCTTCTTGTCTTCACGTCCCGTGGTATCTGTTACTGGTTGAAGGTCTACGACGTTCCCGAGGGAGGTCGTCGTACTCAGGGAATTCCCATTATCAATTTAATTGACGTTCAGCAGGATGAGATGGTGCGTGCTGTAATACCGGTCCGTGAGTTAAATGAGGGTTACCTCGTCATGGCGACCAAGAACGGCCGGATTAAGAAGACTGACCTCGAGGCATTCAGCCGGCCCCGCAACGGTGGTATTATCGGCATCAAAATGCCCGAGGACGATGAATTGGTCGATGTCAGGAAGACCAGTGGTGATCAGGATATTGTCATGGCCTCCCGTCATGGGCAGGCCATCCGCTTCGACGAGGCCGACGTCAGGCCCACCGGTCGGGACACTCAGGGAGTAAAAGGAATAGAGCTTGAGTCGGAGGATGAACTCGGTGGACTGGCCGTTGTGCAGGGGGAAAAGGACCTCCTGACTGTTACGGAAAAAGGATACGGAAAACGCACGGCCTTTGAGGATTACCGTCCACAGACCCGTGGGGGCAAAGGGTTGAAAAACATTAAAAACGTCCAGGATAATGGTCCTGTTGTCGCGGTGGAAACCGTTGACGACGAGGAAGAACTCGTGCTCATAACCAACCGGGGTATTCTCCTACGAACACCATGCGAGGAAATCAACCAGTACGGGCGAAATACCCAGGGGGTTAAAATCATGAACGTTATGGAAGAACAGCGTATTACCGGTATTACGCTCGGGACGAACGACCCCGTGGAACCGGATGACGACGAGTCCGAGGACACCACTGAACCCGCCGAATCCCAGACGGATTAGCGAAGTATTTTTCCCCCGGCCAGAACAACAGCTACTTCTTGTTGTAGCGACAAGTCTTCTGGTGGCGGGTTTCGCCCACCCCACTGAGGCAGTTGAACAGGGTTTCTTCGAGAAACTCAACAATAAACCAGCTGAGACCACGAAGGACGATACCTCCTCAACCTCCGGGTCAGCTGAAAACATATCCCCGGATACCCCCGATCTTCGCTTTAATTTAACACCACAGTTTAATCCACTTTTGTTGCGTCAGGATACTCCTGTACCGACCGGTCCTCCGGTTCGGTTAATTATGCCTCCGGAAGTAACGGAATCCGAGCCAGGGCCGGATACCAGACCGGTTGTCCCTGATACCACCCCTCGTCGTACTCGGAGGGACACTGGTCCTCTGGTTGAATCAATTCCGAATGTCACGGCGCCTTTTAACAACCGCTTATTCATCGGTTTACGCTGGCCGGGCCTGTCGGTGGGGTTCCACGAACCTCCCTATTCGGTTGAGTTTAAGTACCTGGAGAGTTCGTCGGAGGTCTCCGTCAGGGGATTTCGCCTCTACCATCACGTTGTTCCCCTGACGAGGGCGAATTATTATTGGGGTCTTGATCTTAGCCGAATTCGCTTTGAAGGAGATCTTAGCGGAGGTCGCGGGACGAGTACGGGGGTTTTTTTTGGGGTTCACCGTGAGCTTGCTCCCTACCTCTCCTGGCGTCTCGACATAGGTCCATACTTCATTCACTTACAGGATGAGAGCACCGGTATTTCAACGAACAACACGGAATTTACTGTCACTACGGGACTGAATCTGGAATTATGGTAAACAACGGTCTTCGGGGTTTAATGTCGTTTCGTCACGTAACCTCCGCTGGTCTGTTGTCTTTGCTCATGCTTGTAACCGTCACACCGGACCCGGTTCTTGGTGACGTAAACTTCGGCCACACTGAGTCAATTAATGAGACCGTCGAACAGCTTGACGAAACCATCCGCGAACGAAACCAGTCGAGTGATACATCAGGGTCCTCAGGGTGCATGGTTTCCTACCCGGACTGGCTGGACGATGTCGACACCCGAGCTGATTTGCGGGAGGAACTGCTCGAGCCGGACACTACCCCGTCTGCCACTCGACTCGATGTAAAAAACAATCCGGATTTTGACGAAAGCAAGGACCTTACAGCCGATACGATAATCCGACGCTGCAATGAGCATTTTCGGGACAAAGGGGACACCGAGATACAACACTGGGTCTACTGCCGGGCAATGCGACTGCCATCAGGGGATACCTTTTCGAATATGACGGAACTGTACAATTACTCCGACTCCGCTCCAGCGGACCTTTATACGGCGGCTTTCTTCCACGGCTCCAACGTCGACGATCCCAGCGAAAACTGGCTTGTGCCGGTGATCAACCAGTACCAGGAGGAGTGCCGTTCGCGTCCACTGAACATTATCTGGATCGGGGTCTGGGTCAGGGATCTCTCGGTTTCACCACCGGACTACAAACTCACCCTGGGGAACAAGTGGCACGTAACCGCCTCGGACTGGGAAAACACCATCCTCTTTGATCTTATGGAGCCCTCCCAGTTGAATTTCTCCGGCCATTCCACCGCCAGTTGTCCCTTCGATTCCACGGACACCCATGGTCTCTGGGTCGGCGGGACCGCGGAGACGGAAGGACGCCGGATCAACGATAAGTTTACCGATGATCAGAGTCTCTGGGTGGGCAAAAATAGTTCGAATTCCGGGGCCTGCTACAGTGGGGTTGCGAGTGGGAACCCGGTGAACGCTAACCCCGGCCGTGGAGTGCAGTTTGAGTATCAGGTTACTGTACCGGATACCTCGACGAAATGGGTAGACCCGGTCGATATCGCCGATTACGTTCTGGATGAGTTTTGAATGCATCATTAACCAGAATAACTGTAAGGACTTTTACAAAAGGATCGTGGCTTTTAAGCTATTGTGGATTTAAGTTGCAGAGGTGACATTACTCTACGCTAATTCGGGAGGAAGAAGTATGCCATACGTCAAAGCTGGTACGGCCGGGTTTCTGGCGGCCCTTGTGATGTTCGGTATCATGTACGTAGGAATTAACGTTACGGGTATAGCTCCCTTTCAGGTCCCCCCCTCGGCAGCATTCATCATTAAAGTTCTCGGGATTGCTCCGGCAACTGCGAAACCCCTGGGATTGCTTGCTCACTTCAGTTACGGAATTTTCTGGTCCATCGTCCTATTGGCACTTTTCTGGGACCATACGAGTGTCGGCAAGGGCATTGGACTCGCTATTTTTCTCTGGCTGGGAATGATGCTCGTTCACAGTCCGATTATTGGCTGGGGATTTTTTGGTTTTGGAGGAACCGAAGCCTCCCGGGAAATTCTACAGCTTGGATCCGGAGCAAAGTACGTTCTCCTGACACTGGTACTGCACCTAATATACGGTGCAATGATTGGATGGATTAATTCCCGCTGGGTTGTCTTCGGTCAGGAAGTTGCCGCGGAAATCCGTGACGCCGCCGAGGAGGATATGGTTTAAACGGAATTCTGGTACGAAGGCATTCTTTTATACGGAGTTTCCGTCATCAAGGTGCATGAAGGCTTGACTTGCGGGAGTAATAACTGGAGTAAGCTGTAGAATCTTCCCACTCTCGAAAGTCCTGCCGTCCCAGGAACACAAACAAAAGCTGAAAATGGGCCTTGCCCGGGAGGACTTATAAAATCCTCCCGGAGTTACCGAATCACTAAGCTTCGGTAACAATCGAATTGTGTGGACTTTTAGGACACTTGAACGAACCGATGATCAGCCATTCCTGAGATTCTTAGGGTTCAAAGTCGGCCTCGGGATCCCGTTCTCCCAGTTCCTGATCGAGCATCAGGAGTGCCGCTTCATCGTCCTGTGCACGTCGGACGCGGTTCAGGATGGTTCCCATCAGATTTTCTTCCTCGACCTGCTCTTCGACGAACCACTGAAGGATTGATTCGGCCTCGTAGTCGTTGTTCTCCCGGGCCATGGACAGGAGGTTATGAATCCGGCTGGTGATGTGTTCCTCCTGTTCAAGTGCCGTGCTGAGGACGTCTTCGATGGAGTTGTAGTTGGTTTCGGGGGCTTCAATGGCCGGAATCTGAACTTTCTTGTCGACTTCCGACAGGAAATCAAAAAATTTGAGAGCGTGTTCACGCTCTTCCTCGGCCTGAACTTTCATGAAGTGCGCGAAACCGTCCCAGTCCTCGTCCTCGAGGTACGCCGCCATTCCCAGATAGTAAGTTTCGGATTGAAATTCCTCCTGAATCTGCTTGTTGATTGCATCCGCGAGTTCACTGCTGATCATGGTGTTTTTCCTCCCTTGAAATGTGATCGATCGTTCGTCTTGAGCAATAGAAATTAATTGCTAAAAGTGCAGTCTTGATTCATAATCCTCTTTGGATTATAACGACCGAACTTCTCAGGGAGAAGTCCGGATTTGGTTCCAACAGTGGGACGTCTGCCTGATTGATTCGGACAAACAATTGACGTGTACTCGCTTGATATTTCGCCAAAGGAGGTAGACTCTGTTGCCCACCGGTACGGTTAAATGGTTTGATGATGCCAAGGGCTTTGGGTTTATTGAACAGGAGTTCGGCGACGACGTGTTCGTTCACTACTCCGAAATCGAAGCCGAGGGTTACAAGACCCTGGACGAGGACCAGGAAGTGGAGTTCGAACTTGAGGAAACTGAGAAGGGGTTAGCAGCCACCGACGTCGTTCCTCTTTGAAATAGACAGTTCACAGGTGATTACAAAGCGAAGTCCCTTGTTGGGATAGGTACAGCAGTTACGTAATTCTACAGGAGGTGTTTTTATATGTCCGAAGAATCCGACGAATCATCCATAGGAACCGATGTGGGTCAAGAGTCCCAGAACACCGGATCGGCCGGACAGGGAACCGGTGGTGAAGGTGTTGGAATGAACGACCAGCAGACCGGAGGAGGACAGTCCCCTGGGAGCGGACCGTCTGGACCTGGGGTCGGTCAATCGTCTCCACCCGGCGGAGGGGCGGACGGCAAACTCCGTCAACTTCTACGGAAGCAGTTTGCCCTTCAAATGGAAAACGTTATTCCCGAGGACGTTCAGCGAATCCTCGACCAGCTCGAGGACCGGCTCGAAACACTAAAACAGAGCCGTGAAGTCGAACTTGCCGACAAGGCGTACGGTCGAGTACGTCTCATGGGCCGAATGCTTCAGGCGTCGGCCGAGGGGTCCTTTCCACTTCCCTGGAAAAGTGCCGCTGCCATTACGGTCACACTGACGTATCTGATTAACCCCTTCGACATCCTGCCCGATATTTTAAAAGGCGATGGAATCCTCGATGACTCCCTTGTTCTTTACCTCGGTTACACCGTGGTGGAACAGGACATGGTTGAATTTCTACGGACCCACGATCTCGATGCATCGGAATTTGGCGTGGAGTCAACACAGACTCTTCTCTAGGGTTCCGTCGAGTTGATTTGTTTGATGGATCCAGTTCTGTTCGTCACTGGATACCATTTTCAGTTTCATAGTTCGGCGAACGGAGTTTAAGTCGGAGTTCTATGGACCGGGGAAGGAGGAAGTTTCCTTCCCCGGGCTCTCTCCGATACCGTTTGATCCACTTACCTCATAAACCGTTAATCCGGAACCCGTTCAACGAGACGTAGTCATGGCTCGTATTTACCGGATGGATTCCAATTCCTCGGACCCACCTGATTCACCTCTCAAAAGCTCACTTGTGGAAGGATTCATTAAGTTCGAGTTGATTGGTGGCGCCTTCCTGATGATGATGGGGGGATTCGTACTCAGAGTTCAGGAAACGTATCAACTTATCCTGATTGGTGCGGTTCTTTTTTCCCTCGGCCTCTTTCGACTCTGGCAGCGCTCGAAGATTCGTGAATTCAATTCAACAGGTGTTGTGGAGGACGACCGTGTCCTTCGGTTACTCAAACACAACCTGAACGCAAATTACAGTCTTATCATTGACTACCCGCTTCCCAACGATGAATTTATTCCCTACCTGATACTGGGGCCACCGGGGGTTTTTGTCCTGGATACCTGGGAACTCAAGGGGACGGTAATCGATGAGGGAGGACCCCTGAAGTGGACCGTGAAACGGGAGGGAAACACGGAGGAGGACGACGGTACCAGTAAAGAAGTCCCGGATCCCGTGGTTCGGAACAAACGGCGGGTACAGTCGCTGAAGGACTCCTTGGAAAAACCAGGATTACTGCGTCCGATCCACCACTACGTTATTTTGATTGGACGCCGCGCGGACGATCCACCGCTTCAGTCCGACAGCGTGATTGAAATCAGTGAACTGGTGAGGACGGTAAAATCCGACGAGACGAACCAGGTCCTGTCCTGGGAGGACGTTGAGGACCTGGAACGTCTACTCGGACTTAAAACCTGAGAACGGTAACTGGTGTGTTACTTGCCGAGTTCAATGGGAGCGCCGACACGGTTTCCCCACTCCGTCCACGAACCGTCGTAGTTTTTCACGTTTTCGTGGCCAAGCAGGTACTTCAGGACAAACCAGCTGTGGCTTGACCGTTCACCGATACGGCAGTAAGTTATCGTCTGTTTGTCGGACGTAATGCCCTGTCCTTCGTAAATTTCTTCCAGTTCCTCCCGGCTTTTGAAGGAACCATCCTCACGGACCGCTTCAGCCCATCCAATGTTGGTAGCACCAGGGATGTGTCCGCCTCGCTGGGCCGTTTCGTTCATGCCCTCCGGGGCGATTTTTTCGCCGGTGAATTCCTCCTCGGAACGGACGTCAACCAGTTCCACGTTGTCGGCCCCGAGAATCTTATCAATCTCCGGCGCGTACGTACGAATGCTTTCCTCGGGTTCATCGGCGTTGTAGCTACCGGCGGGGAAGTCCGGGGTGTCCGTGGTTACCTCACGGCCTTCGTTAATCCACTTGGCCCGGCCGCCATCCATGATTCGAACGTCGTCGTGACCGTAGTACTTGAACTGCCAGAATGCCCAGGCGGCGAACCAGTTGTTGTTGTCCCCGTAAAGAATGACGGTCGTATCGTTGGAAATACCGGCATCCTCCAGCAGGTTTTCAAACTCACCCCGGGGGATGAGGTCTCGCTGAACCTGGTCGCAGAGCTCGGACTCCCAGTCCCAGCCGATTGCACCGGGAATGTGACTGTCCCGATACGCATCGGTGTCCACGTCAACTTCAACGATCCGATAATCGTCGTCGGCCGACTGTAACTCGTCGAGGTGCTCCTCAACCCAATCGGTCGTTACGAGAACCTCGGGATGGTCGTAACTCTCCAGCTTCTCGTCGTCCGCTACAGCGGTTTGTTGTGACATAGTGTTTAACCTCCTTAGAGAGATAACATCTTTAGTATCCGAATCTATGATAACCAGGTCACTCCCGAAGTGTCAACAAAAGTATACTATGTCTATCGTCATAGTAGGGATAAAACACTTAATCAGGCCCGGGCCCAATTGGTCTCCCCTGAAGGAGTGATGTAACGGGCGGGTTTTACGGGGGTTAAGGAGGAAAGCGGGTCGCTTTGGTATTAAAAAAGTCTTAACGGATCTTTCGGACAGGGGGGTTATACAGTCTACCCGGGATAATCAAATTCAAGCCACTTTGACACGGATGGGGTGCTAAGCCGGGGGATTCAAAACCGAAAGAGTGTGAATGGAGAGAAAGTGAGCCTAGCCACCGGCTATGGCCGGTATTATGGAAATTTCCGCGTCGTCCTCTATTTCCGTCTCCAACTCGTCCTTGAAACGGATGTCCTCGTCGTCGAGGTAGATGTTGAGAAATTCCCGCAGTTCACCATCGTCGGTGCAAATGCGTTCTTTGATGCCAGGATGATTCTCCTCGAGTGAATTGATAATATCCTCGACGGTGTCACCCTCGGCGGTCACTTCACTTTCGCCGTCGGTGAATTCCCGGAGGGGAGTCGGAATTAAAACTGTGACGTTATTTTCCAATGGTGGAACCTCCTCAAAGTCAGTTGGTGAAAATGAACCTTACTTTCCGGTCCGTTGTCTGTCAATCCTTGAAGTCTCTCGATGCGGTAAGGAACGTAACACTGTTCCCGAGTCCCTTTATGAAGTAAACTTTTAGCTTGGTTAGAATGAGAGAAAAACTCTTCTTTCCTCCATCTCGGGGTCGTTAAATACATAATACCATTTTAACTCATTCGGGAGAAAAGTCGTTGTTCATAACTTCGATCTGGCGTACGACGCCACTGTTAACACTACTTTTGATTCTCGTCGGCGTGACCAGTCCGGTCTTTTCTCAGGAAACGGCCGAGCCCATTATTAAGCTGGACACCGAACCGTTTGAAACTGCCGGAAATACGGGCCCCGTTGCCGTTAACAGGGTTCTGGCAGTGGTCGGTGATCAGGTGCTGACGATGAACGATTACACGGAACGCTACGGTGACACAAAATTATCCCTCCGTCGGTTGAAACCGCTTGTGAATAGGTTACTCCTCCGACGGGCGGCTAAAAGCAATGAGGTCACGCTGAAGGAATCTCGGCTGAATCAGATGGTACAACAGCAGATCGATCGTGTGTCCTCCGCTCCGGGGGGACTATCCCGGCTTCTTCGACGGCGGGGGATGACCAAAAATGATTACCGCCAGCAGCTTCGAAAGCGAATTGAAAAACAGGTCCTCGAAAACCGCCTTCTCAGACAGTATTTTCCCGGACTTCAGAATCCTGATACCCGACCCGCCTCCGTTTCCGTTCGAGCCAGACTTATGATGGTTGAAGATGTGGCCACGGCCTGGTGGGTCTACGGCTGGTTGAACGATAGTCCCGACGAGGCAACCTGGAATCAACTGTTCTCCACGTATTCCAAGAGGTTGTCGCTTATGGGAAACCACGGTGACCTTGGCTGGTTTCGATGGGGCTATTTTAATCGTGAAGTCGAGTATCGGATTTATAGTTTACCGCTGTACGCCGTGAGCCAACCCTTTAAATTGCGCAACGGCTACGCCCTCGTTTATCCGACCGGCTACCGGTTCACCCCGAACACTCAACCGGGTCAAAAATCAAAACGGGCCTATCGTCGATACCGCCAGCGGTTTTACCGTGACAGGCTGTACGACAAATTGCGCCAGGACTTTGAGGTCAACTATCCTTCCTCCGTTCGGGCCGACCTCGAGGCATTATAGCATTGCAGTGAACATTCTTATTACCGCCGGTGACGTTGCGGGGTGTAGTCCTGCCCTGGCGGCGGCTCTAATAGAGGACCGCAAACCCGAGGAAACTCTGACGTTTGTTGGTCCGGCTTCCCTGAGGGGATTCCTCCTCGATCGGTTGGGGGCCCATCGTCTTGGCTCCGGGGTGGAGTGGGTTGAAGTCGGACAAGTGGAGCGGGAGCAAATTTTTTCCGCTCAACCAACGGAAACAACCGGTGAAAATGCCAACCGCAGTCTTCAACGGGCACTTGAACTCTGTCAGCCCGGAGAAAACAGTCTTCTGACACTGCCACTCTCCAAAGCAGTGGTTCAGTCCGCAGGGTACGACGATTTTGTCGGCCATACCGAGCGTCTTGAGGCCTTCTTTGATACGGACGGTGTGATGACGTTCTTCGGGGACACCATGAACGTGACACTCCTGACGCGTCACTGTCCTGTTGACGGAATTTCCGAGGTCCTGAATCAAAACCTGGTTGAACGCACGGTGCGTCAGGTCAACGAGTTTTACGAGAAAACTTACGACGGAGACTTTAAGTTTGCTTTGCTTGGTTTGAACCCTCACGCCGGCGAGGATGGACGAATTGGAACGGAGGATCAGACGGTGCTGGCTCCGGCCGTTTCGACGCTTCGAAGTGATGGTATTCCTATCGATGGACCCCATCCGGCCGATAGTTTTGTTCCGGTTCACGGTGGCGACGTTAATCTTATTTTTGCTTGTTACCACGATCAGGGTCTGGTTGCGTTCAAACAGAACCATTTCTTTGATGGAGTTCATGCCACGCTCGGATTACCCATACGCCGGGTCAGTCCGGACCATGGTGTGGCACTTGAAGGGGTAAAGAACGGGACCGTCAATCCTGAAAGTGCCCTGAATTGCCTGCAGTGGCTGCGGGACTATCGTTGAGGTATGTCACCACCGTCGTTAAGTCAGGTTCTTCTCACTGACGAGTACTGGCGACAGCGGTCCGCGGCCGTCGTACCGGAGGCTAGTTTCGGGGTTGAATGGGCATCCGGAAAAGGGGCCCTGACGGAACTGCTGACCGCCACCTGGGACTATCTTCTCGCCATGGAGCTGGATGCGGAATTCTGTCGTGTCCTTCGCCGGAAGCTATCCGCCGACGAAGCGGGGGTCCTGCGCACGGACGTTCTGTCGTACCCGCTGCCGGAACGGTCGGACACGTATCCACTTGTCGGTAATCTCCCCTACCACCTGACGGGACCACTTCTCGAGAAACTGGCAAAAAACACCAGCACAATGGGAAGTTTCACGGGTCTTATTCAGTGGGAAGTAGCACACCGTCTGGACGCGAATCCCGGTGATTCGGAGTATCGTTCAATCTCGGTGCTCATGAACTGGGCGTTTGATGTTCGACTGCTTGATCGGGTTCCCGGTTCGGCTTTTACCCCGGAACCTGACGTGGACTCCGGGCTGATCCAGCTTAAGTCGAAGTCACCTGATCGTCCGTTTGAATCGATGTCGACCTTAATTCAACGGTGTTTTCAGCAACCACGAAAGACGTTACTAAATAATTTAGCCGACTCCAGCGAGCAAAAAGACAGCTGGCGTCTGTGGATGCAACAGAATAACTGGAACATCAAGCGGCGTCCCAGTTCCCTGACGGTCGAGGAAATAAAGGAGGTCCATGATCGGTGGGCGCAAGACGAGTTCTCGTAGCTCCCGACAAATTTAAAGAAGCGTTACCGGCCTCCCGGGTGGCTTCTGCGCTCGGGGACGGACTCCGGGCCGAACTCGGGGACGAATGGTCCGTTCGGGAACACCCGCTCGCGGACGGTGGAGAAGGAACCGTCGAAGCGATTGTTCAAGCCCGAAACGGGGAGTTTGTCCGGTCGGACGTTCGAGGTCCACGGGGGGAGACCGTGGAAGCTGAGTGGGGACTCTTTCGGGAGGAAAACACTAAGACGGCCGTCATTGAGATGGCCGCGGCGTCAGGCTTCAATCTGATTGATCCGGAGACGGCCAATCCTCTGAAAACCACTACCTACGGCACCGGGGAGTTAATTAAAAAGGCAGTCGATCGGGATGTCGATCGAATTCTTGTTGGATTGGGGGGATCGGCAACGGTTGATGGTGGACTCGGGGCGGCTCGAGCACTGGGTTACTCGTTTTACGACAGCAATAATTCGGAGGTTAAATCACCGGAGTCACTGGGGTCCGCCGCAAGGGTGGACGACGAAGCAGTGGCCGAAACCCTGAGCCAGGTGACGGTTACACTCTGTTCCGACGTGGACAATCCTCTTCTGGGTGAGTCCGGTGCCGCTCGCGTCTACGGACCCCAGAAGGGAGCCGACGAAGCAATGGTTGAACGTCTCGAGCAAAACCTTACCCACTGGGCTAATCTACTCGAGAATTACACCGGACGGACGGGTCGAGAGACGGCCGGTGCCGGAGCAGCCGGAGGGCTGGGATTTGGCCTGGCCTTGTTGCTCGACGGATCACTTGTCCCGGGGGCTCAAAAAGTGATGGACGTTACGGATTTTAATTCTTCCGTCCGGAATGCCGATGTAGTAGTTACGGGGGAAGGGAAAATTGACCGGCAGACCGGTCACGGGAAAACCCCGGCGGCCGCGGCCAAGCGAGCGCGCCAGTGCGGTAATCCAGTCGTGTTTGCCGTGGCCGGACAGCGGTCCGTGGAACACGATCAATTACTCGGTGTGTTTGATGTTATACTTTCTATAATGGATCGCCCCATGAGCCTGCGGGAAGCACTCGACCAGACCGGTCCACTTCTGAAGCGGACCGGGCGGGATCTGGCGAATATACTATCGGTTCAATGTACCAGTAAATGAACTCTTAAAATACACAAGGAGATACAGTCACCATGAGCGATAAAAATGACGCGGAAACCAGTCCGCACCCCATCTGGTATCTTGTGATCCTGATTGCGGCAGGATGTTCGTCGGCAGCCATAGCTCTTTTTGTAAAAGGTGGCATTGGTGACATCCGGAAACTGGAGCAGAAAAAAGAAAAGCTTCGCCAGGTAGCCAAGAAACGGCGCAAGCGGCTGAGAGAACTTCGCCAGAGGGAAAAACGGCTACATCAGGATCCTCATTTAATTGAACAGCTTGCACGAGAAAAGCTCGGACTCCGTCAGCCCGGAGTCAAACGGGTCCGTTTTGAGAACAAAACCGACAGCGGTGTGGATGGCGAGATTTCCCGTGACGAGGTAACACTCTCGCCTGGGTCCAGGGAGTCAACGAACGAATGATTACCTCATTTGTTCTGTTAAATTTAATGTCCCACGGTGATGTATTACAATTCAATGATGATATTCTCGCGGTCTACGATTGGATTCAGGGCGAGTCATTTTGCTGTATTGGTCGGAGGTCGGCTTAGTTATGATTTCGGTTCGAGTGCATGGCGTCGGTATGAGTCCCTACAACCAGGGGTTTGTTGCTCTTTTGATGGATGACGTAAACAACGAATGGTTGCCGATTTACATTGGTTCTTTCGAAGCCCAGGCAATCGCTATGGAACTGGATGACGTGGATCCTCCGAGACCGATGACCCACGATCTTCTGGCTAAAATTATCGATCGCATGGATGTCGTGGTGGACAAAATTGTAGTAAGTGCCCTGAAGGAGTCTACGTATTACGCTGAAATTACCCTTAAACGAGAAAATGACGATGATGACGAAGAGGACGACGAAATGATTATTGACGCCCGGCCCAGTGATTCCATTGCGCTGGCCCTTCGAACGGATGCTGATATATTTGTGGCCGACGACGTGATGGAGGAAGCATCGGTTCCAGCGAATCCCGACGAGGAGGAATCCGAGGAGAGCAAGAAATTAAAAATTCTACAGCATCGATTACAGCGGGCCGTCGAAGAGGAAAACTTCGAGGAGGCCGCCGAGCTGCGGGATAAAATCCGGGAAGTGCAGAAGGAAATTCGCCAGGAAGAGGAAGCCGAGGACGAACTCGACGAGGACGTCGAGGAACAACTGGCCGAGGAACTTGGGATGGAGGAAGAGGAAACCGAGGAGTTCCAGGAAGTGGGTTATTCCGACTTCGAGGAATTTGAGGAAAAACTCGAGGAATTCGAGGAAGGTCAGGACCCCGCCGACGAGCCTGAGGATATCGAGGACGAAGACGATGAGGACGACGATAAATAATCGGCCAGTGGCTGAATCGATAAAAACCGCTGTGATTTGTTTTACGATGGCTGGCTTGTGGTTGGCTGGTTTTGTTGTGTGAGGATTCGTTTCGGGGTTTCGTACTGGAATTACATTATTTTTTCCTGGCTTTTCGTTGTTAACTGTGTGTACACTTTCCTGTGAACTGGATACTGCAAGACGCTCGAAAATCTTCAGAAGCACAATTACCAACGGTCATTTTGTGACTGTCGACGTTCGACCCCTGACGGTTGACTGTAGTTTCGGAGGGGTGGCCGAGTCTGGCTTATGGCGTCCGACTTGAAATCGGATGTGCGTTTACGCGTACCGAGGGTTCGAATCCCTCCCCCTCCGCCATTATAAAGTTAGAAAGTTCAACGGTTGAAAGTTGAAGGTTTGAATTTTCCTTGAGTTGAAAAGCGAGAGGGATTCGAAACAAACGAACGACGTCCCGAAACGATTTTTCGATCGTTTCGGAACCGTCAACCTCACGTGATGTGAGGTTGAGTGAGTGCCGGTGAGGTAACGCAGCTACGAGCGTGATGCGAGTAGCGTAGTGACCGAATCCCTCCCCCTCCGCCATTATAAAGTTAGAAAGTTCAACGGTTGAAAGTTGAAGGTTTGAATTTTCCTTGAGTTGAAAAGCGAGAGGGATTCGAAACGAGCGAACGGCCGTGAGAAAGAAGCTTGTAGCTTGTTTCTCACGCCAAACTCCCAGGAAGTGAGTATGAGTGAGCGAGGTGAGGTGACGCAGCTACGAGCTTAGAATCCTGATAACCTAATTGTTCGCCCCCTTTTCAATCACTTCCTTTCAATGAATTTTTTTGAATTGAAGTAAATCATTATCGTTTCTCGCTTCCACCACTACCCTGTTAATGACCCCATAAGTTCCATCCAACCTCAGTTCCCTGTCCCTTCAATCCAGTATTAGTTATTTGCCTGTGGGATTTTTACGTCCTATGGTCAACTGGTAGGTTCCGAGGAATCACATTACCTAAATTACTGGTGGTGTTTATGAGAAAAATCTTGGTTTGTGCCTTTGGATTGGTATTCATTAGCTTAAGTTCTGGGGTAGGAGCACAGAATTGCCAGTATAAGACAACAGTTGGATCCCTGAGACACTGTCTGGAGCAATCGAACACGGACTTGTCCCGGCTTGAGCTATTACAGACCGTTCAGGAACGGGTCGACTCGGAACTAAACCGGGTTTATGGTCGCATTATGGATCATCTTGCTCCGGAAGGGGCCTCGGATTCCCGGGAGCATCAGCAGTACAAGATGGAAAGAGAGGCGCTTAAGACTGCTCAAAGGGCCTGGATTGATTTCCGTGACACAAACGAAAAATGGGTCTATCAGGACTGGCACCCGGGGTCAATCAAGACTATAAAAGTGCTTAACAGAAGAATTGCTATGACAATCAATCGTGCCAATGAAC
>JBDGPI010000149.1:26613-32609 GCA_042219765.1 Salsurabacterium abyssinicum (SeqCode)
AACTCAAGCGCCAGTATCGATTCGTGTTCAAGGACGATTTTACACGATCACAGCTTCAGGGCCGCTGGCTGAACGGTTCCTCGCGTAAAGTCTACGACTTCGACTGTTCCACCGATGGCCAATGTTCCTTCTCGGTTTTCAGGAAGGGAGAACGGATCCGGAGGGGAACCTGGACCATAAATGGTCGTTATCTCGAGTTCAGAAATTCCTCCGGCGGGAAGAAACTGAGCCAGGAGTGGTTCTGGCTTGAGAATCAAATGACCCCGGATGGCACTCGTGAGGAGTACGTACTCGAGTTTCTCCAGGGAACGGGTACCGTCAAGAAGCAATTTTTGCGGATTTCTTCCGAATCCTGAGGGTTTACGCAGTAGTAAAACCAACCCGTGTTGGCGTTAGGTTCGGGAACATAGTCATCCTGAGACGACAGTAAGCGATCCTGTGGATCCTGGTTAGAGTGTTTTTACGGAAGTATTGCTCGAAAAGTTTTTTTAAAAATGGAGGTTAACAATGGTTAATTGTGAAGACCGTGGTGACGTCTATGTGATTACAATCGACCGTCCCGAGGCAAAAAATGCTATCGATAAGGAAACCGCCGATCAGCTTCGTGAAGCCTGGAATTCTTTCGGGACATCGGATGCAAAGGTTGGGATCTTAACGGGACAGGGGACGGAGTCGTTCTCGGCGGGGGCCGATTTGAAAAAAATGGACCTGGAGGACCGTGATGAGGGCTACCTGGGGTTTACGAGAATGACGGTGGAGAAACCAACCCTGGCGGCCATTGAGGGATACTGCGTTGCCGGCGGATTGGAGATGGCACTCTGGTGTGACATGAGAATTGCCTCCCGCGAAGCCGAGTTTGGGTGTTACGAGCGGCGGTTCGGCGTTCCCCTCGTTGATGGGGGAACTCAGCGCCTACCGAGGATCATTGGTCAGGGTCGGGCCCTTGACATGATCATTACCGGTCGGTCCGTGGACGCCGAAACTGCCATGGACTGGGGCCTGGTTAATCGACTAACTCCCGCCGGGGATGCCCTTGAGACAGCGATTGAGTTGGGTGAAACCATTGCCGACTATCCTCAATCGACGCTTCGGGCCGACAGAAAGTCCGTCTATCGTGGAATTGGTTCCTCACTCCAGGAGGGACTGGACATTGAACGGGAGCTCGGAAATCAAACCTTTGAAACAGCTCTCGAGGGAGCCCGGGAATTTTCCGAGGGCGCCGGGCGACACGGAGAGGGCGTCGAGGATGTATGATACTCCGGGGGGGCACTATAAGAGTGACCAGGCTTCCAGGGTGACGGCATGATTGTGAAAAAAATCACATAACATTTCATTCGTAAAATATTTAAAATTTTATTCTAGTTTATGGCTTAAGTACCCTGAACGTTTTAACGCTTAATTGCAATTGGAGCCGTGGCAATTTTTGACCCGGATTGTGGCTATTAGTGATACTCACGGACAACACGGCCTTCTGGATATTCCTGACGGAGACCTTCTGGTCCATGCGGGAGATTTTGCCGCACGGGGTCGCATCCAGGATATTAATCCCTTCAATGATTGGTTGGACTCCCTTCCTCACGAAGAAATCATATTTGTTCCCGGCAACCACGATTTCTGCTTTGAAGCCAGGGCTCAGCAGGAAACGGCAATTAATCGACTGCAAGCCGCTGACGTCCTTATTGATCAGGTGACCACGGTCGATGGATTGAAAATATGGGGATCTCCCTGGCAGCCCGAGTTCTTTGACTGGGCCTTTAATTTACCCAGGGGCAAACCGCTACGGGAGAAATGGGATTTGATTCCCGAGGACGTGGATGTTCTGATAACTCACGGCCCCCCCTTTAAGATTGGCGATACTGTGCAGCCCAAAAACGAATCGGTCGGGTGTGAGGATCTGCGTGACAGGGTGCGTGAGGTTGTTCCGGAGGTACACGTCTTCGGTCACATCCACGAAGGTTACGGAACCTACCAAAAATGGGACGTGACCTTTGTCAATGCTTCGATTTGTGACGGGAATTATTCGCCGATTAACGAACCCATCGTAATCGACGTCGAGGGGAAATCGTAAGTCGGAGTAAATGAAGCCGTAAAATCGTACTTTAAAAAGTAAACTTTGCTTTCGAAGGTTTCGTTACTGGAATGTCATACTTGCCCTAGCATTGGGTTCCCGGTGTGTAGTCCGTTAAATATCTCCTATTCACTCAGCGACGGCGAAATTCAAAAGTACCGGACTCGTGCATGTCCCGTGATACGTCTCCCACGCTGGTCCGAAGATCCTGGTGGTAGCTGTCAAGTCGATCAAGGAGCGTTTCGTGCCGTCGTGCGAGGATCTGCACGGCCGATAGGGCCGCGTTAAAGGACTTACCAGCGTCGACTGCGGTGATTGGCGCTCCGGTTGGCATACCGATTACGGAATCGACGGATTTTTCCTGAACGGGCACTCCTATGACCGGAATCGGATAGGCAATGGAAGCCGTCATGTTCGGTAAGTCGGCGGATTTGCCGCCGGCACCCGCTATGATTACGTCGAGTCCCCGATGCGACGCCGTGCCGGCGTACGCGTACATAAGGTCCGGCGTGCGATGGGCGGAGACGACGTAAGTCTCAAAAGTGAAAGGATTATCGGGAGGCTGGCTGTAATCCGTGACTTCGCTGAAGCCAAGCGTCTCAAGAGCATCGTAGGCGCCGGGATTATCCTCGGTTCCCATCATAACGTCGAAGTCCGAATCCGATCCCATGATGATGCCGATATCGGGGGTGTCCTCCTCTGGAATGTCCATTCGGGCTTCGTCTTCCAGCTGATCAATCAACGATTGAACGGCGTCGTCCTCAGTCATGGTTTGAAGCTCAGCTCCCCGCAGAGATCTAAGGCTTTGTTCAAGACTTGCTCGGTGTCGTCACCGGTTACGGTGAAGTGTCCCATTTTTCGGAGGGGCCGTTCAAGTTCTTTACCGTACCAGTGAAAGTGGGCGTCGGGAGTTTCGAACAGGGCCTCAATGCCCTCAAGCGAGACCGGTCGTTCGCCCTTGTCTCCCAGAATGTTAACGCTGACGGTGGGCTCCCTCAGCCTCGTCGACCCCAGTGGACAGCCGGTGACAGCACGGAGATGTTGCTCAAACTGAGACGTCACGGCTCCTTCAATCGTCCAGTGCCCCGAATTGTGGGGGCGTGGAGCAATTTCATTGACGAGTATCTTTCCGTCGGTCTCAAAGAGTTCAATCCCGTAAACACCCCGGCCCGTCATTACCTCCAGTACGTCCCGGGCAACCTCCCGGGCCCTGTCCTTAATTTCGTCAGTGGTGCGGGCCGGCGTAATCGTATGGCGGAGGATTTCCTCCTCGTGAACGGTTTCCGTCACCGGGAAAACCTCGGTTCCGTCAGTCCCTTTGACGCCGATGATCGAAAGTTCCCGATCGAAATCAATCAGTTCCTCGACCATGGCATTCGTGGAAAGCGTCTCGAGAGCCTCCTCGAAGTCATCCTCCGAGTCCAGGAACAGGTTTCCCCGTCCGTCGTATCCGCCCATTCGTGCCTTAAGCATCATGGGGAGGCCAAATTGTTTTTGTGCTTCGTAAAGGTCGTCGATCGAATCGACTCGGACGAAATCCGGTACGGGAATTCCCCGTTTTTTGAGTTGCTGTTTTTGATTAAGTTTATCCTGAATCATTCGTAGCGTTTCCGGCGCTGGATGCACCGGTACGGAGGGTTCGAGGGCGTCGATACTATCAGGATCCGCAAGCTCGATGTCGTAGGTCAGGTAATCGGCATGATCCAGAAGCTTTTGAATATCCTCGGCGGAGTCAAAGTCACCGGTGATCTGTTTGTGGGCGACCGACTCGGCGGGAGCACTCGAAGTGGGGTCCAGAAAGACAACGCGGAACCCCAGGGGCGAGGCTGCCTCACACATCATCCGGCAGAGTTGCCCCCCACCGATGATACCGATAGTAATTGGTTCGCTGGTTATTTTCATACTCCGATCCCACTCCACGAAGTCAATGATTGAGGAGAATTGTACCAAACAGCCAGAGAAGCACATCCCTAATAATTCAGCCCGAGGGTATAATAATTGAATAACTATGTCGGTGTTATAGGCTAATAAATACTATGACTAATAAACCGAGACAATATCACGATGGATTCTGGTATCACGTCTACGCCCGGTGTATAGATGGGCTCCGGCTGTTTCAGTCCGACGACGAGCGGGAGTGGTTTCTACAAAAACTGGATAAGATTTTTAACAGACGCAAGCTCTCGCTCGGGGCCCTGTGTTTAATGGATACCCATTACCACGCACTTGTTCAGATGGGGCCAGTTCGCCTGGATAAAGCTTTGAATGGTCTTCATTCCTCCTACGCTACCTACTTAAACGAAACCCGGCCTCGAGAAGGAACCCTCTTCTGGGGTCGACCGGGGGCCGATATTGTCCTTGATGACGCCTACCTCCTTCAGCTGGTTCCCTATATCCATCAGAATCCAGTAGAGGCAGAAATCGTTTCTGACCCGAAGAAGTATCATTGGCACACGGATGAATACTACCGCAACGGTAGCTGGTCTCGTTTTACGTTCGACTCATGGAAATTTCCTCCTCATTTTGAAGACAGTGATCGAGCCAGGGTCTATCGGGAGAAAATGGGGGAATCCGTGGAGGATTTGCCCGGAGAAACCGGTTATATTGGCAGTAAAAATGAGTGGCGAGACCTTGAAAAACGTGATGAAGACCGGAAACAGAGACACCGTGATCGACGGGGCCGGAAGTCTCTGGAGGAACTGGGCCGTAGAGTCGCCGAGGAGAACGATACATCGTTGGAAGCGCTAAAGGCTCCGGGTCGTTCTCAGCCAGAAGCAAGAGTTCGCCAGGAAGCCATGGTTTTAATGTATCGTGAAGGATATGGACCCACGGAGATTGGTGATTTTTTCAACCGGGACAAAGGAGCAGTTGTTTATGCTGTTCAGACGTCCGAAGAATAAAAGAAATGCGAATACTTAGAGTTATTCAATTATTATACCCTCGGGCTGAATGAATTAGGCGGTGGGTCCCGCCAGTGGTTTGTGGTCGGGGTCGTCTGGTGAATAGAAACGTCCGAGGTGAATGTCTCAAACGCCTTCGTCAGTGATTCCCTCGTAATCAACCTCCTGGTTTATTTAAAACTTCTTTCCTGACAATGCTCAAACGTGCTTATCTTTCACTCCACCCGCTCCGTTTGCCTCACAACCACTATTTTGTGGTTTCGCCGATGACGTCGGCAGTGGTTGATGCTGTTTGTGAATCCGTTCCGGGATGCGGAATAACCCAACTCATTTCATCGTGATCCATGATACTCTACCTCCTTTTCGGTGGCGGTGATTATTCATTCAACGGTTCCTTCACTGAAGCTCACCGGGGGATCACGATCGTGAAACATTTTTCTGAATCCTTTCGTGGACCTGGCGCACGGCTTCCGCATAAATTTTGGCGAAATCACTGAGTTGTTGCTCGAATAGATCGGAAACAAAATAAGATATCATATACACTCCATAATGATTAAAAATAAAAGATATATCCCGTCGTTTATTTAATTCAAAAAAACAATAATGCACAAATGTAAGTGTGTCAACCCCTATCTTTTATCAAATGTTTTATTGTTGGGGCATTTATATTTATAACGAAAAAATATCATCGTTTTTTCTTATCGATCTGTAAAAAACTATCGTGGCACTGGTATACGTATAGTTTGGTTGATTTATAAACGAGTAAGCTTTGACGATAGGGGTGGATTGACTTCCGGGGGGACATCTTAAGCCAGAGAAAATGACTAACTTGCTCTTCTTGTGTTCATTAAAAAGTGAATCTTCTGATTTGAGTGCCAGTCGTGGTTGTACCGTCGGGGTAGGTTCGATAAGCGAGTGAGAAGGAGAGTCCGTGGCTTCATCTTAAATTTATCGTCCGATTTATACTTATAGTTCGCATGTCAAATCAGGGAGTTCTGTAAAAACTCGGACATCACTGATTCCTCGTT
>JBDGPI010000150.1:0-3968 GCA_042219765.1 Salsurabacterium abyssinicum (SeqCode)
TTATCACCACTTCGTTTGCTATTATTGCGTTTCCTGCCGAACCGTACTATTAATGAACCGGTGATTTATTCATGAATGATTTTGTGTCCTTTGCCGGGTTGGACGAAAAACTGCTCGACGTCGGTTCCGAACGGGTGGTCCAATACGCCAACAGTTCCTTCTGTGAGGCCGTTAATATTCCGAGGGAGGAAGTCGTGGGACAACTTCTAAAGGATGTTGACCACCTTCCGTTTGGGGACGGTGTTCTCTCCAACCTATGTGACCAGGTTGAGCAGGAAAACGAGCCGGTTGATTACAGTACAAGTTACGTTAACCCCACCACCGGGGAACAGGAACACGTTGAGATTTCGGTTCATCCTTCGGGTGACGGTTTCCAGGTCATCATCGAGGATCGCTCCGAGGAACACCGTATTGAGAAGGCCTTCCAGCAGTACGTCGGTTCCAACGTTCTCGAAAAACTGCGTGAGTCCGACGAGCGGGACTTCGAGTTTCCCGAGCGCCGTGACGTGATCGTGATGTTTGCCGATCTTCGTGGTTTTACTCGTTTGTCGGAGGAACTTCCCCCGGGTGACGTACGCCAGGTGTTAAACGCCTGCTTCGATCGAATCATCCAGGTTATATACGACTACGATGGTACCGTGGACAAAATCATCGGTGACGAAATCATGGCCTTCTTCGGTGCGCCACTGGACATGCCCGATCACACCGCGCGTGCCCTGCACTGTGCCGTTGAAATCGGACAACAGCACGAGCAGTTGCGACAGCAATGGAAGTCCGAGGGGAAAAACATGCCACCGATCGGAATCGGTGTACAAACCGGGCAAGCCGTGGTGGGGAACGTGGGATCCCGTCTCCAGCAGGATTACACCGCGATCGGTCCTCCGGTGAACCTGGCCGCCCGGTTGTGTGGAGCCGCTTCCGCCGGTGAAATCCTAACCACGTCCCGAGTTTACGAAAACGTACTCGAGCAGGCTGGATTATCCACCGACGATACCGAGTACGATCGAACCGGGGAGTACAAACAACGTACTTACGGTGGAAAGGTCGAGGAGGTTGAGACTCCCGAGGGGGCTGGCCAGGTAATTCATAGTTCACAGTACGCGTTTCGCTGGCTGGATCGCATCCGCGTGAAGGGAATCGACGATCCCATACAGGTACTCAGCGTGAACCCCGGTGAACAGTTCGAGGCTCGCCAGGACTTCTCGTCCGAACAACCGGATACCGAGGAAGAAACCGAGGGAAACGTTCGCACCTTTGGGGATTATGAACTGCTTGGTTCAATAGGCCGTGGGGGATGGGTGTCGTTTACCGGGCACGTCACCGGGCCCTGGGCCGTGAGGTGGCCCTCAAGATGTTACTCGGGGGTGAGGAGGCCAGCGAGGACCAGGTTGCCCGTTTCGTGCGGGAGACCAAGGCCGCCTCCCGGCTCCGGCATCCCAATATTGTAAGCGTGCACGACGTGGGGCAGGCCGAGGGATACCACTACTTTACGATGGATTACGTGAAGGGAGTCCCGCTGGGGGATCTTATCCGTACAACCGGTCCCGTCGAGTCCTTCCGGGAAAGCTCCTCCATTCAGGAAGTTGTCAGTCAGGTTAGCACGAGTCCCTCCACTGACGATGAGGATCAATTCACCGAGCAAGCCGAACAACCGGAAACCGTGAAAGAGGTCGACACGGAAGACATCCCGGACCTGAGTTTTAACCAGCGAGTCCGGCTGGCCAAGCAAATTCTCGAGGCTCTCCAGTACGCCCATTCGGAGGGATTGATCCACCGGGACGTGAAACCGGCCAACATCATGGTTTCCGAGAAGGGCGAGCCGGTCCTGATGGACTTCGGACTTGCCCACGCCCGGGGAGACGATTACGAGTCCCTCACCCAGAGTGGTGATCTCGTAGGAACTCTCGGTTACATGCCCCCGGAGCAGGCCGAGGGACGCCGTGATGACGTCGACGAACGGACCGACGTCTATGCCATGGGAGCCGTGCTCTACGAGCTGTTAACCGGGCAGAAGGCCTTCGAACCCACCGGGAACCGTGTAGAGGACCTGGAGAAAATCGTCCGCGAGGATCCACCACGTCCCCGTGACGTCAATCAGAACATCCCCGACGAACTCGACGTTATCGTCCGCAAAGCCATGGAGAAGGAAAAGAACCGACGTTACCCGTCCGCCCAGGCGTTCGCGCAGGATCTCGAACGCTACCTCAATAACGAACCGATTTCGGCTCGTCCGCCCAGCGTTTTTTACGCGCTGAAGAAAAGTTTCCAGCGTCGCCCGGCCATCTATAGTACGGTCACGGCCGCGACCGTCGTTTTACTGGTTGGTGCAATCTGGGCTTTCGTACGAATACGCGCTGAGAAAAACGACGCTCTTGAGGCTCTGCAAACCGCCCAGTATCAGTCCCACTTACTAAAGGGAAATAACTACAAGTCCGACCGCCGGTTTCAGCAGGCCTTTGAACAGTTTTCCACCGCCTACGAGAAACGTCCCAAACCCGAAGTTCAGGCGGCCATGGGAGAAATGAGTCAGGAACGGTGGCCGTTAATTTTCTCGGCTAAACTTGATGTAACGGTTAACGATGCCGTGGCTGTTCCCGCCCGGGGAAAAAGCTCCCCGGGCGCCATCGTGGCGGGGGACAATCAGTTAATTTCTCTAAACAAGAAAGGTGAAGTTATTGACAGCCGGTCCTTCCAGCAAGAGGTGAATTTTGTCACGTCCCATCCACGAAAGAAGATTGTCGTCGTGGGATTGAACAACGGTACGGTTCACTTTGTTCGTGCCGGTGATCTACATCATTTCAACGAAACAATCAGAGCCTCGGGCTTCCTTGAAACGGCCCGGCTGTATCCGAAGAATCAATTGGCGGTTGTGACCACCAGTAATAATGAACAACAGCACGTCAATATCTACCGACTGCAAAGTCGTGAGGACGGGCTTAGTGTTACGAAACGGACGAACCAACCCCTGAAATCCGAGTACATTCGACAACCGTTCTCGCTGGATTTTATCCGTGGGACAATCTACATTCCCGGAAGTGGTCAGCGCTGGTCGCCCGCGAAGGGGAAGATAAAGGGCCATCGACCGCGCGTCGGTGCCTATAACCAGGCCAGTGAAATGATCCATTACGGGAACCAGCTACTGCAGTTCGTGTGGCATACTCCCCAGGTAGGCCAGAAGGGGAGTTTGACCGTTCAACCCATTTCAAAAACCAACCCCCGGAAAAAGCTCGACTCCAAAAAAACTTTTGACCTGACTCTCACCCGGCTAAGAAACGTAAACGAAGTTCAGGCAAAGGTAACGTACAACGGTTCCCTGTTAATATCGCTGGTGGGTTCGGAGGGATTGGAGTACTGGGATTATAACGAGGGCAAACTGAAATACCTTACAACCATGTTTTACGATTCCTTCCAACCGCATAAGGATCAGTCGCTAACCCTCTCCGACCAGGCCCTGAATAGCGACCTTCTAATGTTGCACGACGGGAATCGTGTGTATATGTGGGGTCACGGAATGGAAGAACCGGATTATCCCGGTGGTCGTCTTTCCGATAAAACGTCCTACGGGAAGCTTAACACGAATCGCTATGCAATGACTGCGTCCGATAGTTCGGTATATGGAATTCGGTCGATCAATCGCGTGACAAAATACAACTTCCGGACCAATCGCCGTACCCACTACGTGCTCCCTCGCATGAAAATTCTCAGGAACAAGAAACGGTATGACCTTATTAACAAGGGAGCCCGTGACGGCGGACTCGACGTTACCGCCGACGGGGACCACCTGGCCCGGCTTAACAGGGATCACGTTCTGTTTTTTGATCTGCGGAAAAATAAGGAGGCCGTTCGTCGGTGGCCTCGTTCGGAACCGGAACCGGTCCGGGAAGTTTCGCTGAAAAAGGAAGCAATTATGGACATGGAATCCACGGTTTTGAAATACACGAAAATTGGTGACCACTCCAGCAGAGTGT
>JBDGPI010000151.1:0-711 GCA_042219765.1 Salsurabacterium abyssinicum (SeqCode)
AGCAATATTTTGTGGAGTAGCAAACTATTTGTGCGGTAAGTAAAGGTTGGATTAACCGGATGATTAAATATTATTCTTGGGATTGAATTCCCCGTAACCGCATTGCGTTACCGGTGATACCAAAGGTTACTGCCATATCGCCTACAAGTACAGCCGTTATAAGGTTCACAAACCCCGGAATCACACCCAGCGCAAGGAAAAGCTTAACGCCAATCGAACTGATAATGTTTTGCTGAATAATCCTCTCCCCCTGGCGGCTTAACCGCACGGCGTAGACGACGTGGTTCAAGTTATCCCCCATCAGGGCGATATCGGCCGTCTCGATGGCCGTGTCGCTGCCGGCGGCCCCCATGGCAATACCGACGTCGGCCTTCGCCAGAGCCGGCGCATCGTTGATGCCGTCCCCGACCATGGCGATGGAACCGTACTCTTTCTTAAGGTGCTCGATCTCGGCGACCTTGTCCTCGGGGAGCAGTTCGGAGTGATAATGATCAATCGACAGTTCCTCGGCTACGCTACGTGCCGTACCGTCGTTATCACCGGTAATAATAACAACCTCGATACCGGCATCATGCAGATGGGCAATAACAGTTTCGGCCTCCGGTCGAATCCGATCGGAGATGGCTATGACACCCAGTAATTCTTCGTCCGTCCCGACACAAACCACGGTTTTTCCTTCGTTTTCCAGTTCAAGGAAGGGTTCGGGAGGAG
>JBDGPI010000151.1:721-8681 GCA_042219765.1 Salsurabacterium abyssinicum (SeqCode)
TCCGGTTTCCCCACGTAATACTGAGTGCCATCAACGGTACCCCTGACACCGGCCGCCGTAAAAGCTTCAAAATTCGATACGCCCGGAACCTCAACGTTTCGGTTACGTGCTTCTTTCAGAATGGCTTCGGCCAGGTGATGTTCGCTCCGGGATTCAACGGCCGCCGCTATCGACAACAGTTCCTCCTCGCTGGAACTATTAAGTAGGTGAATGTCCGATACCGACGGTTGACCCTCGCTCAGGGTTCCGGTTTTGTCGAAACAGATCACGTTGAGTTGTCCAAGTCCCTCGAAGGGTTCGCCACCTTTAATTAACGTTCCCTGGCCCGCGGCAGATGTGATACCGGAGACGACTGTCACGGGTGTTGATATCAAAAGACCGCAGGGACAGGCGATCACAAGAAGCGCCATCGCCCGTAACCACCATGTGGAAAAACCACCGGCAACCCCGGGAAGGAATGGAACCACGAGACCCACGAACAGGGCAAGCCCAACCACGGACGGAGTGTAGTAACTGGCAAAGGAATCCACGAACCGCTGGGAAGGGGCTTTGGACGCTTCGGCCTCCTGTACCATTTCGATGATTTTGGCCAGTGTGTTGTCCTCCGCTCGGCGTATCACCTCGATTTCGAGGTACCCATCCTGGTTGAATGTACCGGCAAAAACCTCGTCACCGGGTTCTTTATCCACCGGCATGGATTCACCGGTCACGGGTGCCTGGTTCACACTGCTGTTACCCTCGAGGACCTTTCCGTCCATGGCAATCTTTTCACCGGGTCGTACGACGATGGTATCGCCGACCTGGATCTCCTCGACCTCAAGGGTCACTTTCTCCCCGTTTCTGATCAGGGTAGCCTCAGTCGGAGAAAGGTCCAGCAGTTCCTCGAGGGAATTCTGGGCCTGCTGCATCGAATAATCCTCAAGCAACTCGGCCACACCGTAGAGGAAAGCCAGGGATGCCGCTTCAAGGAACTTCCCGAGGATCAGGGCTCCGGCCAGGGCCAGTGTGATTAAGAAATCAATTGACATAGTCATACTTAAAACCGCATTTAAGCCCCGATTGACGGTGTAAAGCCCTCCCACCACAAGGGCGGCCAGAAGCACCGTGTCGGAGGTCTGTAACGAGAAATCCGCCAGGGTATAAAGAGGACTGTTGAGGTAGGCTGGTAAAAAAAGTTCCCAGACCAATCCAATCAAGTAAAAAACCCCAGAAAGGACCGTGGCCAGGGTTTCTTTTTGAGTCCAGAATGAACCTTCGACGGAATCGTGATTGTGCGTATGGGAGCCCTTCGAACGACACTCGTGGTCATGGCTCTCACTATTTGATTGGCCAGAGGTATTGACCGTCCCCACGGTTTCCGTCGCATCATCTGTGCTGGCCACCGGTGATCCTCCTTAACGGCTCAATGTGAGCAAAGATAAAATAAGCAATGAAAATAAATCTAAAACCATTCATATGTTATATGTTTCATATTTATCATCAAGTTTTATCGGTCGGAGTTTTTCTGGAATGACGGGCTGTGTTAGTCTGAAACCAGACCTGATAGAGGAGGTAAAACGATGTCGACCTCGGAAACGCAATCGAACGAGGACTTGAAGTATCACACCATCAACGAAACTAAAGCAAAAGAACTTAAGGAAAATCTCTCGGACAACAATGATTTCCACAAACTCGAAAAGAAACTGAAAGGCTTTGGCAATGAAAACCGACTTCGAATCCTGTCGTTTTTGAGTCAGGAAGATCTCTGTGTCCATGATCTAACCGCTCTCATGGACATGTCTCAATCGGCCATTTCGCATCAACTCAGTAAAATGAAAAATCTGGGAATCCTGGATCGGAAAAAAGACGGTAGGGTTGTCTATTACTCCCTGAACGACGAAGCGCTTGAAGAGACCATCTCTCAAGTTCGTCAGCTGTTATCAAGCTGAACGTTGATAACCAATCACATTGGTCCTGTATTTTTCTTCGTTTAACTCTGGACAGCCAAGAACATCCCGATGGTTTTGGCTCACTGAGAATTCCGATAAATTCTTGTACAGTAATAAATAATTCAGCCTCGTTCCTCCAGAGCTGACTCATACTTAAAAGTATCCCTCCCGCTTAGTTAGTCATTTTTGTTATCCAGCCAGACCCAGTTTAAACCCGGGGATTTCTTTGCACTACCAGTGAATACAATCGGAATAATTGACTCGTTATACGCCCGAAATGATTGGTGCAAGAGAATTTTGTTACGAACACTGTTCGTCACCTGATTCATCACATTGAATTCAGGAGTAGCCCTTAGGATGCCGTAGTCAGTAGGCAATCGGATCCGTGGGTCACCGGTACACCTTTTGCTGTTATGACAAAAAACCAGCCAAAAGCCCAGCGTCAAAAACGCCGCCCAGACAAGACAACCTTTTCTTGAGTTGATGATGATGGATTCCAGGACGGCTGAACGAACAGCTTATCAGCGCCTTACTGAATGTTCTTGTCGTCGTGATTATCCTTTAAGGTGATAGTTACTGGTCAACCGCTGAATCATGCAGGAGCCGACTGCCACAGTTATCCGTAACCCTTGCGGTTTCTAATAGGACAGGGTTTTCCGGAGGATCAGTCAACAATGCCCCCGATTGATATTAGTGCCGACAATTTTTTCGAAGCGGATTGGGGAGCTCACCTCACGACATTGGGCATAGGTCTGATCGTCGGCTTTATGCTGGTTGGTTGTGCTGGAAGCAATCACCGGCTCAATGAGCTCAAGAACTCCGACGACCGAATCCTGGTCCAGCACGTACCCTTTTATCCCGACGACCGGTACTGGTGTGGTCCCGCAACGCTTACCGCCCTGCTTAACTTTCATGGCTCGGACGTCTCAATCGAAACTGTCGCCGACAAAATTTACAGTAAGTCCGCCCAGGGTACTATTACCTTCGACATGGTCTGGTACGCGGAAGAAACCGGCCACGACGTTGTCGAAAAACACGGTGACCTGTCAGATATTTCCGAGTGGCTAAAACGGGGCCATCCGGTGATCGTTTTCACCGATTCCGGAAATATTTTTTATTCGTCCTACCATTACATGGTTGTAATCGGACTGTCCGAGGATAAGGTCATCGTCAACTCCGGAGAAACCCAGGGGAAGGTCCTCTCTCGGGAGGATTTTCAGTCCGCCTGGTCTGGTGGCAACAACTGGATGATGGTCGTAAAATGAACCGTATATCCACTCTGATGGTTCACTGATTAGCTCAACGAAGCACGCAAGAGGTTTTAAATAAACGGGGAAGGGATTCAGGAAAAGTGCGTCTTGATTTACTGCGCTATTTCATACATGACTTATTATACGCCCGAATGGATTAGAATCACGACAAAATATTCTCCAAAGATAATTTAATGATCCGTATTCTAATAAATATAAACAGCAACCTACCAGAGTGTTAGTGTTTCAGGCCAAAACCCCTCCTTCTTAATTGAATCGTTTCTTAAAACCCCAGTCAGTCGGGGCAGGTAATTGTGAGTAAGACAGAGAACATCGCCTACTTCAACCATTTGGATAATTCCCTTCCCTTCGTTTGCTGATTTAAGTCATAGACGGACCCTTTTCTCGATCAGAAACACACTTTTTCGCCCCAGTGGTACCAACGGTGCAACTAAGCTCTACACAACCCCGAATCCCCTGACTCATCATCTACTATCGTTGGGGACTGCGGGTCGTCCTCGAGCTGGATCTCCTGCGGTGAGTCAAGACGATTGCCATTTTCGTATAGAATCCGCACTTTCGGGTAGTGTGGTGAGTCCGAGTCAACTTCACAGACCACCCCTCTCCGTCCATCACTGAGACTAACTTCCTGTCCGCCGGGATAGGGCATTATCAGAGTCAGATACCGTTCGTAGATCATTGGATCGAAATGAGGTCCCTCCTGTTGCATAAGTTTCATGACTTCAAGAGCTTGTGACGGTTCGAGCGGGTCCCGGTAGGGCCGGACGGACGTTAGGGCGGAATAAACATCGGCAAAAACACTGATACGTCCGAAAAGATGAATTTCTTTTCCTTCGAGACCCTGAGGGTAACCGGAACCATCGAATTTTTCGTGATGGTGGTAGGCGGGTATTCTTACGGGAGCATTCATATGAGAAGCTATGGCTTTTAAATTTTCGTAACCGTAATGGGGATGATTTTTAACCTCGTTCATCTCCGTCTTGGTTAGCCCCGATGGTTTGTTGAGAATCTCACTGTCGACTTCGCGCTTCCCCAGGTCGTGAAGCATCGCACCGAGCCCGAGGTCCTTCAGCATATTCCGTTGAATGGATGTACGGGAGGCACCGCTCTCCTCAACCAGAGTGTCCTGAAGCTTCTTCTCGTTTTCGAGAGTAAATTGAAGCGTTATTTTCGCCACGTCGAGGGAATGCTCCGCAGTATAGTTATCGTGATCTTTCAGGGTGGTATAGGCAGCCATAAGCTCCGAACCACTCAGGGCGTCGATCAGGCTTGAGATGGCCTCCTTCAATTTGCTGAGTGACTTGGGATCAAAGTCCTGGTTGCCGAGTTCCTCGGTAAAATTCTCAAAGGCCGAGCGAACTTCATCCTCTGCGGCCTCAACCTGAGCATCGTGTATGTATTTGTCGAGGTCATTGGTGTCGTCATCTTTAATCGGAATTGAGCTTACGTTTGCCCTACGAAGGCGATCGAGGTGATTCTGGGTCAATTCGGTACCGGCTTCAAGACGCAACAGGTATTGCACGTCGGTCAGGGGGGACGGTACTTTTACATCAGCGCCAAGCACGGCACCGGGTTTTACTCTAAAAAGTTTCACCCTTCTCAAAATTAGTTACCTCCATGACAGATCTCCCTAAAGAGCCCGGAGCAGTGTCAATTAACGGACGTACCCACCGGTGAGGAACAGGAGGATCCTCCAGAACTACTGCGAAATTACACTTCTATTGATGGACATCAATTAAACCACCAACCTAAATAATAACTGGTCGAGACGGTTCTCAGCACTTATGAGACGGTCTGATTACTATAATTCGCCTTTTCCTAACGGATTGCATTCAGATACTGATCAAATTTTGAAGCTACTCCTCTCCAATTGAAGCTGAAACCGATACGCTAAAGTCAAACATCAATGCAAAAACATGACGGTAATACGCAAAGTAAAGCTGACGACACGGGACTATAATTAACGGCCTTCATTTCACGCTAAACGGCCGAGACCGAACGGACCTAAGCTGAGACGGATAGTGGAATGAGTAAAAAATCACCGAGGGTTCCGTCCTCGGATTGCCAACATTCAATTCCTTCAAGTTCATTCTCTGAGACTGGATAGTCTCTACTATCACCGATCCCCAAGATAATTACTATAAAAAGTCAGAAGTGTTTATTTTCGACAAGACTGCCTACAAGAATGGCTAATTTTTTAAAGAATGACTTGTTCAGCAACCTTTCGGTCTCGGTTAGGGCAGCCTGACGGTTCTAACCACGATACAGGATACGATTGATTACTTTATTAACAGCCACCAGCCCGATTTCCAGTTGCTTAAACAAACGTGTTCTTCGGATTGACCCCGAAAGATTAGTACGGGACATTATCGAGCGGATGGCAATTCGCGGAAAGGATCAAATGGCTCGGCCGGTTTGTTTTTTTCCGTCGCGGAGTCATGACATTCGATTCTATCAGTTTAATTAATGGTTCAGGACTGGAGGTATAATAATCTAATGCACTTGAAAATATTCAAAAAATTATCAATCCTCAGGTATGAGTCTGTTTGAAGTAGGATGATTGTAAGTCGGTGCTACAGTTATACTGATCCCTAAACGATTGGTGAGCGGTGCATTTGAAAAAATAAAAATGTAATTGCATAGCAACTCACATTCTGGCTCCTGGAGGCTGCTTCGTATGACTTTTCGCCTTTCCGCCTACACAATTTTACTGTCGGCCTTATCCCTCTCACTGGTTGCCTGTTCGGCTCAAAAAAAATTAGAAACTGAATCCGGACGACCTGAAATCAATATTCAATCACCGCACCTTACCGTGAACGATGTTTCCAGCGTTCTGCTCAACCACTACCTGAATAAGGGTTACAGTATCGCCAAAAAGGATCCCACACAGATAGTTGTCGATAGTCCCGGGTCCTCCGGAATGTTTTCCGCCCAGCGGCTTCGCCTGACCTTTACTTTCATTAAAACTCGTAACAACATCAGGGTCGTTGCATCCATGAAGCGCCAGAATTTAGATTCCTTGAGGTCCGGAAACGTCGAAAGTGAAGTCAATGTCCTTCCCTCAAGCAAGACCGGCCAGGAGGTCCTTAAGGACTTACGCAGCATCAAGGATCGCCTCATGGATGAAACTGCGTTTGAGGGAATAGAGAAAACAAAGGAAGAAGATTCTGGCGATAAAAAGACCGGTTCAACCCCCTCCGATCCGGCCACGGAGGACTCTAATCAATAGACTTTAAACGACTCGGACGGAGTTTATCTAAGCCTATCCCTAAGGACCGTCGCTGAATTAATCCAGTGTTTTTTTAAATCAGCGGTTGATACCGGAACCAATTCAATGCATGACGGATGCCGTCCCTGGATCATTTCAGTATCCTTGAATTATTGACCGGGGTTGAACTAATGACCGAGGTACTGATTTCTGCAGAAAGATTTCCGGTGTCTTGAGTTCGGATCTATTTGAACTTGTGCCATTTACTTCGATTCAAATTTTACGCGATTAATTGGAGATTATTCCGAAGATGTTTGCCTATGATCTGACCAAAAAATTCCCACTGTCGCTTTCGAAATCCTCCCGGGAAATAATAATTTCAACACTACTTCCTACCATCCTTCTACCATCTCTATTATTCATTTTCTCCTTGTGTCCGCTACCGGCTGAAGCGGATGACACCTTAAGTCAAACAGTCCAAAAAGCTGAACAAGACACCCGGGGGCAAACAGTAAAACGACCTGAAAAAACCGAGACAATTCGAAAACTACGCAAACAGCTCGCCGAGCGTGAATCAATCATTGAAAAACTCGAAAATGAAAAATTAAGCCGACCCGTTCACCCAACGGTCAAACGGTTGCGGGAAACAATCGGTGCCTTACAAAAAACCGTTGATAACCTGGAATCCGAGCTCAAGAAGAAAGAAAAACAACTCAAAAGCTACAAGAAAAAGAACTCCAGAATGTCCAAAAAAGCCCGTATGAGAGCAAAAAAGCGTCAGAAAAAACTCAATAAGCTCCAGAAAGAACTTCAGAGTGTTAAAAACACTAAAACTACCCGTGAGAACGGGGAAATGACGGTAATACTTGACGATAAGATCTTTTTTGATCTCGGAAAGGCGTCGCTCAAGTCCTCGGCTAAACCCTCGCTCAAGGACCTGAGTAACATTATTTCCGATTACGATAACTATCGAGTACTCGTTCAGGGCCACACCGATACCGTTCCGCTGTCGAATGACAATTTCGGATCGAACTGGGAACTTTCAGCCGAGCGTGCAGTCAGGGTCGTCGAGTACATTCAGGAAAACTCGAGTATTTCAGGGGATCGACTCGTCGCCGCCGGCTACGGTTCGTTCCATCCGATTGTTCCAAATACATCGGACATAAATCGGGCTAAGAACCGCCGCGTTGAAATTAAACTCGTTCCCATGAAGGCTCTGAAGCCAGCTGAGACCGTCGATTCCGACACAACTTCTAAATGAGACTTCCGTGACAACTCGTAACTCTCTCCGAAACCCCTTAGTCCAATCCATCCTGGTAGTTTTCCTGATGTCACTGGTGCTTTACGGAGCTAACGGTGTAATGGCCGCTCAGAGTGATGACCCGGAGTTTGAAGACATCGAAGACTTTGAAACGACTGATAATCAGCAGTCGGAGATCCCACCTCTCGAGATCAGAGTTCTCAGTGTGGAGGGGTCACCAAAAGTCCTTGATCCGGAGGAGAACGAATGGCGGCCACTGGAGGAGGGTGAACTGATCCCCGAACGTTCAAGA
>JBDGPI010000151.1:8691-10364 GCA_042219765.1 Salsurabacterium abyssinicum (SeqCode)
GCCAATCTCGACGAACAAAGAGTTGAACTGGAAATTCCCGGCGTAAGCCTAATTGAAATTGATACTGGCACGGAGATTATCCTCGAAAAATTAGTCAGGAAACCCCTCAAGGAAATTAATCGAGCCGGCCTTCTGGGGGAAGTTAAGCAAAGGGTTAACAACGAAGTGAGCCTGAAGACGCTTCACGGCAAAGTGAATAACAGCCTCAGAGATCACGAAAAAATCAAAAACGACTACCGGCTTGAAACCCCACACGGAGTGGCTGGCGTCCGGGGAACGTCCTTCTCCTGTGAAGCTAACCCGGGTACAACCGAATGTTCGGTTCTGGAGGGAGAAGTGGAATTCTCCAGCAGTGACGACCCCTCGATGACCCGGACCCTGACGGCCGGAATAAGGGCAACTTTTGGGTCCGCCCTCAGTGAGCCTGACACTGCAAGCGGCCTTACCGAGAACCAGAAAAAAGAACTTCAGGAAACAAAAAACCAGGTACAGGGTAAAAATCGATTATTACAAACCCCGTGAACTCACGATTTCCGGCCAGGCTCAAGCTCGGGAGGCCAACACAACATTAGAGGAAATCACCGCCAAAATTGACGAGAACAAGGTTAATGTCAATGGACTCCGGAACTGGAGCCTGCGGACCAGACCCGATACGGTCCAGCCCGGCCGGCAGAGAACGCTTTCCTTTGAGCTTACGGCTACTGACGACACTGGAACACGCTCCTATCCCAACACACTCGAGGTGGTACTTAATCACCCCAATCCCAGGAACGTTCTACCGGACGACTACGACAAAGGTCCGGTCAACCTTCACCTGGAAAAGGCCGGAGACCATTCACTTGAAAACGTTGAGTACCCTTACCATCTGTTTCGAAACGACATTCACTCCCGGAAAAGCAAGCTGACCCTCTCCGGAACCGCTTCCGCTAAAGCGAACATCGAAGGTATCGCCTATAGCTTCAACCGTGGGATCACCTGGCGGAAAGCCAGCGGCGGGGAAAAATGGTCATTCGACCTCTCCCCACCCCAGCAGACCAGTCGCACCTACAGGCCGTGGCTGATCGGCTGGACCGAAGCCGGCATCATCGGTGATCCAATTAAAACAGGCAAGCTGGTTTACAATGACGTCACTTTCAAATCCCATATCCGCGACCTGCTCCAGGGCTTCCTTCAATCGATTTCACGCAAAAATACTGAGCATTTGAGTTCGCTGCTAACCAGCGAATTTCAGTACTCGAATCAAGCTGACCCAGGAGAATTTCTTAATCATTTGCAAAGTCTTTTCGGGACGGTGGATAACCTGAATGTTTTCCACCGAATCCGGACGCTTGATGTCAACAAGCAAGATGTCACCGTGGTTTTTGACCTGGAACTGCAGGGACATCACCGTCCCACCAGCAGCAGTTTCAAAATGGTTGGCAACGAGGTTGAAATTAAATTCAGTCGAACGAATAGCGGCCAATTTAAAATCACTGAACTGAACGGTCTACCGAACCGGCTGTTCCTTTTCAACAACACGAATCGCGTTGCCACCAACGGTAGCGTGATTCGTTTTGACAAACTCAGCATTCAGGATCGGGGACCGGGCGACCTGCAATTCCGTAAGGGAGTCGTTTTTGGGGACACACGCTGGGTCCTTAACACTGGTGAAACGGTCAAGGACGGCGGAATTT
>JBDGPI010000152.1:0-5202 GCA_042219765.1 Salsurabacterium abyssinicum (SeqCode)
AAATAGGTGCTTATCCCGCTCACTCCAACGACGAAATCAACGATGAAAAACAGAAGAAAGACAGCTGCGTCACTCATTTTCGGACACCACCCAGAGCAAGAAACCGTTCCGGTATCGTGGGGGTTTGATGGTAAGGCTTCGTCCGATGTCACTGGCGTCGTCGGAAGTTCCCACTCGTTTTACCTCACCAAGCAATAGTTTGTCGGGGGTGAGGGTGCTCCCTGACGACGTGTATACGTCACTTCCCGGTTTGACCGAGAGGAAGGTTGGAAAGTTAGCGATTCGCATACCCCGGTAGCCCCAGCCTCGAGCAACGAACTGCCGGCCGGGAACCCCTTCAATTCTCGCGCCAATTTTAAATCGTGGGTCCGAACTGAGAACGATGAGACTGTGATGATCCGACACCGAGTGAACTCGACCTCGCACAACCCAGGTGTCATTCAAAACCTGGACGGTAAGTTGATATTTGCGAAGGCCCGATTCACTGCCCCGGTTAACCCGCAGCGTTCGTTCCCATCCGCTAAGATTTTGACGGTAGACTTCCACGGGGATGAACCTACCACTGGGTTTCGAAGGGAGATCAAAATAATCACGTAGTTGAGCATTCTCCCGCAGGGCGGCTTTCCCCCGATACACCTTGCTTTTGAGTTGTTTGTTCCGTTTGCGGAGGGTCTCCAGCTGACTGGTTAATTGTTCCCTGGACCGAAGGTACTGAAATCCGCTGTCAAGCATGGACCCGACGGACCGGTACACGTAATGGACCGGGCTAACCGCGGGTTCAATGTACGACCGGACGGAAAAATTCCAGAACCAGTGAGTGGAGAGAATGAGAAACGTCAGGGCGAAATAGAACGTGTACGAAGCGAATTCTTTTTTTGACAAGTACGGCTCCCCCGATCAGCGGTTCTGTTTTTCTTTCTTGGCCCGGTCGAGTTTTTTCATCTCCTGAAGATACATACCTGTCCCTTTCACGACACATTCAAGGGGGTTTTCGGTGATACTGACAGGCAGGCCAGTATGCTCGGCAAGAAGTTGATCTATGCCCTGCATTTCCGCCCCACCACCTGTTATTACGATACCCCGTTCAGTAATATCCGCCGACAGTTCAGGAGGCGTCTCCTCCAGTGTGGACTTAACGTTATCAACAATCTCTTGAATCGGATCACTCATAGCTTCCCGGATCTCTTCGCCACTGATACTGAGGGTCTTTGGTAATCCAGAATCAAGGTCCCGACCTTTTATTTCAAAGGACCTGCTGTCAAAATCATCCGTGGGATAGGCGGAACCAATCTCCATTTTGACTTCTTCACTGGTTCGCATCCCGACCATAAGGTTGTAAGTATCCTCGAGGTAGTTAGCGATGGAAAGATCCATTTCATCGCCCCCTACTCGGACCGAGCGATCCACCACAAGGCCTCCAAGGGAGATAACGGCAACCTCAGTGGTTCCGCCTCCAATATCAACGATCATGTTCCCGGCGGGTTCGTAAACCGGCATTTCGGCGCCAATGGCCGCCGCCAGAGGTTCCTCTATTATATGGATCTCACGGGCCCCGGCCTGCTCGGCCGAATCCATAACAGCACGTTTTTCAACTTCCGTGACTCCCGTTGGTACCCCGATAACAATTCGAGGGCTGACGAACTTCCGTCGGTCATGCACTTTATCAATGAAATAACGAATCATGCTTTCCGTCATATCAAAATTTGCAATAACTCCGTCTTTGAGGGGGCGGATGGCTTGAACATTCGAGGGGGTGCGACCAACCATATTTTTGGCCTCCTCCCCGACTGCCTGAACTTCGTCGGTATCCTGGTTAACGGCGACGATCGAGGGCTCCCGTAGGACAACCCCCTTCCCCTTAACGTACACAAGTGTATTGGCGGTGCCCAAATCAATTCCCATGTCATTGGAAATCATACTGTAGAGAAAATCAAACGGCTGGAACACGTGAAATCAACTCCTGGCTTTTTGTTGATCAGTTATGTTTTTCAGTAACGTTTTGGCCTCTTCCGGAGGATTAGGACTCGTCACAATTTCCTGTAAGACCGTTCGGGCCTTCTCGGTCCGGTCAAGTTCAATCAAACATCGGGCGTACAGGGTTCGCAAATGGGGTCCCTGTTGGTCCTGAGGTACCCTATCAATCTCCTCGAGGGCGTTTCTCACCTGGCCGGAGTCGAAAAGGATTCGGGCGCGAGCCAGACGGTATCGCCGGGTCAGCACGGATGAATTCGGCACGGCTTTGATGAATTTCTGCCCCCGCTTTAAAACCGACAGGGCTTTCTCCGCCCGACCGAGCTTGTTAAGGGTCAATGCCTTATTATAGAGGAGTACAGGGTCACGCAAATCGGACCCCAGTGACTCAAAATACTCCAGGGCCACCCGGTATTGCTCCTTGGAGGAAGCTTCCTGAAACTGAACCACCGCCAGCAGGGTGGTTAATTCTCGAGACCGGTAATCCCTGTTGTAAGCCTCCAGGGCGAGTTCCCTGGCTCGGTCGATGTAGTGAGGTCCCAATTTGTGGTAGAGATACCCCGCGTAGAAATAATCTTTTGGTTTCAGGTGCCAGTTTTCCTTCGAAAGTAACCGGCGATAGTACCTAAGACCTGTTTTTAACACGGTATCGGAGACGGTTGACCCTCTGGCCCGAAATGACTGTCGGGCCAGGTGGTAGGATTTTCGTGCCCCCTTTAGCAACAGGGATGGGTTGAACGGATCGCTGGTGATCTGATCCTGGATCGTTTTAAATTCCTGGTGTGTATGACTGTCCTCGGACCACTTCAGAGGTGAGTATCCTCCGGCAAGAAGAAACATAGCAGCTAATCCAACCCCAATCAGGCCGAGCATCAGCATTCTTTTACGGGAAAGAAACCACTCCATCACAAAAGAACATTCCCTCAGGTCCTGTTGTTGGAACTCGTAGCACCTTGAAATATTAGACTATCCTTTTGAAGATTTAACCCGCAACCAGTCCGAACGCTCCCGTAACCGGAAATGGTATGAACTTATGGCATTGAACGAAATCTCTTATAGTATCATGCTTTAATTCATGCTGCTATCGCAAAATTTGAAAGAAACCTACCTCAGAACCTTTTTATTCTCAGGGGAGACGAGACTTTCATGAGCTGGCTCAGAAAACACAGTAAACTCTTGATCTGGATTACCGCTATCGCTTTTATCGTACCCTTCATTGCCGGAACCCTCATACGCAATTTTATGGGACCCCAGGGGCCCCGAGGAGTTCTTGCCGTGGTGAACGGTCAGCAAATTTCACTGGAGGAATTCCAGAACCAATTCGACCTGCTGCGAGAACGGCGTAACCGTAATCGAGATCAACCGTTGACCCCCGACAAACTCGACTCAGTTCGCCAGGAGGCCTTCAAACAAATCGTTAACAAAACCCTCATGCAGGAATTACTTAAAGAAGAGGGAGCAGGGGCCACTGAACGAGAGATCCGTAGAACCTTCTTCCAGAATCCCACGTTCATCCAGGAGGACGGAAGCATTGATCGGCAGGCCGTGCAGACCGCTCTCCGGCGAATGCCCGAGGAACGCAGAACCAAGATCGAACGAAACACCCGTCAGCGTATTGAATCGGTGCGGATGTCCCAGTGGCTGGCTTCTCAGGTAACCACACCGGACACCGAAACCGGCATTCTCATGCGTGAGGGCCTTCGCGAACTTAATTTGTACGGTATCTTCATCGATCCCCGCACGTTCATCAAACAGGAACGAATTAGTGACTACTACAACTCCAACAAGGAGGACTACCGAGAGCCCCCTAAGGCTTTCGTCCGTCACATACTTTTTAAGGCCGACACCGCGACTCAACGCCGCAGAACGAAATTAAATGAAATCAAACGAAAAATTCAGACCATCCGGCGCCGTTTTAAAGCAGGGGATCAGTTTGAGGAGCTCGCACGACAATTTTCCGAAGATACTCCCACGGCCCGTCGAGGCGGTAGCCTTGGATGGGTTCAACCGGATGACCTCGATCAAAACATGGCAAACAAAGTTTTCAGCGGCGACACCCGGACCCTTTCCGGCTTGATTCGATCCGATTCGGGTTACCACATAGCCTACGTCGAAAAAGGTCCTAAAACCACCTACAAAAGCCTGAGTGAGGTCGAAGACAAAATTCGAGACCGCCTCTTAAGCGATACTCACTGGAGCCAGGCCAGGCGCAAGGTTAAATCCCTGCGATCCAGAATTAACGGTAGCTCGAACCCGCTCCAGACACTACAGGAACTTGCGCTCGTGTATTCCCACAGTAAATTTGCTTCCGACCGTGCCGGCCACTACGGTTGGGTTCCAACCAGTTTTGTACTCGACAAGCTTCACACCGAAGCCAGCCAGTGGGGGGAGGAACTACTTCAACAGAATCAGATACGACAGGAAATCTCGGCGGAACTGGCCCAGCTTAAAGCCAAATCAGTTTCGGACATTGTTAAGAGCCCGGTAGGGTTTCACATTTTCATGGCCGAGCAAATTCGTTCCCCAGAACTGGACAACCTCTCCGACACCGACACGGGGAAAATACGGACTCAACTTGCCAGGCAAAAGAAGCAGAATTACCAAACGGCCTGGCTCAGACAAAAAAGGCAGGAAGCCACCATTGAACTGAAAGTTTCAAAAAGTCGCATAGGGGGTTCAATCCCCTGGAAAACAACCGAGGAGTAAGGGTCCCCCCCTCAGTCCTCGACTGATTCAAGTTCCACCAGTACTACTTCAAGGCCCTTGAAAACCGATTGATCACCGGCCCAGCACCCGGTCGTAGTTTCACCGTCGCGTCCCATTGGTCCGTGCAGGTGGACCTCCCTTCCATCACCGGATTTTCGAACACTACCTACTCCTAAAACATGGTGGCTCTCCCCGGGCTCGACCATTATTTTCTCGGGAGTATCACCGTTTTCCTCCAGCCGGTACCCACTGGCAAGTTTTGGATCCTTGATTTCACCCACAACCTGTATCCACCCAAACCCAATCCCCCTCTCACGACTAGCGTCCCGGATGGATGCTTTCAGGGATTCATCGTCCTCAAGTAAAAGTCTAAACCAGCGTTTCGAACGAAATTCCTGTACGTCCATAATTCCAACCCTCAGTTGAATTTAATCACCTTTCTACAAATTGCATGGAAGCAGTAAGAAGCTCATCTTATCTATTTACGATAAATTACCGGTAAGAATTAATTTAAGGATTTTCTTT
>JBDGPI010000152.1:5241-7764 GCA_042219765.1 Salsurabacterium abyssinicum (SeqCode)
GCAAAAAAAAAAAAAAAAAAAAACGAATTAACAATCAGTTCGGCGAGAAAGTACAGGGGCTGACGGGAGTCGCTCTCCGGTCTTGCGTTAGCGTTTATTGAATGGGTGAGTTAATCGAGCGGTGGTACCTACAAACATCCAACGCAGGAATCGATTACCGTTTCTGGAGTAACAAAGTGTTATCCAAGTATATGAACTTTGACCCATTTTCTGCCAAATCGCAGCGCGTTCTGGTGAGTATTGAAACAGAGGTCTATCTGTCGTCCGTCAATTTCCCCGCCCACGTCCGCTGCAATGGCGTATCCATAACCTTCCACGTAGAGACGGGTACCGAGCGGAATCACACTTGGATCGACTGCTACAACACCGTAACCGGCGGGAACCCCTATAGCGGAGACCCCATCGTTGTAGGGAGCGGTGCTGGGAGCGTGGGGTGAATACCCGGTCGCGAGCATCGCAATAGTCCCTTTGTCAACGAGTTCCTCGAGTTTATCGGCCTTGTAACCGGGCCCCCCCTGAAGAATTACCCCGGGTTCAGGGTCCTCCGTTGAGTTGAATGTGCCTTTCGTACCTCGAACGATAAATTGCTTGTCCTGAGGAATAACACTCGAGTAAATCTTCCGGGGTTCAGGCCGACTCGAAACACCATCAATCGAACGTTTTGAGCCCCTAACCCGTCGGGATTTTTCCCTGTAAAGGAAGATTTTTAGACCACTAACAACGTCTGACTCCGGCGCGGGGAAAACCCTGTCAAACTCCTGATATTCAATCTCTTCCGACGTGAGAACGCCTTCAACAGTTGTTTCCACGGTATGGACTGTCCGGGTTTTCTCCGAAAAAACAATTGTTACAGTTCGAGTTTTGTCCAATTCCGCCGTCACCGTAAAGGGTAAAACTACGAGCCCTAACAGCATCAGCAGCACCAATACACGGATGGACTTCATAAGTTACAATCCTCCCCATTCACCTGAATCAGTAGGATCAATAAAAAATCAAAAACGAGTGCGAAAGGAAAAAATACGGCGGGAAAGCCTTAAAATGTTAAGACCTAATTAGATGAATTACAAACTTTGGATACATAAACGGGTATACGGTTACATCGAATTTATTCCATTAATCAGTCCACCTTGAAGTGCTATACTTACACGTGTCGTCTCAATACGAAACTTATTCCAGTCCCCTTCTCCAGTTGTTAAATTACTTGGTAATTAGTAGGGGCTGGATTGGTGAGAGAGCTTGAAGGCGTTTCAAATAAACCGATTCGCCGAATATTGCTCGCTGGACAATCCACTGGACACGACATCCTGGCATCGCCCTGAAATAACTGATTCCATAACGCTTGGGGGCAGAAATTTTGGATATTCTGGATCAGAGTCCACTCTTCGATAATTTGTCCGACGACGTAAAGCAGAAAATTTCCGAAAAAGGAAAAAAATCAACTTACCCTGCGGACGAGATAATTTTTGACAGAGAAGATCCGGGCGATAATTTTTATACCGTCCTGGACGGCCTGGTAAAAATAACCATCCCGGATCCGTTGAGCGAACGAAACAAAACACTTGCTCTTCTGGGACCGGGTGAAGTCCTTGGTGAAATGGCTGTCCTGACGGACAAGTCACGCAGTGGCCGCGCGACTTCGGCCCGTGAAACCACACTCTTTGAACTTGACCACAAAGAATTTCGTTCCCTGATGGAAGAGGTTCCTCAAATTGGAATAAACCTATCCCGGGTTCTCTCAAAACGACTCTGGGATACTGACACGGAAGTTCAGGCGGTCACTTTCCAGACGATCCCCGGTCGACTGGCCTCCCAGTTGCTTAAACTTATGGATCAGTTCGGAATTCCCGACTCGGACGGTACGAAAATTGACATCAAACTCACACACCAGGAACTCGCGGATATTGTTGGGACAAACCGGGAAACCGTGACCCGGCACCTGAATAAATTTAAGGAAAAAGACATCATTTCACAGCAAGAGGGCAATCTAATCATCAAGAATCGTGAACGCCTGGAAGGATGGATGTAACTATGGGCCGTGGACCTGAGGAATCCCCCCTGGAGGATCTCCAGAATTTCCTGCAGGATTTCAAGGACAAGTACACCTGTGAGGTTGAAGTCGATACTGACTTTGTTCAGTCCGCCGGGAAGGACAATCCGGAAGACAACACGGAATGGACCTTTGACTTTGATTATACCCCGGCGGAAATTAAGGAACACCTGGATGAATACGTTATCGGGCAGAATGGCGCGAAAAAACATCTGGCCAACGCCGTTTGTTATCACTACCACCACATCGATCGAGACGATCCTCACTACCAGAAAAAGAATATTCTGATGATTGGTAACACGGGTGTGGGGAAAACCCACCTCGTGGAAGTCCTCTCCGAGTACATTGGTGTACCATTTGTTAAAGCCGACGCCACGAAGTTCTCCGGGACGGGTTACGTGGGTAAAAACGTTAACTCGCTCGTGCGGGAGTTAGTGGACCGGGCGGACGACAACCTCTCCAAGGCCGAACACGGA
>JBDGPI010000152.1:7774-14036 GCA_042219765.1 Salsurabacterium abyssinicum (SeqCode)
CCGGAGGATATAGTTCTCCATGAAACGGATAGACGGGAGGAAATGGAGGTAATGAGATTATGGTTCCAGACTCATGTGGAGAAAGCCGACAACAACATCGACAAAGCCGAACACGGAATTGTCTTCATTGACGAAATTGACAAGATCTGTTCGAGTGACGATTCAAACCGGGATATCTCGGGTCAGGACGTTCAAACAAATCTCCTCAAGCTACTTGAAGAAACGGAAATTAACCTGATGGACCCTTCCAGCCCGATGTCCATGATGAAGGGTATGCAGGGAATGCTTGGGTCCTCCGACATGGACGATAAAGTCAGCACCCGGAAGATTTTATTCATCGTCAGCGGGGCTTTCCCCGGTCTCGAGAATATTATCGGCGAGCGGCTCAACATGGGAGGCATAGGGTTCAACGCCGACGTTTCAAGCGACCGGGATATTGAAACCCTCCGTCATTGTGCCGTGGAAGACCTTGTCGACTACGGACTGGAATCGGAGTTCGTCGGACGCCTGCCGGTGCGGGCGTTCCTTGACGACCTCGACGCCGACGACCTCTACAGGATTCTGACCGAGTCACGAAGCTCGATACTCAAACAGTACAAGGAAGACTTCAAAGCTTACGACATTGACCTTAATTTCACCGAAGACGCACTCAGGGCTATTTCCGAAAAGGCCCTCGAGGAGGACATCGGCGCGCGGGGATTAACGTCAGTCCTGGAGGACGTCCTTTTCGAGTACATGCATGTGCTCCCGGACAAGGGGGTTACGTCTCTCACGATTGAGGAAAAAACGGTCGAGAAGCCGAAACGACAACTTTACGAACTTTTGCTCGAACAGAACCTCAACGATCACCTGGAACAATACTCAGACCAGGGGGTGGCAATCAGGGTAACTGACTCGGGTCAGCAGGCTTTACTGGATCTTGCCGACGAGCAGAACGTCGCCCCTCTCGATGTATTTAAGGATCGGTTCGACTCCCTTGGCCACATCCTCAAGATGGTCGACTGCGAGGAATTAGAAATTGACGAATATTTCGTCCGAAACCCTGAGGAGGAACTGGACCGGATCTGCAGCGACTACTACCAGGACTAGGCATCGTGAAGATTGTCACCCGTTACATCCTCAAGCAGCTTGTATTACCCTTCCTCGTTGCCCTCTTCCTTTTTACCACAGTCCTTCTTCTGGTCGAGCTTTTCAACCTGACGGATCTAATAATCAACAAAGGTGTTCCACTTTTCGGAATACTGCTTGTGCTGGCGGCTCAAATTCCCGAGTCGTTCACGTTTACGGTTCCCATGGCTCTGATTATGTCCGTGGTGATGACTTACGGCCGACTGAGTCAGGACAACGAAATCACAGCTCTTCGCATGGCCGGTTATTCCCTTCAATCACTGATAATCCCACCTCTGGTGGTGGGTGGAGTTTTGTCCGTGTTACTGGTGGGGATGCACCAGTACGGACTTCCCCAGCTGACCAACTACAAGGAACAAACCCTTGCTGAACTCCAGCTGGTCAACCCTGTTGGACTACTGCAACCGAATACCTACCTCGAAATCCCCCCCTACACGCTTTACGCCGAGGAAGTTGACGGTAAGACGATGAAGAACGTCTGGATCGAGGATCGAAGCCAGGCAAACCCGCAGATCATCGTCAGCAGGAAAGGCCGCTGGATCAAACAGGGGGAAGGACTCTACCAGCTGGTTCTGACGGACGGGACCCTGCACCAGCAGGGTGACGAAACAAGCTACCGGGTACTGAAATTCAAGGAGCAGATTCTGAAGTTCCAGCCCCAGCAAAATCAGCGGGCGACGGGAAAACAAGGATCCGCACGGACTCTGTTCCAGAAGTATCTAACGTACAAAAAATTAGGCGAACAGTGGGAAAACGCTAAATCAAGCTCCAGCAAGGCCCTGAAGCGAGCCAGAAAACGCTTTCTGGAACACGCCGTTGACTTTCACCGTAACCTCGCGCTACCCCTGGCCACGTTCTTCCTTGTTCTTCTGACCGCGCCAGCCGGTATGTTGACCAAAAACTTCGGAAAACTTGCGGACCTGATTATCTGCCTTGGTACCTTTGTGGTTTATTACCTCGGACTTTCCCTGATGGAACCTCTTGCAATGACGGGCTACTGCTACCCCTGGGTAGCCATGTGGCTGCCTAACTTTGCCTTCGGTCTCATGGGACTGGGAGCAATTGTATACCTGAAACGCACCGGGGGTTAATCCGCGATATTCTCCGGTCTTCCCTGCTCGAATTCGTATTCTTCGTCGTCGACGTCCCCGATAAATCCCACCGCACGGTTGGGAAACTCCACCAGATTAAACGTAAACCAGACACTGCGGGACCGCTCCTCAATCTGATGAAATGAAAGCCGCATCTCCCACTGGTGCATTCTTCGGTATAACGTAAACCTGGAGTCCTCGACCTCAGCCGAGGGACGATCGTATGTCACATCTCCCTGAAGAGCCCAATTGCCACCAGGACTTGTCCACTCAAAATTGTTCTCGAGTTTAAGGATGTCATCCTCCTGGCCAACGTTGTAGTTACCGGTCAAAGAAAAAGAGAAGTTTCGCGTGACGTCCGCGTCGAACCCCGTGTTTATTTGCTGAAAGAGCCGATCCTGCCAGCTGTAACGGAGGTACTGGTTAAACCCAACTCGGGGCGTAAGCTGCGACTGTAAACTGAACTGAGGGGAAAGGACACGGTCGTCCGGGTCAATGGACCGCATGACACTATTGCGAAGATCGTACCCGGTTCGAAATGAACCGGCGGTGTGTTTGTTCCGCCACTGGAATCCCATTCCCAATTCTTTCGTACGGTACCCATCTTGTTCGATCCCGAGGTCCTCTCCCTGAAGGTTGACCTCGACTTCGTCCTGTCGATTCAACTGCTTGGTCATGGAATAATCAACTGAGATCGTCGATTGGTCCGAAACCTGGTAACTGTTAATCACGTCAAAGGACGCAGCACCAACGGAACGAAAACTGGTGTCATTGTCGATTACTGTTTCGTTGTAAGCATGTTTGTATCCGACACGGTAGGACTGTCCGAGTGAAGGGGTTAGCGAAATGGATTTCGTCAGGAATTGCTCAAGCGAAAACCTCCAGAGTTCCTCGTCACTCCTTGGAGAATCACTGTGTTCAGCTTCCGACGTCATGCTGTAATAAATTGCTCGACCGAGCGGATTGACCCTGACAGGGTACAATTGGAACTGCATTCTTGGCAGAACGGATTGTTCCTGCTGGAAGATGACCTCGGAATCACGTTGAACGGCCTTTTCCTCCCTTATAGCATCAATTCGAAAAATAGAATTCTCACCGGGCCGTGAAAGGATTGCCTCAACGGATCGCCGAGGCCGACCGCGACCACCGAGGGACCCCTGTAAATCATCGTTGAATCGATTGTTCTGACTCCAGTCAGCGTTCCCCTGAACTGACCATGAGTCACCCAGCTGATAATCCACGTCGACCTCCGTTCTCCAGAGTTGCTGTTCGGTATCCGCCCGGATCAGCTCCCCTTCTTCATTCAAACGGGTTGGTGACCGCTCAGCCCCAAAGAAATAGAGGTTCGCGGTCTGGTCATCCTTTTTGTAGCCCACGTCAAACCCGGCACCCGCTCCTGCTTTCTGGCGCATGTCCGTCAGGATAGTCGCCGTGTAAGGACCGGGATCAGAGGGCATCAGGTAACGGTAATTCACCTCGAGCGTGACACCTTGACGGCTTTCGTAACCTGGTTTGATTTCCCACCGTCCAAGCAGATTCTGGAGATCTATGTAGATGTACGGAAGGTAAAAAACAGGCATTCCACCAATATTCATGGTCGTGTTGTAACCGATTATACTCTCGCTCGGATAGATGTAGAGCTGACTGGAACTAAAATTGTAGTGCGGTGTCTCCAGGTTACAGCTGGTAAACTCACCGGACGGAAGCTGGATTTCCGTGTCGGCATCACCTTCTATCCGTTTGCCCTTGAAGTACCAGGGTTTTTTCAATCCACGGGACGGACCTCCGGAGATCTCGTTGGTGGGAAGGTACATCTCGAAATAGGAGCCCACAAAACTTCCGGCTTCAGGGGTTGTTACCTTGACGTTGCCTCCCATCTGAGCTCGTTGCGCGGAACGATTGTAAACCAGGGTGTCGGATCGAATTGTATAATCCCCGTAAACGGCAATGACGTCACCCCGAACGACCATTCGGTCGTTGGCCCGTTCAATATGGATTGAACCGGCTTGCTTAAGAACCAGCGGTGTTCCGGGGGGGGCCAGATCCGACACAGCCGTGTCCGACGCAGCCGAAACCTCCATCCCTGCAAGAGTCATCAGGGTCATAACGACCATAACCATCAGGACCCTGCGAATAGTTACCGGAATCATGTCTCTGGTCGGCTCCAGCTACTGGAAGTAATCAGGCATTGATTGGAAAAAAGGACCTTCAACGATATCAGGAAAACCCCCGAGCGTTAAAAATTAATTTCCAGGCCAATTCGATCCTGATGTCAGGAAGTGATTTAAAACTTGTGAGGTAAAACCCGCATAGGATCAGATAAAATCAAATTTAGTCGGTTCCGGACCGTTGACGGATGCACTACTGTAGCTGGACGGCTGATGCAGTCTGCGGGTAGTCAGCATCAAGAAACCTTCCGGTTTTTGATGAAAGAATTGATACATTACGAAAAATTGACTAAACTACTTGATCTTCATTTACGATTATTTAGGAGGTTTGAATCATGTACGCTGTTTTTTCACTTGGAAGCCACCAGTATCGAGTTGAACCGGAATCCGAAGTTACCGTCTTTCGCCGTGATTACGAGGAGGGCGAAACGTTTGATATTGAGGATGTCCTCCTGATCAAATCCGACGACGAGGATGCAATTGTGGGGACTCCGGAGATTGAGGAGGCCAGTATCACGGCGACGGTCGACGAACACTTCCGCGGCGATAAGATAACCGTCTTTAATTACAAACGTCGTGAGGGACGCCGCCGTAAGTTAGGTCACCGGGACGATCTCACTCGTCTACGCATAAACGACATAAAAACCCCCTGACCCATGACGGAAGTCACCGTACTGCACGGTGATGATGGTAATGTCATCGGGCTTCGGGGTAATGGCCACAGCGGCTCCGAACCCTCGGGACAAAATATTGTCTGCGCGTCCATTACGACGGTTTTCGAATTCTTGAGTCAAGGCGCCAGTCAGTATCCCGACTCTTCGTTCACCTTTCAACAGGATCCCGAAATCCCCCGCTGGCGGATAGAATTCATGCCCGAGAACATGTCGGACTCCCAGCTGGAAACGATGCGATCGTTTCTCGCGGCGGCCATCGGTGTCGTAAATAACATCGCTGAGCAGTACCCGGACCGCTGCCGACTCAACGACTGAACCAGCCAGTCGTTGCAGTTGTCGACTCCAGTAATTGGTTTAAAACCGTTTCCAGCAAAAAATCTGTTGTAGTACCCCTTCTCCGGGTGCTATACTTTTTAACTACTCAGTCAATTAAAGGAGGATTTCAATGTCAACTAAAGCAAGTCAAGGTTCCATAAAAAACGGTCGAGATAGCGAATCAAATCGCCTGGGCATTAAAAACTATGGTGGAGAACTGGTCGAGGCCGGTAATATTCTCGTCCGTCAGCGGGGAACGAAGTATCACCCCGGCATAAACGTCGGCAAAGGATCCGACGACACCCTTTTTGCTAAATCCGATGGGTACGTCGTATTCAACCGAAAAGGGCCCGACCGCAAGTACGTCAGCGTTCTCTCCGAAGAGGATCTCGAGATCCTCAACGGTGACGGCCAGAACGGTCACACCGCCGAAGCCACCCAGTAACCTTCATTTTTTTCAATTCCTGTAGCCCCGGGGTGGGGTGTACATTATGTTTGACAGAGGTTTTATAGACGAAGCCAAGTTCACTGTACAGGCCGGGGACGGGGGCGACGGCTGTACATCCTTCGAAAGTCAGGCTTACGAACCCAAGGGGGGGCCCGACGGGGGCAGCGGGGGTAATGGCGGTGACGTCATCCTCAAAGCCGACGAAGGGTTATCCACACTTTCCGAATTGACTTACCTCGATCTTATTGAAGCCGAGGACGGCCGCCACGGGGGATCCAACCAACAGCGTGGAGCCGATGGTGACGACGAAGTTGTTAAAGTACCCCCGGGTACGGTTGTTTACCATCGGGAGACTGACGAAAAAATCGGTGAGTTAAATGACCACGGCGATGTTCTGACGGTGGCCCAGGGTGGTGACGGTGGTCGCGGCAACAGTAG
>JBDGPI010000153.1:0-6919 GCA_042219765.1 Salsurabacterium abyssinicum (SeqCode)
TACCAGTCCGTGGAGTACTTCCGGTTCGTTCACTCTCGACAACGATTCGCCCACCGTGGACACCGGGACGCTTACCGTGGGGACCGGGGCGGATACACTGCAACTGGGGGATCTGACGGGGGATACGTTCCTTTCCGACAGCGATATCACGGTGAGCGTCGACATCGCGAAAGCGGACACGGCCGAGTTGTATTTCCGTAACGATGGTTCCCTGCCCACGACCGGGGACACGAAAATTGCGATGTCCAACACGTCCGGGACCACGTTTGAAGCCACCATTCCCAAGAGTGACGTGGCCGACCCTCAGACCATTAACTTCGCCATTTACTCGGGAGATACCATCCCCAACCACACGATGTCCGACTCCATGGGCCAGGGATACCAGTTCGAAGTGAATTCCCCGCCCACTCTGGAGTGGGTTTACCCCGATACCAATGCATTGGTTCATGACAATGTTTCCGGGACGTATACGATCACGGATCCGGGGAATGACCCCGGTACGGTGACGATTGAAGTCAGCGTAGACTCCGGGGCCACCTGGGACACGGTGGCCACTATCATTGGTGGTGAGACGGCGTCCGTAACCACCTCGTCCGAGGGCACAAAGCATCCGTTTACCTGGGATTCCTACGAGGATCTTCCGGATACGGAGATTCATAGTGTGAAGTTACGTATCCACGCTTTTGACGGGTGGGAGTCCGGTCCATGGAGAGATCCCACGTTTACCGTGGACAACATCGATCCCACGGCGGACACCGACGTGCAGGTGGACGACGGTTTTACGACCCTTAAAGTGGCCGGGTTGGACGGGACGAATTCCTTGAAGGACGGGAAAGCCCACCACGCCAAGGTCGGAGTGAAGAATGCCGATACCGTACTTCTCCACCACACAAACGACGGAACCCTGGCCGATCTCAACGACACGGAAGTGCATCTATCCAACACGTCCGATTCCATCTGGGAGGGGGACATCCCGGATACTCATTTCAACGCCGGTGACACGATTAACTTCATCGTGTTTGCCAAGGACAATGCGGGTAACACCGACGTGAACGACAGCGGGGGCCAGGGATACGAGTATGGAGTTGAGTCCAGCAACATTGAGTCCTTCCCTGTCTCAACCAGCTTCGAAGGAGTGGCCAATGACTGGAACTATACACTTGTGAGCAAGTCGGCAAGTTTCGACACGTCGGGTACCGCTCATACGGGGGCAAATGCACTTTTGGCGGATGGGAACGGAGGTTTCCCCGACGGGGACACCCTCGAGCTGGATCCAGTGGACCTAACGTCGGTGGATACGGTGGTGTTTGTGTTCTGGTTTCAGGGGGGAGCCTCGCTCGAATCCTCCGAGTTTGCCCGGTTCTGGGTGGAGGATCAGAACGGGAACTCGATCACACCGGGGGATCATTTTCGCGATCAGTTCTGGAATTACGCCGAGGGAGACGCCATGGAAGGGGCCGGTTACGAGCGACTGGGTATTATGGTCCCGGCATCGGCCGATACCGCCCAGCCGTTTATTGAACTGGGGAGTGACGGTTCCGGGGGGGACGAATCCCTTCTTGTGGACGACGTCACCATGGATACGGTACCCACTATTGAAACGGTTGAAAGTACGTCGTTCAGCGGGGACGGCTGGCCAATTGAATTAAAATACAGTGGAACGGGTACATTTGATACCTCCACCGCCACGGCCAGTGAATCAAAGGACGGGGACGGGAATGCCCTGCTGGGGACCAGTTTGAGTGCGAAAGCCAAGGCAAACTTCGGCGATGTGGACCTGTCGGCGTCGGACACGGGATACATCCAGTTCTGGGGAGATTTCAACGGTACGTTCGAGGGGGGGGAATACATCCAGGCGTACGTGGAGTTCAATAATGGCAGTTTTCAGATTCCGCTGGGGGATACGTCGGTGGGCCAGCCGTTCTACTACGGTGAGGGAATGAGTAGCAGTAGCAGTCACTGGCTCGACGGAGCTAACTTCCCGTCGGGTTACGGACGTTTTTCCATTCCGATCCCCGCGTCGGCCGACACCGTTTCCTTCACGTTAGAGATGGATAACAGTGCCAGCAGTGAGGAATTTTTTATTGATGTTGTGAAAGTTTTCGGGAAGAAGACCAGTGGTGCCGGTGACAATCCATCCGTCACGATAAATGCCCCCAATAATAATCACGATACGAACGTGACGCCGGTTCAATTCTCGGGGTCAACAAATACGGTGCCTGACGCCGGGGATTCGGTGTTTATTACGGCTGGAGGTTCCAACGGAACAACGGTGGACAGTGCCCCGGTGGTGAACACGGGATCCGATTCCACGTGGACGGCGTCGTCGGTGGACTTAAACGACTTATCCGACTCCTACACGGCAAATCTGTTACAGGAGGGTCCGGGATCGGACACGGTGGCGACGGACACGATCACGGTGACGCTGGACCAAGATTCTCCGGATTCGAGTGTTACGGGGGTGGCCATGAATGATACCGGTCATTACGCGGTGGAGGTGAAATGGGATACGTTTGAGAATACACCGGACACGGTGAGTGGATTCGGGGAGTGGGTGGTGTATTACGCCCGGGGAAGCAGTGTGACGACCTCGGACACGGTTTGGACGTCGGATACGGACGCCGATTTAACCGACATGACGGCCGACTCGACAATTATAACTGACCTGGCCGATAACCAGAAATACACGTTTGGTGTTACGTACAGGGATGGCGCCACCAATGAACACTCGCCACTTTCCACAGTTACGGTCGTTACTCGTGAACAGACCCTCGTAATTAATGAACTGAATATCAATCCGAGTACTGAGGACAGCGGTGAGTGGTTTGAGGTATTTAATACCACTTCTGACACCATTTTGGTTGATGGTTATCAATTAACGACGGGGGCCGGAAACGTATGGACTATTCCTACTAATAACTGGCAGTTGTCTCCCGGGAAATCAATGGTACTTGCCAATGATGCCGGTGAGTTCCGTACCGTGTACGAGGGACCACCAAATTTCGCGGCCAGTGGAACGTCCGGAAACGGTTCCGACACGGATCTTGCCTCCTCATTAATGAGTGGACTAAACAATACCGATGACACGGCTGCTCTTTTTGATTCCAGCGGGAAATTGCTGGATTCACTACGCTGGGGAAGTCCCGCTGGAGCGAAAAACAACCACTCGATTTCGACGGTGGCGGGTAACGGAGTTCCGACGAACCTAAGGAAAACGGAAGGTGACGAAGGGAGGATTCAGGCGGACCGGCCGGAACTGGGAGAATTTACGGAACGTCTCGATCAGACTTTTGGTGATTCCAGTGCGGGTACATTTGATTCGGAAGGACCGGACACCGACGGAATTATTATTTCCCGGGCAGATATTCTGATTACGGATCCTCCTAATAATACGGATACAACTGCGTCATTTATTTCCGTAAGTGGTACTTCGGCCGATGCCGATGCCGGGGACAGCGTGACGATCCTGAGTGACGGGACCGAGGTTGATTCCGCCGTGGTACAGTCCGATGCGGACGGAAGCTGGACGGCTGACTCCGTTTCTATTACAAGCGGGGATAACACCATTAAGGCTCGTCTGCATTCCTCGGACGCAGCCAGTAACCTACGAGCGACGGATGAAATCACGGTACGGAAGATCGATCAATTTGCAACATTACGACTGACGGAAATTTCTCCCATTGGCGACGGCTCCAGCGACGCCTCTCCTAATGATTGGGCGGAAATGGTGGTAACCGATACCGGTTCAACCGGTCGTAAATGGCAGGTGGTTTCCGATGAAGGGGAATCAGTGGCGCTGGATGTCATTGATACGACGCTTGCCATCGGGGATACCATTGTGATTCATATTGAGTCCGGCACGTCGGATACCACGACGAAAAGTGGTGGTAGCGGCCCGGATGCCGCCAACGATCAATGGGATATATACGGAAGTGGGATTGACTGGCAGGATATACTTACCGCGGATGGGTCGGCCATGATCCGGGAAGGTGGCAAGGGGGCTACCATCCAGGACGCCGTTTTCTGGAGTAATGGTGACGAAACCGTAGGTAGCGTGGTGGATGATGATCTGGATACAGCGAATGCAGCCGGGGAATGGGCGTTCATTGACGACGTGGATAGCACCGAGCCCCGGGAGTTTGACCTGGTTCCTCCCTGGCATAACAGTCCTTCCAGCAAACGAGTTATATACCGAAATGCCGCCAACGACGATGCCGATTCAAAAGCGTCCTGGGATGTTATTACGACGCCGTCCCTGGGTGATCCGAACGTGGATAACTCGTTTAACAAGGACGTCGGATCGGGGACGGCGACCCCTGAACAGACCATACTAAAAGGTGGTAGTAACGAAACGATAGAGTTTTTATACACGGCCAAATCCAATTTCTCCGACACGAATCATCCCCACGGTCGATTAACGATTGTAATTCCGTCGATTTGGCCGAGGCCCTCCCTAACGGATGGAAGCAAACAAGGTTTTATTGATGTTCATTACCCGATCTCGGGGGGGAACAGGTCGGACGGAGCTGATTCCTTCCTGTATGAAAGGTCGAGCGGGGACACCGTTTTTGTTATCGAATACCGGGATGGCTTGGCCAATGGTGAAACGACATCCATAACCTACGGTTCCCGCACAAGGGGCGGTCCCGGATTAACGGTCCCCAACAGCAATGGGGTGGATACGTTCTGGATACAGAGCGATCCGACCGGGAATAACGTGGATCGGATTGTTCAGTCCGAGCAACCCACCATTGAACGCACGACTCCCGATACCGTGGTTCTGAAGCCGGACAACGATCCCGGGGGGAGTCCGGGTGATACGACTCAGGTTACTGCCACGGTACGTGACGCCGACGGAGATTCCATCCAGGGAGTCTTTGTGGATTTCTTTGTGGGGACCGATCCTCCCGGGGGAGGGAGTCCCACCTGGTTTGATACACAGCCTACGGACGGTGAAACGGACAAAAACGGACAGGTTACCGTGGTCTTTAAAACCGACGCCAATGCCGCGGGGGTGAATGAGTTAAGTGCTACCGTCAGCGGGGTGGACGGTGGAGATACGTTTACTCAAACAACGTCCCTGGCCGGTAGTGGTACAGCCACGATAACACCCACTCGAGCACGTAAAAACCAGGAAGATTCCTTCACGATGACCTACGAGGCTCAATCCCAATTTACCGGGGGGACGGTCACCATGCAGATCCCCTCCAATTGGGACGATCCCCAGGACGGGGACGGGGCCTGTTCCGGGAACGGATGTGCCGACGCGACGACCAGTGCCGACACCGACCTGAACGTCAATATCATTAACACCGCCAATGCCGACACGATAGAAGTGGAAATTCCCAACCTGGCCCCCGGTGAAAAAATCTTCCTTGATTACAACAATGCCAAATCCAGTTCAACGGGTACCGACACGTTTTTTGTACAGTCCGCCAATTCGGGTGAAACCCTGAAGAAAGTAAGTTCATCTCCAACGGTCAACGTGACTACGTTTGCGGTGATATTAAACGAGGCATTACCGGGTCCCAACAGTGATTGGGACGGGAATGGTTCGGCCGATAACGGGGATGAGTTTATAGAGATCTTTAATTTTACGTCCACGGACACCGACTTAACGGATTGGGGAGTAGATGATGCGTTTGGTCCCGGTACGAACGGAAATTCAAGCGGTGATTCGATTACGTTTCCGGCCGGTGAAACCATTCCCGCTAATGGTTGGGTGGTGGTCTGGGGGGACGGGTCGTTCGTTCAGTACGAGTCCGACGGTGATAGTGCCGGTACCGGTAACATGAGTGGTTCGTTACCGTCCCTTAATGACGGTGGAGACACGGCGCGGGTTCTTGCCTCGGGAGGACGCCTGGTCGATGAAGTAGAATGGAGCAGCGCCCAGGAAGAAGACGATTCATCGGCCGCCCGAAAAATTGATAACTGGGACAAGTTCGTAAAAGACTCCAACGGACATTTTCGAGCCATACCTACACCGGGTTTATTCCATGATCCGGGTGGGGACACAGCGGGACCGGCCAATGGCCGAATCAATTTTACGATGCCCGATACCACGGTGTCATCGAGGTCGTTCAACGGGGACGTCTGGGTAGAGTTTCCGAATGGCGTCATTGACGCGTTTGACACGATGACTGCGTTTAATAACACGGTGGATCTCGGAGTGGATGGCGGATCGATAAGTCCCGTGATCGTAAACATGACCAACGGAAAATCCAGCGTGAATTTCTCGATGACATCCCCGGATTCCGCGTTACGGACGGTATCGGGAACCTACGCAGTAACAACGACGGGTACCGATTCCATTGAAGTGTTCCAACCTGTAATTGATACCCCGGCGATTAAAGTTGGTGATGGCAACGATACCCACCGCCTCGGGCAGTTACGTAACAAGAATCGTCTTTCGGACACGGGGAACCACACGATAACGATACAGGTTAAACATTTAGAACCCGCTAATGACACGGTATCCCTTTACTACAATCGAAGGGGACAAATCCCCGCACTATCCGATACGGAAATCTCCCTCAATCACGTTTCAGGGGATACATGGTCCGGAACGCTGTCTCCCACGTCGGATTACACCCCCGGGGATTCAATAAGTTTTCTACTCCATACACGCATTGATGGAGGTGAAACGGACAAGGCCGATTCAGCAGGTGCCGGATTTCAGTACCGTGTGGATCCACGGTTTGATTCTTCCGTGATTCACGTTACGGATCAGTCGGACACGCTGTTTCGTAACCAACTCACCGGAGAGAACTCCTTACTGGCTGGTGTGGATCACACGGTTCGATTGAGGATACAGGGAGCCGACACGGCGTTTTTATTTGACACGGCCACACAGAATGGGGCCGAACCAAACGGTAAGGTGGCAAAGACATCGGACACGAAAATCTACGGAACGAATACC
>JBDGPI010000154.1:0-7634 GCA_042219765.1 Salsurabacterium abyssinicum (SeqCode)
CGGGCGTCCCGACCATTTTTTCAATCAGCTTTCTTTCACGCATCTGTGGTGAGTTTGTAACTATGACGTCGGATCAGGATCACGAAAATCCTCTTATCGCCGTGGATACCATCATTGAATACGACCGAAAAATTGTTCTGATCGAGCGAGAGAACCCACCACACGGTTGGGCATTACCTGGGGGTTTTGTAGAAGCCGGCGAGAGTCTGGAATCGGCGGCCCGCCGGGAAACCAGGGAAGAGACCAACCTTGAACTAACCAATTTAAGCTCCTGGAACGTTTACTCCCAACCCGACCGGGACCCCCGCCAGCATGTTGTTTCCGTAATTTTTACGGCTGAAGGATCCGGTGACCCAGAGGCTTCCACTGACGCCAGGAACATCCGGACGTTCTCACCCCACACCGATCATCCCGAACTGGTTTTCGATCACGAGCGGATTCTTGAGGATTACCGCTGCGCTAATTTTCGACCCAGCTGTAAATCGGAGTTCTCCTCATGACGAACGTCGCCGTCATAATGGCCGGAGGAACGGGCACCCGTTTCTGGCCACTCTCCCGCCGGGACCACCCAAAACAACTTCTCTCCATCGGGGATCATCCGGTAATGCTTCAGGCCACGGTGGACCGTCTAAAAGACTCAATTCCCGCCGACCAGATCCTCATTGTAACGTCCAGTAACCACGTCCAGGGAATTCGTGACCTTAACACGGGAATTCCGGAGGACAATATTCTGGTTGAACCCGAGGGACGCGATACTGCACCCTGCTGCGGATTGGCCGCAATGGTTATCCGTGAAAAATTTGGCCCTGAAACGGTAATCGGTACATTCCCGGCGGATCACCGTATACAACCCGTGGACCCTTTTACGTCCTACGCCAGAGCGGCGTTTCGGGGAGCCAGGGAGCTCAACAGTATCGTAACCTTCGGCATAAAGCCCTCCACTCCCGCAACCGGCTACGGGTACATCCTTCCCTCCGGGGAGGAACGGACGATTGATGGCCAGGAGTTTCTTGAAGTCGACAAATTCACGGAGAAACCAAACAAACAGACTGCTATGGATTACATAGAAAACCAGAATGCCCTCTGGAACAGCGGTATGTTTTTCTGGTCGGCCCAGCGGCTCCTGGAGGAAATTGAACAGCACGCTCCGGCTCTTGGCGAGGGACTTGACCGTATTTACGAACACTGGAAACAAACCGGATCGCTTGACGACGCCCTCGACAAACACTACGGTCAACTCCCCGAAGTATCAGTCGACTACGCCATCCTCGAAAACACGAAGCGGTGCTGGACGCTCCCGGTCGACTTTAACTGGAACGATCTGGGGACCTGGACGAGCATTGAAGACTTGTTTGACCCCGACGAAGACGGCAACGTAACCAATGGCGATGTCGTACTCCGTGAGAGTAACGATAATTTAGTCTACGAAGCCGGGGACCTGACTATCGGCGGGGTGGGACTCTCCGAAATGATTGTTGTCGCCTCGGATGATGCCGTACTGGTCTGCCCAAAGGACCAGGACGAGAAAGTCAAAACCCTGGTGAACGAACTAGAGGATCGTAAGCGAGATGATCTACTTTAAACCGTGAGTTTTATCAAACGCTATTCCCTGAAGACACTCCAGTCGCTCTGTACCAGCCTTATCCCCGAAACCAAAGAACTTGCCGAGGAATTTGGATCCGAGCAGCGCCGGGGGGCCGAAGCTACCGAAGTGGAACACCAGGTTTACGAGGCCTTCAACAACATCAGTGAGATAGATCTGGGACCACTCGGCGAATTTGTCTCGAACCAACCAACCGTTTCCACTCCGCTATCGCCACTTATTGCAATCATACTTGACCTAACCGCACTTGAATACATACTCACCGGCAAACATGAGGACTCACTCGAGGTCTCCCTTTCCTCGGGACCCTTCACGTGGCTCTCGGAGCGTGACCGGCGCGCCACCATTGACTACCTCTCCGAACGAAGTTCACTCCAGCGACTGAACGAATCACTGGAGTCCGTCAGCCCTTACACGGGGTTTTTGAAGTACCTCGTGAGGGGTCTAACGACCGTTCCCCTGATTACGTACTACAGTGAATGGGACGGCTACGAACAAGAAGGGGGGAAATGGGTTCCGGATCCGGAGACATTTTCCGGGAAGGTCCAGGGATGGGAACAGAGCGGATTTCCCGGTTTTCAGGACGGCTATCCTGTTTTCATGGGTTATGAAGTCGAGGCTTTTGAGGAAAATGATTACTGATGTCCCGTGACCCTGATGTCGTGGTCGTTGGTGCCGGGGCCGATGGACCCGCCCTCGCCTGGGCTTTAGGTAAACTCGGTATCTCGGTTCTTGTACTGGAAGCCGGTCCCTGGCACGGCCACGCAAACTGGCCACGCCCCCATCAGGGCCCCGGTTCCACGTCGGGTAGTTCCTCTCCCGAGAAGTTATCCTCGGAATTACTGGAATCACAATTCACCGGTCGGGAATACGAAATGAACAATGTCTTCTCCGGCAAGTTTCGCTGGGGCCCCGCCGATCGGCGGAGGGCTCCCTGGTTTCGTGTCGAAGAAGAGGGAGGGATGACGCTGCAGGTGGCCGGCGTCGGTGGCACGACGCTACACTACTTCGGCAACCACCCCCGGGCATATCCCTACGCGTTCCGGGAACAGGACGATTGGCCCATAGGCTACGAAGAACTGGTCCCCTATTACCAATTGTTGGAGAAACACTTACCCGTAAAACCCGCGCCCACCACGCCCAAGGACGAAGTGTTTTACCAGGGCTGCCGAAAGGCCGGCTGGGATTTACTGGATGGTAAAAATATTACGGGTCCAGGTTACCGCCCGATGCCCAATGCCGTGCTCCAGCCGGATGACCAGCTGTCATCCTCCGGTCCTAAAAGCTACCGTTTTCCCGACGTCACCGGCTCCACACTAACTGTCAATGAGTATCAGGGGGATGCCCTTCCCAGGGGAGCACCGGTTGCCCTTAAATCCAAACGGTCCTCCAACGTTGCTTTCATCCCTCAGGCGCTGGCAACCGGCAATGTTACGGTTCAACCGAATTCTTTCGTGACGAACGTACTAACCGACGATTCGGGGGCCGCCGGTGTTGAATACAGGAACACGTGGACCGACGAGAAGGAGTTGATTCAGTGCGATAACGTCGTGCTTGCAGGAGGCTGCGTGGAGACACCACGGCTCTGGTTAAAATCCGACCTGCCGGACTCCGACGAAGTCGGACGGGGGTTAACCACTCACTGGTTGGATTTCGTCTCCGGGACATTTTCAAGTGATACCCTGAACAATTTAATTGACCAATCCAAACTGAAACCATACACCGGCCAAAGCGGTTCGGCCCGGCTCGACTTTCCGGGACTCGGAGCGGTTGCCGTGAATTCATTCCATCCCGGTATTACTGCCGGAACGCTCTATGGCTTCAGTCAGAAAGGAATTAACGAGGACAGCCGGAACTCCAGCTGGGACAGTGTCGGGAAACTGGCGGGATCGGCCCTGAAACGCAAGATGGCAAAATACGAAAACACGTTGACGTTAATCATACATACGGACGATCGCCCTCACCCCGACAACAGGGTAACACTGGACCCGAACCTCGAGGATAAATACGGCCAAATCCCACGGGTAAACTGGAGCCCCCACGAACAGGATTCGGCCAAGCGGACCCGGCTTGCCGAACTTGGGTCCGAGGTCCTCCGTGCCGCCGGAGCTGAATCCGTTCACCGGAGCTACTCCGCGCCGATACAGCTTCACCTGCAAAGTTCCATGAGAATGGGGGCGGTCACCGACGAAACCTGCGAAGCCCGGTCCGTCAACGGACTTTTCATTGCCGACCACAGTGTACTTCCAAATTCCCTGGGAGGCCCAAATCCCACTCATACCGGCCAGGCCCTTGCGTTGCGAACGGCCGGTCACATCGCGGACAAGTACTTTCCCGACAGGGTTTCAATTGAGGAATTACTCGAGGAATTCAATGTTAAATAACCAAGAATCAGTTTTTGTCTTCAGTGATAGGCGGAGCTTTTCGGTGGGCTGATTCGCCACTCGAGTGACTTTGATTCAGGTCAGTTCAGGATCCTCCCATAATCCGCGGACCCACTGCATTTTTTATATCCGTTCCGCTCGTAAGGTTACGGCATCGTTCAGAATGGATTCGTCACGGACCTTGAAACCGGTCCGTGTGAGAAGATCAAAAAGTTCCTCCCGTGTAAACCAGTGAAAATCCGAAACAAATTCGCTCGCCTGTTTGATGAGGGGACGAACGACCCCTGGGCCGACCAGGAACGTTCCCAGAACCAGTGTACCACCGGGCTTTAAAACCCTTGCAAAATTCTGTGCGGCCTGCTGGAAGTTCTGCATTAAATGGAAAGCCCCGGAACAATGCACGTGAGAAAAGGAGTTATCGAGCAATGGTAACGCAGTGGCATCGGCCCGCAAAAATTCAATTTCGGACTGGAGTCCCTCGTATCGCGTGTTAGCCTGCGCTTTCTTGAGCATCGATCGGGAAACGTCCAACCCCACCATGCATCCTTTACCGTCAGTGGTCTCCGAATCCCGGCTGCGGGCAAAATAACGGGTAAAATTACCAGTCCCGCACCCCACGTCCAGAAGATCGGAATCAGGGTCTAAATCCAGGTACTGCGTTGACAGTGCGTACTCCTCGGAGAGTGACCTCGACGAGACAAACCAGGTCAGGAACGGACGGAACACTGTTTCGTAATAATTCGCGTAAAGACCGGATTCCATCAGAGCCTGAATGGGAACCTGGTTATGTTTTCCATCGCCCAGGAAGTCAATGATATTGCCGGGAGTGCGGTAATTCCGCTCACAATGAGTGCAGTAAAGTCCATTGTTTCGATAGGTAAATTCGGGCTGGTGACAGTGTGGACACCGCAGTTTTCCAAGAACTTTCTGACGGTTCGAAGCGAAAGGCTCTTGACCGTCCGTAGCCGAAGCCTTAACGCCCAGGGACTTCCGAATTTTCTGGCTTCTGGAACGACCAATTCCTTTAACAGCCTCAAATTTACTGGTCCGTACAAAGTCCCGAACATCATCAAGGGAAGAAGGGTCCACGGCATCATAGATTCGTTCGGCGAGAACAGGACCAATGGCGGAATGGTCTTCAAGTTCCTCCAGGAGTTCCTCACGCTCGACCGTCGCCATGCTGTCTCCTCCAGGTCCCCTGTGGATTAACCTGCCGTACCCTAATAGCAATCAACTTATCAAGTAAAGGATACTGATTTACGAGTTTGACAAAACCCTGTCCGAGACAATTAAGACCAATGGTACCGCCGAATTCACTTAGCCGACGGTAAATTAGGATTCTTTCAGGGGCCAGCAATTAATTACTAAAGAAATACTTAAAATTGTCGAGATATAAATTAGTGCTCAGGAAGGAGCCCCAATAGCAGTTCTCTCAGGGAGGAGAGTGTTCTGGAAATATCGAGTCACAACATTTCCTTTACGTCGGAACACACCTCGTCAAGTTCGTATCATCGGCGTGAAAGGCTGGAAGTCTGGACCGGCGAGAACCCACACCGCGACGAATCATCGGGGACAAATCAATCACAGTCCGCCAACCAATCAACACCCGATACCAGTCAGCTCATAGAACCGGATAAGGTTAAAACGAAGGTTGAATCCTCCAAATCATCGGAACAATCCGCCAAGCCAGAGAAGAGTGATTCGGATTTACCCAAAACACAGAAGGAACTCGAACTGGCGATATTGATCGAATCGGTTAATGCCATTCTTGAGGATACTGAACTCGAGTTTCGGGATCCGAGCATGGATGACGTTCGGGAGACTTATGAAGCCGGAGAAGAGAGAATCGAATCAATCGAGGAGCGCTCGGCCCGTTCCAGTTCCAGCGCTCAACCCGAGGCCGAAGAACCAGACTGGGGGATGCGATACGATTCGTACGAACGATACGAAGAACAGGAGAAATTAGAATTTAACGCCGAAGGATCCGTGGAAACCAAGGACGGAAAAAGTATCGATTTTTCCGTCTCCTTGAGCATGGAACGCAAGTTCGTCAAAGAGAGTCAAACCCAGATTCGAGCGGGTAATGCCCAGCCAATTGACCCGCTCGTAATCAATTACGACGGCAAAGCCGCCGAACTCTCCAGCGATGAATTTAACTTCGACCTGAACATGGATGGAACAACGGAAAGTCTGCCAACCCTGAAATCCGGCAGCGGCTTCCTGGCCATGGACAAGGACGGAAACGGTGCGATCGACGACGGTTCGGAGTTATTTGGTCCATCCACGGGGAACGGATTCGAGGAACTCGCCGCTTACGACCAGGACGGAAATCGCTTTATCGACGAGGGCGACGAGGCCTACCGGGACATCTACGTATTAAGGCCCGGAGCGGACGGTAAAACGGAGAAGACCCCCATCAGTGACCTGGATGTCGGGGCAATTTTCCTAGGATCCTCCGATACGTCATTTTCCTTTAAGGAAGACCTTGACCTAAAAGGGCAGTTACGGCGCAGTGGCGTCTACTTAACGGAAAATGGCGAGACAGGAACCGTCCAGCAAATTGATCTTGTTCCCGACCAGTCGGGGCGCTCACAACCCAGTGTTATGAACGTTTCGGGGTGAGGGCGACTTAAAACCCTTTGTCGAGCATTTCCCGGGCAATAATCTGTTTCTGAATCTCGGTTGTGCCCTCGTAGATCTGGGTTATCTTGGCATCCCGGTAGAAGCGTTCGACGTCAAAATCATTGACGTAACCGGACCCACCATGAATCTGAACGGCTTCGTTAGCGACGTCGACGGCCACCCTGGAAGCAAATTCCTTGGCCATGGAAGCCAGTGAGGTGAGTTGTTCCTCTTTGTGTTCAACGCTCCATGCGGATTTATACGTTAGCTGGCGTGCCGCTTCGGTATCGGTCTTCATCTCCGCCAGTTTGAATTGGATCCCCTGAAAGTCACCGATCGGTTGACCGAATTGCTCTCTTTCCTGTGCGTAGTCAAGGGCACGTTCGAGGGCTCCTTTCGCAATTCCGACGGCCTGGGCAGCAACCATCGTTCTGGTTTCGTCGAAGAACTGCATCTGCTGAAAGAACCCGGCTCCTTCTTCACCCAGCAAGTTTTCCTCCGGAACCCGGACATCATCCAGGATTAATTCGGCAGTGTCACTGGCTCGAATACCAAGCTTGCCGGTAATTTTGTCGGAGTCAAAACCATCCCTATCGGACTCAACAATAATCTGAGAAAAACCCTCGTAGCGGCTGTTAGGATCGGGATCCGTTTTGCAAAGGACAACAAAGAAATCACCGATACTTCCGTTGGTTATCCACATTTTGTTGCCATTTATTACCCACTCGTCACCGTCTTTTTCAGCCGTGGTGGAAATTGACGACACGTCGGACCCCGTGTCGGGCTCGCTAATGGCGGCCCCCATTATTTTTTCACCCTTCGCCACGGGCTCGAGGTATTTTTCCTTCTGTTCCTCGGTTCCGAATCCGATAATAGCCTCACTACCGAAACCGGTGGCGACCAGGGAAAGACCGATGCCCGGATCGATGGAGAATAATTCCTCAACGATAATAGATGCCTCAAGCGCACCGTAACCGGCACCACCGTACTCGACGGGAATGTGAGGGCCGGTGAGTCCCATGTTC
>JBDGPI010000154.1:7644-16196 GCA_042219765.1 Salsurabacterium abyssinicum (SeqCode)
CGCTTTTTCAAGAATTTTGTGGGGGAACTTCTCCTCCTGGTCGTACTCCTTGGCGTGGGGAAGGACCTCGTTTTCACCAAATCGCCGGACTTCTTCTTTTATTTGTTTCTGTTCTTCGGATAATTCAAAATCCATAGTTTGACACTCCCAGTAGAATTGAAAAGTAGATGTCTGAAGAAAACATTATCGATGGCATAAAACAATAGGCATAACGATATCATCAAACGCCGAGTTTTCCAGTAGTCATTCAGAAAACGTTGCGGATATGCGATAAGTATCGGGAGCTATCGAGAAAGATTGGTCATTGAGATTACGAAATTACAGGAGAGCTTTGAGAAAGACCCAGACCGCAACGGCGTTGATTGAACAAAATACTATTACACTCATGCACCCTTCCACGCGTGAGGGGTTTTTTCGCTGTTGCCGATCGTCTTTGAGCTTGTGCCCACAGTTTGTACAGACATTGACGGGTTTCGGGATTTCGGCATCGCATTTAGGACAACGCTGAGTCACTACGGAGACCTCCATAGAAGTTTGTAAACAGAATTATTAACAAACATCCTATCATCGTCCTTTGGCTTTATCAGTTTATATATAGTGATTGCCTGTTTCTTTTAAGTTAAGTTATTGTACTTTTCAATAAAAAGCTATAGAAGCGAAACTGACTTAAAATTTAAGGGCAGGATAATTAAACCATAACTCGAACCTGGACAAATTTAGTGGTAGATTGCGTACGGATACACTAACTGATTCGAGCATATTTTTAGATTCAATCGCCGGATTTCGTCAAATGTCACCACCCCTTAATAGGCAAAATTAACATCACTTTAAAATCGGCGTTCTTGAAATCTCATGATAGTGGGAAAAACTCCGGGTGGGAAAGAGGGGGTTGACCCAAATTTTTGCATCGGTTACATTTCCCAACGCAGCAAAGAGGGGGGTAAGAAAGTTACCCGATCATTGTGAATAAAATGTGGATAATTCCTGACAGGTCTAAGACAACCTAATTCATTTTTTTGGATGGACCGTCACGAAAAGTCCACTGTATTCAAATTGCTGACTTTCGGCATTCTTTACGGTTCAAACCCTCTTTAAACACATTTTAACGTATTTCTGAGACATTTCTCCCATTGGGATTGCTGTGTCTGAATGTTGAAAATTGTGGATAACTTGTGAATCAAGAACAGGGGTTTTACCGAAAAGTGTGGATAACGTGTTTATAGTCCTAAATCGGAGGTAATTTCCGTGTCCAAAAGACCAGACGTAAAGACGGAAACAACGGAGTCGGACCAGGAGAGTAACTGGAATGTTTTTCTGAGTGAACTGGAATCCAGGGTCGGTCAATTCCAATTCCAAATTTTTGGATCACACCTTGATTACTCCCGCCCCGACAACACAACCCTGGAAATCCTCGTACCCCGTAACTTTCACAAGGAATGGCTTCAGGAGAAGCAACAGAATGAATTTTATAACTCCGTGGAACGTGCGTACGGTGAAGAAATCGACGTCATTATAACTGTAACAGAGTCAACGACGGACTCATCTTCCTCATCCGATAAAAATAACTTAAACAAAACAAAAAATAACATTAATGAAAGTAAACGATTTCCCTTTGCCGAATCCAACGACTTTAATCCGGATCATACTTTCGAGAATTTCATTGTCGGGGACTGTAACGAGTACGCTTATTCCGCCGCCAAAGCCATCAGTGAGGATCCGGCCAACAGCTTTAATCCATTGTTTGTTTACGGCGGTGTCGGCCTCGGTAAAACTCACCTGCTTAACGCAATCGCCCATCAGGTTAAAACGAACTGGGATCAGGCCAATGTCAAATGCATAAACGCCGAACAATTTACGAATGAAATCATTAACGCAATCCGGGAGAGTAACACCAAGGACTTCAAGTACAATTACCGTAACGTGGATATGTTCCTCGTTGACGACGTTCAATTTCTCGCCAAAACAGACGCCGCACAGGAGGAATTCTACCACACGTTCAACGAACTCTACGAAAAAGGGAAGGGGACTGTCTTCTGCAGTGATTCCCCTCCCGAGGAGATTTCAAAAATAGAGGAGCGCCTACGCAGTCGCTTCGGAATGGGCCTTACGGTGGATATACAACCCCCTGGATACGAAACACGGATGGCTATTCTCCAGAAGAAGGCAGAATCCGAGGATTTAACCATTCCTGACGAAGTAATCCATTACATTGCCGACAACATTCAGGACAATGTCAGAAAACTGGAAAGTTGCCTTACACGCCTCGGCATGAAAGCCTCACTTTCCGAAACGCCGATAACGGTCGAAATGGCCCAAAATGAACTGGATGACCTCATAAGTGCCTCCGGTACGGGAACGGATCGGGTTGTAACCATTGATGAGATACAGTCCATAATTGCCGAACACTTCGACCTCTCGATCTCGGACCTTACTTCCAAAAAGCGGACCCGTGCAATCGCCGAACCCCGTCAACTGGCCATGTTTCTCGCGCGGAAACAGACCAACGCGTCCTATTCCGACATCGGTGACATGTTCGGCGGACGCGATCATTCAACCGTCATGCACGCTCAGGAGAAAATAGAGTCTCTGCTGGACGAGGAGCCGGACTCGGAAATCTGTTCCCACCTGCGGACACTCCGGGAGAAGATTCAGGCGGGACCCGATCAATAGTCTCTCCGCCTCCACCGTATCCCCTGCGGATAAACCATTCACACAACCCCGAATTCTAAATTGGCACTGTTGCACTCATGTGATTAAATAACCCTTCAGGGTTGCACCAAGTCTTTAAGGAAAAGAGTGGTTACAATTTCGTCCGAAATCCTCCGACGAACGAAAATTCTTGTAACGCTCGGTCCGGCATCCACGGGTCAATCCACCATAGAATCGTTAATCAAAACCGGGGTGGACGGATTTCGTTTCAACTTCAGCCACGGCACCATTGAGGATTTCCGCCCGGTGCTCCGGACCGTGAGAGACGTGTCCTCGGAACTCGATAGACATATAGCCTGTATGGCCGATCTCCAGGGTCCTAAAATAAGGGTCGGCAAGCTGGAGGAGGAACCGTTAACCCTCTCCGAGAACTCGAGAGTCATCCTTCATTCCGGAGAACAGGATTTCTTCGATCCACCGGAGGACCTCCCCGAACTTCCCATTACCCACAGGAATCTCGTCGACGACTTCACGGTCGGAACCAAAGTACACGTCAACGAGGGTCGCATCACACTCCGTATTACGGAGAAAAGGGAACAATGCCTTATTGCAACCGTACTTGAGGCCGGTCGCGTCTGGAACGACAAAGGGGTCAACGTTCCCGATGCGGAGTTTGACGTCCCGGCCATGACACCGAAGGACAAAGAGGATCTTAATGCAATCGTTACGGAAGATTTTGATATGGTTGCACTCTCGTTTGTCCGCCAGGCCTCCGACCTGCAGGAGGCCCGAGCGAAACTTGAAGAAGCCGATCCCCCCATTGACCTGCTGGCGAAGATTGAATCGAAAAAAGCCCTCAGTAACCTCGACGAAATCATCGATAGTGTTGAAGGCATTATAGTGGCCCGGGGGGACCTGGGGGTAGAAATTGGACCCGAACGAGTGCCGTATCACCAGAAACGCATGATCGAGAAGGCAAACCGAAAAGGTCGAATTGTTATCACGGCAACACAAATGCTTGAATCAATGATTTCAAATCCCGTACCCACCCGGGCTGAAGTTTCGGACGTTGCAAACGCCGTCCTTGACGTCTCCGACGGTGTAATGCTCTCCGGTGAAACCGCAGTGGGGGACCACCCGGTCAAAGTCACTGACTACATGAATGACATCGTCCGGGCGACCGAGGACGATTTCCGGGAAAAACTGGCGTCCCTCTCACCCGATCTTGACGAACTCGACACGAAGGTTGGCGCTACCATGAGCAACGCGGCCGCCCAGGTGGCGAACGACGTTGATGCCAGTGCGATTGTTGCTCCGACCTCCACGGGTTTTACCGTACGAATGGTGTCAAAGACTTATCCGGTCTGTCCGATCATCGCCCTTTCCTTCCGGGCGACCACACGACAAAAGGTTTCTATGTACAGGAATGTTAAACCCTATAAATTAGAAAAGATATCCAGTACGGAAAAACTGATCGAAGAAAGCATCAGGATCGTTGACGAGTTAGAACTCGCTCAGCCCGGTGACAATATTGTACTGCTTGCGGGACTCCCGATCGATCGGGGCGGTATCACAAATTTGCTTCACGTTATTGAAATTCCCGAGTCCGACCAGGGGAGTAAATGACTTACGGTGCTCCAGAAATTGCGCTCGACGTTTAAAGGCTCAACCGGGGATACCGTCAGACTGACCCCCCTTTCGACCTTACGGGCTGTATTCTTTGATTTTACTCCCGAACCGGACCGTTCACGATGGTGTTGCAAGAGGGTATGAAAACCGAACAGCTTGCGGTCAATGGGGGTGATCCCGTTACCGAATCGTCCATCGACTTTCACCGGCCTGACCTGGGGGAGCAGGAGCTGGCCAACGTTAACGCCACCTTTGAGTCCGGCTGGGTGGCTGGCCCCGGGGCTAACTGCGAAGCCGTCGAGGAAAACTGCGAGTCCCGCTGGTCCGTCACGCGTGTTCTCACCATGAGTTCATGTACTCATGCCCTCGAGACAGCTCTCATGAGGCTTGACCTTGACGAGAACGACGAAGTTATTGTGCCGTCCTACACCTACGTATCAACGGCACTGGCGGTTGTTAGAGCGGGAGCTACTCCCGTTTTTGCCGACGTGAGCGAAACCAGCTTAACCCTTTCTCGCGATACCGTTGAGGACGTCAGCACACACCGGACGCAGGCAGTTATTTTCGTCCATTACGGCGGATTCCCGGGACCAGTACAACCAATTGCTGACCTCTGTGAACAAAACAACTGGGATTTAATTGAAGATGCCGCCCAGGCCTTTGATAGCCGACGGGACAATCGGCCCGCCGGAACTGTCGGTCGCTTTGGGGCAATAAGTTTCCACGGTACGAAAAGTTTGACCTGCGGCGAGGGGGGACTGTTGCTCGTCAACGATGAGTCCGACGTAAAACCCTGCGAAATGATCCGCGACAAGGGGACCGATCGGTCCCGGTATTTACGGGGCGAAGTTGATAAATACACCTGGCGTTCCCGGGGGAGCAGTTACGTTCTCTCCGACATTCAGGGTGCTGTCCTCAGGGCTCAGATTGACCGCTGGGAGGACATTCGAAAAGCCCGACGCCGTGTTCAGAAGGAACTAAGAAACGCCGTGCGCTCGCTGGCGACAGACGGGGACTGGGAACTTATAGAACCCCCGAAGTCGGTTTCCATTCGGGAAAATGGCCACCTGACGGCGTTTTTGGTGAATCCCCCCAACCGTGCACAGCCGGTTCTGGAGGCACTGAGAGCAGAGGGGATCGAAGCGAAAAATCATTATCAACCACTGCACCAATCCCCGTTTGCCCGAAAGGAACTTGATGCCGTCGAAACGCTGCCGGTTTCCGAGAGGCTGGCGTCACAGTTGATACGTCTGCCGACCCACAGCCGTCTGTCGGAGACGGACCTGGAGGATCTTAAAAAAGGTCTGCGAAAAGTATACGGGGGCCTTATGCACTAATTATCCGACCGTGGTTCGCCGGATCGAGTTCATTAATAACTCCGGTGTCCTCAACGTAGCCGTACAGGTCGTCGTAAATTTGAGCATGAGTTAGCGTGTCGGAGTCCCCGATCAGTATCAACTTTCGCCTTGCCCGGGTTAAACTTACGTTAAGCCGACGTTCGTCGGTCAAAAAACCGATGTGACCGGTACTATTACTCCGGACCAGGCTAATGATCACAACCCCTTTCTCACGGCCTTGAAACCCAGCAACGCGTAAATGTTCGACCTGGGCCTTGTAGGGAGAGATCACGGCCAGGTTGGCACTCGATAGACCGGCGTTGAGGAGTCCATCACACAGGTGTTTTGTCAGCCGAGCCTCAACGGGGTTCATCAGAGAGTGCGATTGCTCCCGGCGTGTTTCGTCGGCCTCACAGCGTTGAGTGTCGAGCCAGTTAAAAACTGGGCGGGGGCGCAGGGTGTCCCGTAAAGAGGATTCAATTGATTCGGGATGATACGAGGGAAGATCATCAAGAGTGTGGTTGGCAACGGAATGATGGGCGCTGATCGTCCCCGAGTAGAACTGGTGGTTCGAGAAGTTCATTATGTCCTGGTGCATCCGATACTGAACGGTCAACTGGGAACTGATACGGTCACCAAAGGATTCCATCAACCGCTCGAAAAGGGTTTCCTCGAGCCCTTTCTGTTTCGCTTCCTCGCTGAGTACAGTTGGCGGTAGCTGGCGGTGATCTCCGGCCATAATTAACTTTGACCCATTTGTGATCGGTATTAAACAGGACGGTTCAGACGCTTGAGTCGCTTCATCAATACAGATCCAATCGAACTCAAACCCCGCGAGTAAATCCGATCCCGCCGTTGTATTCGTGGCACAGATAACGTTTGCCGAAGCCAGTTCTTCCTCAATGGCACGATCCTCAAGCCGGTCACAGGCTTCGAACAGATCGTCAATCCGGTCACTTAACTCGATGTAACGGGACATCTCCCTGATACGCCAGGGAGCAATGCCCCGAGATCCTTTCTGCTGTTCGGCCAGGTGGTGAATTTCTTCGTTACTGAGACCCCGCCGCCACTTGCCGGTGGGGGCGGTGAGATCCTTTCGTTCCTCGATACACTCAAACGCTTCCTGACGTTTTTGCTGACTTTTACGGTAGCTTTCACGATTCTGGAGCCGATAATCGAGTGTGTGCTCCCGGAGGGTTGGGTGTGCCCGCGCCGGGTGACCGACCCGAACGGCGTCAACCCCATTTTCGACGAGACACTCCAGGAGGTTGTCAACGGCTACGTTTGACGGAGCCGTTGCGAGAATTTTCTTGCCGCGCCTGACACCTTGAGCAATGACCTCGGTCAGTGTGACCGTTTTGCCGGTCCCCGGAGGACCGTGAACCAGAAAGAGATCGTTTGTATCAACTGATTGTCGCACGCAGCTTTTCTGGGAGTGATTAAGCGACTCATTGTTCCAGCTGAAGTCATCCTCGGTATCGTCCGTCGGCTCATCCGGGGTCCTGCGACCAAGAAGGACCTCCCTTAAGTGCTCCTTGCGGTGGCTTAAACCGGGGAGGAGGAACAACGCGTCCAGCATTCGCTGGAAGGTGATGTTATTGACGTATTTATCGATTCTGATGCCCGTTCCAGAAGCCCAGTCCGGCAAGGACGTCTGAAAAGAGACCGTTAGGCTTTGATTTGTCTTCTCCCATACCGTTCCGGTCGGGTTTTCGTCGTGAAGGGGTTTACTCCGTGAAATTTGTACCAGGTCACCAACGGAAATCTCGAGGTCGGGGAAGCGGGACCGGTCGGCCTTCCGAAAGGTAACGCGTTCCTCACCACGAAGACCCTTCTCACGACCCGCCGGAGTCATGTTGAGCAGACAGCGGCCCTGACGCTCCCGTTCCTCACCGCTGAGTTTCTTCATTTCCTCCTCGTGCCGACTCATTTCCTCTTCCTGTTCCAGCTCAACAAGCTGCTGGTACTTTTCCTGATAGGTGTGTAAATCCATGGTGTGGTTACTCCTCGAAGTTCATTACTTCCGATAAGTCAAATGACCGGTATCCACGGACCAGAATGGGTACAGCTGAACCGGAATACGACATTACCTTAACCCCCGTATGATTATCGTTAGGGTTTCCCCGACCGGCTGGACTGTTACTCGTAAAACGGATTATAACAATGAAGGGAGTGTTAAGACCCTCTGTGTTTCAAATTACACGGTTCAATAACGGCTGAAAATAAACACGATGTGAAGATACACCAAAACGGCTCAAAGTCAATCCGTTAATGTGACATCAAATCTTTCTCGGTCATCCTCAATTATGAATCAATTTAAACAATGCAATGTCACCGATACGACACACTCCGATGTTCGTATCAAAGCGGCCATGAGCCGTTCCAGCAAGGCTGAACCACCGGTGATGTAAAACAAATGGCTCTAAGAGGCCTCCGGAAAGAGCCAGGCGCAAAGATAACGAATTTTTTTAAAGACGGGCGTCAAACACGTAACGAAACAACAATTCGGATGCGACACCGTCAAAAACGGTCCGAAAATTCAATACTTTTCATTGAAGGAGATTCAATACAAGGATGATCAGGACCAATGGAAGTTCCGATATGATCGCATCGCAACGGAGTTGCCGCTATGAAGAAACGTCATTTAGCCGGAATCATTCAACACAGTCCGTGTATTCAAGCAAGTCATGCCGAAATACGGAAAGAATTTTTCCGCAAAACCATGCTATGACTTTGAGTTCGAGAGCTAACGCCCGAGTCTTACATAACGTAACTTATCGGAAGTATGGGTAGTGAATAGGGAACCTGTCACCTGTCCTTTGATTTTATTTCTCACAAACATACTCCCGTTATCGAAAGTACTCTGTGAATCCTATTTCCCTAAACAGGAAGGCGGATACGATCGGGAGCTTCGTGAGAGTGAAATAATTCCATTTC
>JBDGPI010000155.1:0-2515 GCA_042219765.1 Salsurabacterium abyssinicum (SeqCode)
GCCGGGCGATACGGTGGTGCGACGAGGGGGCCAATGAAAAGAACCATTCGGTCACCCACGAGAAACCCAATGATCGGATTAGCGCCGAACAACCGGCCCTGGGTAAGCTACCGAAGCGGGACATTCAGGTGTATGAGACGCTAACCCGTCAGATCCGCAAGGATTCGACGTTCGTGTTTGAAACCAACCAGTACACCGTGCCCCATGAGTTTGCTCGAAGCGAGGCCCAGCTTCGCGTGCAACGCGACACCATCGAGGTCTACGTGGACGATGAACACGTAACGACCCATGAACGATGCCACAAACGCGGTCAGCTGGTGATGGACGAGGACCACTACGAGGATCGACCCTGCGGGGCCCGAAAACGGACAAACCGACTCCAGGAGGAGTTTGAATCCCTGGGAGAGGTGGCATCGGACTTCCTTAAGGGTCTGGCCCACCAGCGAAACGGTCACCTTCGAGAACAGGCTCGAAACATCCTGGATCTACGGGAGGACTGGGAGACGGAGGCCATTCACGAGGCCATGGTTCGGGCCGATGAGTTCGGCCAATACAGCTACGGGACCGTGAAGAACATTCTTCAAAAGTCCCATGAGGATCCAAACAGCCTTCCGGACGATCCTCGTAAACAGCCGTCCAACGCTCGATACACGGGACCGTCCATTGAGGTTCAGACCCGGACCACCGAGGACTATGAAAACGCGGCGGGGGTGATGTCCCAATGACCACGCCCGTCGACGAACACGAACTGTTGGAGGGTTTCAAGCGATTGAAGCTTCGCAACATGCGGGATCTGCTGGAAGCCGATGAACTCGAAGAAGAACTGGAGGGATTCGAGCACCCGCTGGAGGCCTTAAACCACCTGGTACAGAAGGAAGTGTCCGCCCGGGATGAAACCCGACGCCAGCGACGGCTTACTCAGGCGAAGTTCCCGGACGAGAAGACGCTCGACGGATTTGAGTTCGGCGAACAGCCGTCCGTGGATGAAACAGAGATCCAAAAACTGGCGTCGCTTCAATTCATCGAGGCGGCCGAGAACGTTGTGTTTCTGGGCCCACCGGGCATCGGCAAGACGCACCTGGCCATTGCGCTGGGCGTACGGGCGGTCAACGAAGGACACTCCGTGCGATTCATTACGGCCGAGCAGCTCGTGGACACCCTGTATCAGTGCCTGGCAGACGGTACGCTGAAACGACGGCTCAACAAGTTCAATAACCACGATCTGTTAATTATCGACGAGTTGGGGTATCTGAGTATGGACCAGACGGCCTCGGATCACTTCTTCCAGGTGGTCAACAAGGCCTACGAAACCCAGTCCATCATCCTGACGTCCAATCGTCCCTTCCAGGAATGGTCGGGGTTGTTTGATGACGCCACGGTGGTGTCGGCCATTCTGGACCGACTGCTTCACCATGTTCACCTGTTCAACATGGAAGGAGACAGCTACCGCTTGAAGGACTTGAAAGAAACGAACATGACGGGAGGTGATACCTGACTTCCTCGCTGAATCCCCGGAGAGGGGCCTCTTTTTTTCGTGCACAAAAACGTGTCCGAAAATGCACAAGCCCTGTCCGATTATGCACAAAAATCGTGTCCGAAAATGCACACGCTAAATGGCCAGATCTGCACAATTCTTAATGGCCATTGACACTTTTGCCGATGTATCTTCTGAATTGTTCACCAAATTGGCCCACAAAAGATTAGGAGTCCCTGAGCAAAATATAATTCATGTTTCAGAGAATGCCACTGCAGGAGTCCTAAGAGGTAGGATATCTACTTTACTAAACCGTCTTGAAGAAAATGATACACTCTATATTTATTATGCAGGACATGGAGTTCCCGGAGAAAAGGGAAAATCTGCATATATCTTACCAAAAGATGCTGTGGTTGGAGCCTACAAGGATCCAGATTTTAAGTTAAGTCGTATTTATCAAAAGATTAAGGATTCCGATGTTGGTAGAGCTTATGCCTTCATTGATGCCTGCTTTTCAGGTCAGTCATCTCCTGACCAGCAAATTTTTGAAGGTGTCGCTCCGGCCGGTAGGACGGTTCAGGCCATGCAAGAAAAGAGAGTGCCGGGGAATATGACAATAATTACAGCAGGAAAATCAAATCAATTATCAAACGCATATGAAGACAAAAAAAATCGCCTTTTCTCATATTTTCTGATGAAAGGAATACTTAAAAAAAGAAGGAGATAGTTTAATAACCTATCTAAAATCAAATGTCGATAAACAATCACGTATCAAAGGAGTAGCATATACTCAGACTCCTCAGTTATATGGAAATACAGATTTATCATTTGGCTATTAAATTTACTGGGTGCTGAACCCCTCTGAAGAGGCACAGAAAGAAGCAAAGCCCGCAAGGTTATCGTGGATGAATCGGAGTTTTTCGATGAAGGGGAATCGTCCGAGGACGAATAACCGTTTTCTTGCGTTACATCCAGTACTGTCAATGTTTCTCACCTTTAACTGATCCAACGATACAATTTCCTTCTAACACCCTATAATGT
>JBDGPI010000156.1:0-9072 GCA_042219765.1 Salsurabacterium abyssinicum (SeqCode)
ACCGCCTGGAGGGGTATCCCGTTGAACTCAGTCACCTCGGTTACGGACTACCCGTCGGTAGTGACATCGAGTACACCGACAAAATGACACTTTCCAAGGCCCTGGAAAACCGAGTCCGGCTGGACGAGGAATCATCCAACCCCTGACGCCCGACTCCCGCAACCTTCTTGTAACAGCCCTGGCTGTACTTGCTGCTTTCAGTTTCGGTCTTTACCTGAAGTTACCGCATGAACCGCCCTTTCCCCGCACGAAAACTGTCGTGGGTCTGCCCCGGTCGGATACCACCCCGACGAAGGCTCCGGAGAAAACCGGTGTAGAGGTTAAAATTATTGGGGAAGGCATTAAAAACCCGGGCCGGTATGAACTGTCGGCTGATAGTACAATAACTGACCTGATTAAACGAGCGGGAGGCTTAAACAAGGGGGCCATCACCGACGGTTTACGCTGGAACCAGAAACTCTACAAAGGGTTAACGTTAACGATACCCACCCGGCGGGCACTGAGGAACGTCCGAAGCGGTACGAGGACCCTCTCAAACAAGGACCTCATACGGTTCCGGCCGTACAAACAAGCCACCGAGGACACGGCGGAGTCCACGAAAAAGATCGACTTAAACAATGCCGATCGAGAGACACTCAAAGAACTACCCGGCATCGGTCCGGTCCTCGCGGACCGGATCATTGATTACCGCCAGCGGGAGGATGGATTTGACACCGTCAGAAATATTACCGTTGTGGTTGGTATCGGCGAAGCAACCTACGAGGAACTCAGAGCCAGGTTAACCGTTCATTGAGTTGAATTCTTTTGCCGAAAGGACCTTCACTTTGACAGCAAGGCTCCTAAGACGTACCCTTTTAGGCATTTAATGCTTGGGCCGTAGCCAAATGGTAAGGCAGCGGGTTTTGGTCCCGTGACTCCAGGTTCGAATCCTGGCGGCCCAGCCATTATTTACTTTTCCCCACGATACCAACTCATCCATCTGGTCTTTTTACATCGACTCGGACTCTACGGTTAAGGAAATTGAAATGCCTCAGTCCAGAGAAAAGGACTGAATAACTTTGTCGCTTGCTGATGAGGTTCGGGACGCCAACAAAAACCATCATGATTCGATTGACCCCGAAACCTACGGTGAAAACGAGAGTCTATTCAGTCCGCACAGGCAACGATCAATTCGTAATTTTCTCGAGGATCTGGGCAATGGTAAGGACATGTTCCTGGACATTGGCTGCGGTACGGGCAACGTCGTTCGCCTGGCGGAGGATCTCTTTGAAACCGTGGTCGGCGTTGATGTCTCCGTTAATATGTTGAAGCAAGCCCACGAACAGAGCGATGCCAGTTTCCTCGCTGGTGATGGCCTGAGTCTGCCGTTTCCCGACGAATCCTTCGAAATGATCTCACTCTACGCCACGCTGCATCATACACCGGCTCCCCAAAAGTTCCTGACGGAGGCAAGTCGGGTACTCAAGAAAGGCGGTCGTCTGTACACCGGTCACGATCCGAATTATTACCTGGTTCGTTTTTACTTCCCCCTGTTTAAGCTGATTCATCTGGGGAGGAGTGGTTTCGGTGACAGCCGGGGGGATCTGGCCGAATATTACCATACTCAGGAGCCCGGGATTGATCCGGAACCCCTCGCCGAGCATCTCGAGTCTCTGGGATACCGTGAAGTAGAAATACAATACCGACGAACCGACAATCCAAACCTGTCGGGTTTTAAGACATTGATCAAACAGGCCCTCGAAACGGTTGCGTGCGTTTATGATCCCCCATCATTCAATACTCACTTTTCAATAAGGGCGATCAAGTAAGGGGTAAACTCCCATCAAAAACCGTCCGGAACGTACAATCCCAATCCCCTCCGGTAACATTGGTCTCCGTCATTCCTGACCGTCCTGAGAAACACCTCGGTATCACTAAAATAACACTTTGCGGTCAAAGATTCCGAAAATGAAAGCGAGTTTTAACTGAGGTGGCCTTGTTACCGGTTATTTTCGGATAAATTAAGTAATTGACCCTCTCCCCGTTGGACAGTGGGATGTTTTTTCCGCGTGTGAACTGCAGACGGTCGGCGTCGAGTTGACCGAAGTAAAAATCAACGAGGTCGGGATGGCGATCGGCCTCGGAGATATCCATTGGAAACCACCCATCCCCGGGACGGTAGGACTCCACCCAGCAGTGGTACCCCCCGATAGTTCCCCTGGAGCGATTGCGAGGAATCGGAAACCCCATGACGAAACGACTCGGAATTCTTAATTCACGGGCAATTGAAGCAAAAAGCGTATGAAAGTCCGTGCAATTCCCTTTCCCAACTTTTAAACAATACCGAATATCCCCCTTGCCCCAACCTCGGCCACTCTTATCGTAAGTCATCATTCCCCGCACCCGGTCAAACACCGACCGCAGCCGATCGGAATAGTGCAGCGACGATTTACGAAGCCCGCCAGCAATCTGCTTTATTTTTTCGTTGGTCTGCATGTACTGGTGGTGAGTGAGGTACCGGGAATAATAGGTCCCGTTTAAAACCGGGCTATCGGGTACGTCTGCCTCCAGCGACCCAACCCGGTTTGTCCGTTTGACCCGATAGACCTGCTTGAGGGTAATGATTTCCCCGTCGGGAGACTCAAATTCGTAACGCAAAATTTTATTGCCGTAAGTCTGATCGTAGTAGATATCAGGTTTCGGATTCCTCGAGAGGGACACACTTAAAATTTCCTGCCACGGAGTCCCCTGGGGCATTGGAATATGCACGGCAGTTGCCGAGCCTGTGTCGGGAAGTTCCACGGTGGTCCGGTAGGTAAATTCAACTGTTCGTTCGGAGGCAAGCGCGCCTGCGGAGGATGGAATCGTTGAAAAACCCGCGCCGGCAGTGGTTCCGACGGACACCAGCCAAAGATGTAATCCCAGCATAACGCCAACCGAGAGTTTGACGATAGGGTAGCGACAAAGCGACTTCGTAAGATTATTCAACGTTTGCACTCACCTCGTCACGAAGGTTGAAGTAAATTATAGTAAGTTTCTTGAGTCACTGATTGTCACGATCTTATCAAAGTCTCTTCATTTCCCGGGAGGGTTCAAGCATGAACCTTAGTTGGTCGAGTCACTTCAAGATCATAGGCTTATTCGGACTTGTCATTACACTTGGTACGGGTTTCTCCCTGGCCGCCGAACACGCCGGAGAACACCCCGGTAGTGGGACCGAACACCACGAACACGCCGGAGAAGAACATCACCAGGACGCCACCGACCGTCAGGAAGAAACGTTTACGGCGGAGGAAATCAAAACGGCGATCCGTTCCTACATCACCAGGGACCAGCAGCTCAAAAATGGCTTCTTTTACATCTACGACAAAGAACTGGACCGAGATTGGCGCTTGAGTTTCTCCAAGCTTCATCCAGTCCGAATCATCAAACGGGACGGCGAGACAATTTACTTTGCCTGTACCAATTTCACTGTCAAAAACAGCGAGGACCACGATCTTCTGGACCTTGACTTCTGGATGAAACCCGAGAACGGCAAACTCAAACCATACAAGATCCGCATCCATAAAGTCGACGGCAACGAACGGTTCACGTACGAGAACGACAGGCCCGTGGATACCTAATCACATAACGGAGTCCACGGGAGCATGCGAGAATAATGCGAACTGACACCATCGGTACTATTGTCCTGCTATGGCTCGCACTCGTATTGATTACGCCTCCGGTCCAAGCCAGTGAACCGGTTCTTGAGGCTCTCGGAATTCAACCCGACTCACCGGCAAAATCTCCCGTTAAAACCCTTCGGACACTCGATGGCCAGCGGCAAAACCTGACGGATTCCTCCGCCTACACCGTTCTAAATATCTGGGCAAGCTGGTGCATCCCCTGCCGGGACGAGATGTCAGTGCTGCAGGAACTAAATCAGCGTACTTCCCGGGACCAACTTCGGGTTCTCACAATCAACCTGGGTGAGGATTCCGGAACCATCCGTTCTTTTCTATCCAACCACAACCTCACGCTTCCGGTCGTACCGGACAACGATCAATCACTTTACAAAACGTTTTTCGTCAGGGACTTTCCAACGCTTCCCGCCACCGTCGTCCTGGAACGGAATGGAATTATAATCGGCAAGAAACTCGGTCAACTGGATCCCTCAGTTGAGGCCCTGGTCGAACACCTCGAATATCGCTCCTCCTCTCGCTAATCCAGGGGACTCACTTTTGTCGAAACCGCCGGTCAAGGCGACCACCAGGCGACCGACGTCCCAGTCTGCTTTATTCTTTGGTGGGTAAACGTTAGGATTAGCCCGTTTAATCAACTTACCCTTGGAGGATTCAACCCATGACAACTCAAACGACTGTTGAGCCCGAACTTGAGGAATTCATTCCCGACGACCGGGGTTACAATTTCAACCCGGGACCCTGTGTCCTGCCCGAAACTGTGCTGAAGCGGATCCGTGACGAGTTCATTCAATTTCGCGACAGCAAAACGTCAATTCTCGAGGTCAGTCACCGCTCGTCCCAGTTCGAGGACCTGGTCGCCGAATGCCAGGACCGGGTCCGGGATCTGCTGGGGGTTCCCGACAATTACCACGTTCTGCTGCTCCAGGGGGGAGCGAGCCTTCAGTTTTCGATGCTCCCGATGAACCTCGCACCGGGGCACGGAATCGTTCAGGTCGTCAACTCCGGTCGCTGGTCCGGCAAGAAAATCACCGAGCTGGAGATCCAGGACATCGATTTCGAGGTCCCGGCCAGCAGCGAGGACTCGGACTTCGACCACATTCCTGACTTCGACCAAAGCATGGTCGATCCGAGTGCTTCTTACGTGCACATCTGCTCCAACGAAACCGTCCAGGGGACCCAGTGGCCCGACCTGCCGAAGACCGGCGAAGTCCCACTGGTCGCCGACATGTCCTCGGAAATTATGGCCCGGACCTTCGACGTGGAGGATTTCGGGGCCTTCTACGGTGGTGCCCAGAAAAACATGGGTCCCGCCGGGGTCACGCTTGTGGTGATCAAGGATGAGTTAACGCAGAGGACCCCTGACGGAGTACCGACGATGCTCCGGTACGATTCCCATATTCAGAAGGATTCGATTTACAATACGCCTCCTGCCTTCGCCATTTACGGAATGAACCTGGTACTGGAATGGGTACAGGACCACGGCGGAGTCGAGGCCATGGAAGAACGGTCGCACGAAAAATCGGATAAAATTTACGACATAATCGACGGAACGGACTTCTACGAAGGTGCCGCCGAACCGGAAAGTCGATCACGAATGAACATTACCTTCCGGCTCCCCAGCGAGGACCTCGAGGAGCAGTTCCTCTCGGAAGCCGAGGACAAAGGCATGATCGGCTTATCGGGTCACCGATCGGTTGGAGGTTGCCGCGCCTCGCTGTACAACGGCCTTCCGATGGAGGCCGTCGAGACCCTCGCCGACCACATGAAAGACTTCGAGCGGCGTAACGGATAAGCAGCCTCATTACATGACCAACGAGTCCGAGGATCCTTTCTCGGGGGGGTCCTTCCCCCCGGAGGAACCCGACCCCGAAGACGAACCCGACCTCGCTGACGAGGGGGACTTCCGCAACCGCTTCGTCACCATAACGCTTCTGTTCGAAGCCTGCCTTGCCCTATTGGGCCTGGCGTTTGGTACCTGGAGCGGGGTTGCGTGGAAACCGCTTATCGTTCTCAACCCTGACGCAATTTTTGTCGGCTTGGCAGGCGGAGTGGGTCTATTTCTAACCCATCTTCTCCTCCTGTACCCCGGCGGTGAAAGCAACCCCCTTTATCGTTACATTTTCAAACCCTTCAAGGAATCGTTGCTCAGTCGAATTCCGTCACTTGACGTTGAGGACATCATCTTCATCTCGGTACTTTCCGGTCTCGGTGAGGAAATTCTCTTCCGGGGCTGGCTCCAGATGGAATTCGGAATCGTCCTTGCCAGCGTGCTCTTCGGTTTGATCCATATCTGGGGGAAGGAAGGCATCGGTTACGGAATCTACGCCATCGGCATGGGGTTCGTCCTTGGCTACCTCTTTCAGTACACCGGGTACAACCTCTGGGCCCCGGTTACGGCTCACGCCGTCAATAATTTTCTTGGACTGCTTGCCATCGAGATGAAATTCACCCCCGGGGAGGACTGAACGTCTCACCGCCTCACCAAACCCGGAACTGAATCAATCAGTCACGTCTCACTTACAAAACGCAACCATCCCCACCGCACTCAAACCCACATCAGCCAGTCCAATCCTCCTATGTCTATTTTTCAAAACCCTTCCGATAGAGTAATAATCCCAATCCCTGCTAATTTTTTCCACTGATAAAACTTACGCGCTAATTACTTTCTTTTTACTCACGGAAACGGCTTCAACCCCAATTGTTATCAGACCCAGTACCTCCAGTTTGCGATGGAAGCACAAGGACGGGTCCCCCACTGAATTAGGGAAATCGGCCACCAGGGAACCGCACCGGCACCGTCACGGTCCGGAAGCCTCCTTTAGTAATTGAGACTCACATTCAACAAACCCTTGACAACGATTGTTCTTTCTCGATATGGTCTACTCGAAATAAATATTATTGAGACTCATTTTCAATAAAGGCGAAAGTGGCTGAACCATCTGGTTGTCATTACATCTGTGTTGTTCGAATTGATTTCAACCTCCCCCGGAGGGTTCTTGATATGACCTCAGTTGCAAACCCGACCATCACCACCGACACAACCGTCGGTGAACTGGTCGACCTGTCGCCAACGGCACTGATGGATTTACTGAAATACCAGACCGGGTCGGCCGGCATCTGTGTCATCGGCCGTGACGACACGATTTCCGACCTAAGCGATCGGTTTGACGTCAACCAGCAGTCCCTGCTTCGGGACCTCCGCACGAGCGATTTGTAGCCAGTAAATACTGCTTCCCCCGATGCAGCGGGCCGGCTTCCGTGTCCGATTGGTTTTGTCTGGACGTCCAGTCTGAGCAGATTACTCGGGACCGGAGTCAATCTACACCAAAACCTTGAAACAGACTCCTGTAATGAGAAATCGGATAACGACCGGCGGCTTCTGTCCCTTATTGAAGCCGCCGGCCCCCTTTTCTGACGCACAACGGTAGCACCAAAAATTCTTTGTTCTGGAGGATTTCACAGGTATGCAAGATGTGTCACTGAGCATCGATCCGGTTGAACTCGTCATTTGTGGTCGCTACGAGAAGCGCAGCGACGGTCATTACACCCCCGATCAAGAGACCGAATCCATCATCGAAAGGATGGAGACACGACTGCGGCAGCGGGAGTTGTACCCTTACGCCTCGATAAACTTCTGCAACTGCGGTAACGCTTTCGAGTACGGTCCGAGCATCACCATTCTACCGGAGAAAGTCCGTTACCTGGACGTGGACGACAACACCATCGAGACGGTGCTTGACCGTCACGTCGAGGAACAAGCTCCTCAGGGGGTCTCGGGGTAACCATGGCACGCTACACAGGCCCGCAGTGCCGGCTCTGCCGGCGGGAGGGCCAGACGCTTCACCTGCGCGGCAAGTGTGCTCTCGACAATCGACAGGGACCCCCCGGCGAACAGCACGGCAGTTTTAACCGGCAGTCCGAGTACGGGCGGCAACTGCGCGAGAAGCAACTGGTCAAGCGTGTCTACGGCGTCCTCGAAAATCAGTTCCGCAATACGTTTGAGGAAGCCGAGCGGCAGTCCGGTAAAACCGGTGAGAATTTACTGGTTCTGATGGAACGTCGACTGGACAGTGCAATCACGCGCCTTGGCCTGGCCTGGACCCGCCGGCAGGGTCGCCAGTACGTCAACCACGGCCACGTCCTGGTCAACGGGGAGACCATCGACATCCCCTCCTACCGGATCGAACCGGGCGATAACCTTGAACTCAAGGACCGGATGAAGGACAACGAACAGGTCGTTGAAACGATGTCGATCACCCAGCAGACCGGCCTGAAGGAGTGGCTCACCCACACCGGTCGGGCCAGCGGACGAGTGGTGCGTAACCCCGAGCGTGAGGAAATTGACGAGGTTGACATCGATGAAAGCCTCATCGTCGAATTCTACTCGAAGTAATAATCCGGCGACCGGCGAGACGGCCAAACCAACGACGGTCACGGACCCGAACAGCGGACCGGGACGAAGCGGTAGGACAACCTCGGCGGACCGCCGCGAGCGGTTTCTTTCGTGTTTGATTAAACATCCGGGCTTGCCTTTGCTGGTTCGGCTCGTATTGACGGTCGGTAACTGGCTACCGAACGGAGACCGAGGGCTACCCGGTGTAATCACGAACGGGAAAACACGTATTTTGTGCCTGGTTCTGGGTTACTTGCCCGAGACGGTTCTAATTGAAAGCTACCGCCGCATGGTCCGCCACGAGCTAATAGAACGGCTATACCGCAATTGAAGAAGAGTTCCCGAAAAACATTTCCTGGGGAGTTGATGCCTGACTTCGACGAAGCGTAACAACGGTTGACGGTATAAAACCGCTTGGTATAAAATTGAGACTCATTTTCAGAAAAAGGGAAGATTACGGCATTAGCTCCGTGTAATTCCTTCCGCACGTCTTCATTGCTTTACCTTAATCAATTTCACATTTCATCTCAGGAGGTTTCATCAGTGATGCTTCGCACCATGGGTAAATTATCCCCTTTTAGTTTGGCCGAATCTAAGGTAACTTCGTTAGTTGCGTTATTGCTTATCGTTCCCTGCTTAAGTATGCCGACCGCTCTGTTTGCTCAGAGTGAGGACGATGAAGAGATCAATAAACCACAATCACTACAGGACGTGGTTGTCTCAGCAACCCGTTCCGAGAAAAGTCAGAAACAGCTTCCGGAATCCGTAACGGTCCTGACAAAGGAAGACATCGAGGACGAAATGGCAATTTCCGGGGACCTCGGAGAAGTCATTGGCAAACACGTTCCCGGTGTCGGCCCGGCGAATCAATCCATGAGTAACTTTGCGCAGACCCTCAGGGGTCGGGACTTCCTGACGTTAATTGACGGTGTCCCTCAGACGACTCCCATGCGGGACGGAGCCCGAGATCTGCACAACATTGATCCTTCCAGCGTAAAACGAATTGAAATTATCCGG